>DHNJ01000310.1:11846-12429 GCA_002409445.1 Armatimonadetes bacterium UBA5419 | reverse complement strand
AGACCTCGCCGCAGGTGACCACCAGCGAGTCGTTCCGCGGGTGCCGGTAGTAAGTCAGTTCACATTCGTCGAGCAGAGCACAAAGTTGTTTCACCGTCGTCGCCATCACAAACCCTCCGTCAATGGCCAGAGCCGCCCGCTCCAGCCCCCAAAGCCCGCCCCACGCCCTGCCGTGTTGGCCCCGTGGTACGGCCCGTCTTCTGCCAAACAGTCGCCAGCGCCCCGCGCTAGCACCCCGTCGGGTCCGCCTTTCAATGGTCCGCTGCCGTGCCTCCTTCCCTCCCATGGCGACGATGGTCGGGGCGGCGGCGAGGCCGCCACCCATCGCTCAAATTCATGCCGGATCAAGCTGCCAAGCCGCGCCGGCCGCCCCCAGACAGAACCGCGGGTCGATGCTCGGACCGCCCAGGTACTCGATCACGCCGGCGGCCAGCAGCACCGGTGCCGTGACGAACGAGCGCAAGCCCGGTCCCTCCCCTGCCACCCGCCGATTCCTCCGCTGCGACCCCTGCGGCCGCCCCTCCGCTCATCACCCACCCGCCCGCGCCAGTCTGCGTGGCGCGGCGCGGGCCCGGGCGCGGGG
>DHNJ01000310.1:11493-11694 GCA_002409445.1 Armatimonadetes bacterium UBA5419 | reverse complement strand
GAGCCGGCGCAGGCCGCGCCAACCCACCACTCGCTCCGTCGTAGGCAGCTATCCGTCCCGCGGACCCGGCGCTGACCGTGGCGCCGTCCGCCCCGCGGCGGCGCCAGCGTGCTCAACCGTGGACGCGAGCCCCTACCTACTCATCGTCCTCGGCCTCGTCGTCCTCGGCCTCGTCGCTGTCGTCGTCCAGGTCGTCGTCGT
>DHNJ01000310.1:365-11375 GCA_002409445.1 Armatimonadetes bacterium UBA5419 | reverse complement strand
TCGTCGTCCAGGTCGTCGTCGTCCTCATCGTCGTCGTCGGAATCGCCGAACGGCACATGGCCCGTCATGTCGACCCAACCAGGACCGTCCGCGTCGAGATCGCCACCCGGGATCTGGCTGAAGATCTCTTGGCTCAGCGCGTCGATGAACGGAGGATCGTCGTCCCCGTCCCCGCTGGAAATGCGCGCTATCGCCGCGAGGAAGTCCGGTGAGCGCGTGATGTCAAGGTACGCCGGCGGCGCCTCCTCCTCGTCCTCGCCGAGCAGGGCGAGGCGACGCAGTCGGGCCGCGTGGGTGTCGTAGGTCTGCTTCAGCGCTTCGAACACGTGCTCCACCTGCAAGGCCGTCACGTCGCCATCGCCCAGGAACAGGTACTCCTCGATCATCACCTCGCCGGTCTGGGGGTGCCAACCCACTCGGCCGAAGCGCAGGTTGAAGTTGACCAGGGCGATGTGCCACAGGCACCGGTGCAAGTTCTCGGTGTCCGACAGGTCCGCGGCGTGTCGGATCCGCGCGATGATGGTGTCGCCCTCCTCCTCGCTCTGGTCGTCCAGCGCCAGCATCAGCTCCCCGTCCCTCAACGGCAACATGAGCGCATCCCACTCCTCATGGTGCTCGTAGGGCAGCCCCGTCTCCTCCACCACCTCAACCAACCGCTCGAATGTGATCGCCATGTCCTTACCCTCCTGTTGTTCCACCGCGGCGCTCTGATCGCCCCGGTCTGTCCGCTCGACGCTGCCCTGGCCAACGTGCGGCCAGTGGCTGATGCGGGGTCCGTGAACGCCCGCTCGCACCCTGGTTCAGGCACCAGGCGGCCCTGTCCCCTGAACTAAGTCGCTCCCGCGCGCCCCTAGGCCACGCGCACGTCCGGCTGCCCGACCATCTGGCGCAGTTCGCGCAGGCCACGCTGGGCGAGGACGCGAGTAGTGGTCACGAGTTGGCGGATCTGGTCGATGGTCGGCGCGGTCTCGCCCAGCCAGACACAGTGTTCGACGACCACCTCGTCGTCGTGCTCGTGCCAGCCGACGCGGCCAAACCGCAGCCGGCCGTTGAGCGCGGAGATGTGGCGCAGACATGCCGCCCGGTCCTCGACGCCCGCCAGCGAGGCCGCCTGCGGCACGCGCGCGCAGAGCACCCGCCCCTCGTCCTCCAGCCACAGATGCAGCACCTGGGACGGCAGCGGCACGCGCACCCGCCCGCCCGGCACTTCGATCACGTAGCGTACGCCCGCCCCATCGAGCAGATCACACAGGTCATTCGTCTGAATCGCCATCATTGCCCTCCTGCGAATGCGGTGTCAGCTCGCGCGCGCACCGCGGTCGTCAACGCCGGGACAGCAGATGACTCCCCCCGGCCGGCTCCCCTACCCGGCCGCCACTTTCGGCAGCCGTGGCCCATGGTTACTCTTGGCGTGTTTTCGCGCCAGAATCCCAGAGCTCTGCAGGGGATCCCCACATACTCGCCGGACGGTGAGTATGTATACACCTTGACCCTCTGGTGACACACTCCGGCGCCGCCAGGATTGGCCAGGTGAGCCCCCTGTCCCGCCCCTGTGTCGCGTTTATAGCGGAGTTTGCCTGACGTGTCAAGCGATGCTCTGCTGCGCGCGCTCGTCGCCGTCGTGTCTCGGTCGGTCTCATGGGTCAGAACGTCTGCATGCGCCGCTTGGTTCCAGGTCGACTCGAGAGTCATGGCTGCCTAGACCTCGCTGACCGGGCGGGGCGTTGCCGCGACCTCCTCGACCTCGAGGCCGTCTGCCCCGACTCGCAGATACACCGCCCGCGCTGGCTCGTGCGCCGCCGGCGCGACGTTGGCCAGCGCAGGCGACAGCACGCGGTCGAACGTCCGCTCCCACTCGCGCCGATCGAAGCCACCATCGTGCAGCGCCAACAGGTAATCGACCAGCTGCGGATCGAAAGTGACGGTCAGCCGACGCTTGGCCAACGTCTCCAGCAGGCCCGGGAGCAGGTCGTTGAGCAGCCAGGCCCGCGCGCCTAGGAACTCCTCGTAAGGCGAACCTTCGGAGACCACATCGACCTCCCTGGCCAGCCGCTCGCCCAGCAGGGCCTCCACCCGCTCGAGGCCGCCGCTCGTGGGCGCCGGCCGTTCGCGGAAGCCGAGGTTCGCCTTGCCCTTCGGTTCCGCCAGCGATCGCTCCATCACCAGCAGCACCAGCGTGTGCGAGAGGCTCAGCCGGCGACCGTTCTCGAGGTCCAGCAAGCCCGTGTTCAGCATGCGCGCCACCGCGTCGCGGACCGCGCTGCTGGTAAGCTCCAGACCGCGCAGCACCAGCACCGACCAGGGCATCTGTTCGAGATCCTGGAAGATGGACTTGCGCCCGTTGGCCTGGTTGCCGGACAGCGCGGCGACATCACTGGCATAGACCAGACCGGCGAGGTCGACGCTGATCTGCCGCTCCTTCGAACCGAGCAGCCGGCTGGCCAGTAGGTCGGCCAGCGCCGGTGCCGTGTACGCTGCCTCGTCGAGCAGCGCCACCACGGCGTTGGGCCGCGCGGGCACGCAGTCCATGCCGCGCAGCGACACCATCAGGCGCGCCTCCAACTCGACCGCACTCTCCGGGTGGAGCAAGCCCGCCCCGACCACCGCCTCGGCCAACTCGTCCAGGCCCTGGCCGACATCGAGCGGCACACCGAGCAGCCGCTCGACGACCACCTGGGCCGTAGCCAGGTCGACGGTGCCGAGCCCACGGTTCAGCGCGTGTGCCACGCACTGCTCATACAGGTCGATGGCCTTGTCGGGGAAGTGCCGGTTGAGGATCTGCCGGTCCGCATAGTCGACCAGCCACGCCTGGACCTCGGGCGGGCAGGAGGGGCGCTGCTTCTCTTTGGCCACCTTCTCGCGCTGAGCGAGGATCTCCAGCGTCGCCTCGGCCGAGAGGCACTCGATGGTCACCGGCTGGAAGCGTCGCTCGAGCGCGGTGTCGGTGATGATGTGCTGCTCGTACTCGCTCGGCGTGGTCGCGCCGATGCAGGCGAAACCCGGCCGCGACAGCGCCGGCTTCAGCGCGTTACCCAGCGTGCCCGCGGTGTTCGACCGCGACGCGCCCGCGCCGGTGATCATATGGAGCTCGTCGATGAACAAAATGGCGCCCTGCGCCAGCGCCTGCTCGACCACCTCCTCGACCCGCTCCTCCATCATGCCGACAATGCCCGCGCCGGCGACGAAGTTGGCCGCCGAGATGCTGACCAGCCGCTTGCCACGCAGCGGCGCGGGCACCTCGCCGGCGACCAGGCGCTGCGCGAGCGCCTCGGCCAGGGCGGTCTTGCCGCTGCCCGCCGGCCCGAGCAGGACCGGGTTCGCCTTCGTCTCGCGACAGAGCGTCTCCAGGATGGTCTCGAGCTCGGTCGCCCGCCCCACGCACACCGGCAGATGGCCCGCGTAAGCCTCGTGGGTCAAATCGATGCCGAACTCGCCCAGCGGCCCACCCACCGGCTGGGTGTAGTCACCCGGGGCCAGCTGCGGCGCCGGCGCGGATGGCCCGAACATGGCCCGCCGCGCCTCCCGCCCACGTGGGCCGGACCGGGGCGCCCCACGACGATCCGCCGTCGGCGCCGGCTCCTGCGGCGCACGCGAGTCGTGCGGCGAGCCACTGATGGGCCGCGAGCGCATCGTCGGCTTGTCGCCCGCCGCCACGCCTGCCGCCGCCGCGACGATCGCCGGCTCGATGCCCTGGCCGCAGTGCTCGCCCAGCGCCAGCGCCAGGTCGGCCAACGAAATGTACTCGCGCCCGTGTGCCACCGCCTGGCCGCGAGCGGCGACCACCAGCCCGGGCAGGTCCAGCGCGCGCGCGCCCGCCTCGCCCAGCGCATCAATATCCAGCGCCGGCCAGATCGTGCCGACCACTGCTCCATGGGCCTGCGCCAGCGCACGCAGCCAACCCGTCGCGGTTGTGGGCAGCTCGGCCGGCGCCGCGCCCGGTTCCGCCACGGACAACAGCCACCGCCGTGCGCCACCCGTGCAGTTGTCGAGATTCGGAATGTTTGCCATGGTTGTGCTTCTCCTGGGGCCGGCCCAGACCATCCGCGCGGAGGTCGAGGCGTTGAGGGTCCACACCCGGCGAGCGGGCGGGTTACGGAGGGTCGGGGGCGGGCAGGGTGCACCCCCCGGTCAGTCAGTAGAGCGCTAGGGGGTCCGCCAGGCCGCGCCCGCCGCGTTCAAGCGAAACGGCGGTAGGTCGTCGTTGTCGCACGCCTCAATCAGCCCGGTCGACAGCAAGGCCTTCGAGCTGACGGGCCTGGCCTCGCCGTTCCAGTCGGTCGTGACGCGGTGGATGTCAGTGCTGCTGATGCGCGTTTGACCTACCGCGTGTTGCTGGGCTATGAAGGCCACAGCCAGCTCCGTGACGTCGGTCAACTCGTGCTCCGCGCGCGCCGACGCCGTCGCGTAGCGCTCGCCGCCGGCCACCGATTCCGCGCGCAGCGCCAACAGTGCCGGCCAGTGGACGGTGCGCAGCAAGTCCAAGCGCGCCGGTTCACCGTCCTCAGCGGTCTGCTGGGCCAGGACCCGGTGGACGAGCGCGAGCCACTCCGCCTCAGCCAGCGGGCCCGCCGGCAGGTCCGCCACGTCAAAGGCCGGTGGCGGCGCCACGTACTCGAACGGCAGTCGACCAATCAGCGGCTCGAGAACCTGGCTACTGAGGCGCCAGGGCTCGCAGTCGTCGTCGTCCAGATCGACGATCAGCCCAGCGGCGCGCAGCCGCTGGCACAGGTCGTCGATGTTGCAGCCTTCGCCCGCAACCCGTTCCAGCTCGTGGTCCATGATCCGCCGATCACCCTGCGCCTGTCGAGCCAGCATGAACAGGAGGACATACTCCTCCGCGGGCGCCACCTCGGCCTCCGCCATGAGCGTCGGCAGAAGATACTCCTCGCCGGCGGCTGTCGACTGCTCACGCAGCTGCCGCAATGCGGGCCAAACCTCGTGGCGCGCGCGCGCCAGGTTGGGCGCTGAGCGCAGCGACCGGGTCAGCGCGCCGAGCGTGTCGGCGACGAGCTGCAGCCAGACCGCCTCGGCCACGGGCTGGCTCGGCAGGTCGGGGATCGTGATCGAGCCGCTGCTGCCACCGGCCAGGTCGGCGAGTAGGTCGTCGAGCTCGGGATGCCGGCTACCGCGCCGGCCGGCATCGGCTAGCCGCCGCAGTGCCGACGCCTGGTCCTCGACCATCGAGACCATGGCGTAAACCATCCACTCCAGCTGTTCGACCGTCAGTGTGCCATCGGCGATGCGCACGTTCTCCGAGACCGCCACTTCGCCGGTCCGCTCGTCCCAGCCGAACCGGTACCAGCGCAAACGGTGATTCAGCGCGCTGATGTAGCGCAAGGAACGCTCCAGGTGCTCGTTGTCGGGCAACACCGCCACGTAGCGGACACGCGTGGAGAGGATCCGCCCCTCGTCCTCCAGCCGCATCCGCACCGCCACCGAGCGCAGCGGCACCACCAACGCCTCGCGCCGTGGGTGCCGGTAATAGTCCAGCTCGGCCTCCTGCAGTAAGTCACACAATTGATCCATCGAAATCGCCATCCCGCTACTCTCCCTCTTGCCGGCTGAGCCCTTGGCTCTTGCCCCTCTGGCCGCCCACGCCCAGCGATGCTCGCCTCGTGCCGCGGCTCCTGTTGTGCCGAATGGTGGCCCAGCGCTGCTCGCGCTAGCACGCCCTCGGGTCCGTAGCTGCCCCCTGTCCGCGCCGTGTCTCGTCTCCTTTCCTGACGGCGCTCCTCCACGATTTCCGACCGCCAAACCGCCCGGGGAGCACTCCACGCACTCCCCGGTCCGCTCCCCCTGCCCCCTGACACCGCCACGATCGCGGCACCTAACTACTTTATCCGATAGATGGAAATATGTTTTACTTAGATGTATATTCTCTAATGGATAAAGTATATTAGATGGATTAAAGAGCTGGCTATCACCGTCTTCACCGGAGATTCAGCTCGCCATCCCGCCCCTGTCCGACCCTGTTGAGGCAAGGGTACCATACTTTTCGACCCGTGTCAAGGCCCTGGCGTGCCGGATTGGTAACACTCCGTTGACGTGTCGGCCAGACGCGCCGGGTCGGGAGCGCCCGTGGCATTCGCCTGGCGTGCGCCGAAGCTAGCTGTGCGCCGACCATGGCGGTCTAGCGGCAGCCGCCGCCGCGAGGAGGAATCGGCGTCGTCCGGCCAAACTCGTAGGTCATGGCCGTCCCCCGCGCGTTCTGTTGGTTGCCGCTGGCGTTGCTCTGTCTGATTGGCGGGCCCGCGCCGGCCGAGATCACCCTCACCGTCACCAGCCGCTTCAACACCCAGCAACGCCTGCCCAAGAACCTGCGCGACTTCTTCGCCGCCAACCCGGGCGTCCGGCTGACGCAGTGGTCGGGGATCTCCATTCCCACCGCCGGCGAGAAGGCCAGTTTGGCGATGGCCATGGCCGGCAACATCGGGCCCGACATCTTCGAGACCGACATCCGCCAAGCCGTCAGCCAGGGACTGGCCTACCCGCTGACCGAGTGGATCGGCCAGGACGGCGTGTCGGCCGATGGGCGGCCGAAGGTGCGCGCGGACGGGCAGCCGGACCTGAACGGGCAGATCGACGAGGACGAGGCCAAGTGGCCCGGCTGGATGGAGTTCAAGCCGCTCTACCGCCAGGTGGTTACCGTCGACGGCCAGCCCTACGCCCTGCCCAACCGCGGCGGCACGTACGTCGGTATCCTCTACTCCAAGCGGCTCCTGCGCGCCGCCGGCCTTGACCCGGCCCACCCCCCGCGGACCTACGACGAGTTCATCCGCTGGGTCCGCCTGCTGTACAACCCCGCGCGCAAGTCGTTCGGCCTCGAGCTGACCCCCGAGAGCTGGGCCTTCGCCCCCTGGGTCGCGACGACCGGCTCGAGCATCGTGGTCCAGGACCGCGTCAGCCCGACGACGGGCCAGGTGGTGACCTTCGGCGAGCAGGACACCGACTTCCACGCTCCGGGCAGCGGCGAGGACCTGACCGCGGTCGTGCCGACCTGGCGCTGCAACGTGGCCAGCGAGCCGTGTACCGCCGCGGTCGAGTTCTACCACCGGCTGCGCTGGGCGCCCTGGGTCCGCGACCCGCAGAGCGGAGAGCCGCTCGAGCTGACCGAGGCCGAGGTCGCCGCCGGCCAGACCCACTACCAGGGCCGCGTCGTCCGCTTCGCCCCGCAGCAGGTCGTCCACGGCTCGGTCAGCGTGACCACCGGCGACCTGATCGACACGGTCAAGCGGCTCGGCCGCGACCTGGCCATGTACCCGCTCTGGTCGGGCGACATGACCGAGTTCGAGACGCTCGGCCTCGACCCCTCCGACATGGGCATGATGGCCTTCCCCGGCCGCACCGCCGCCCAGCGGCCGGTGCTGCAGGCCTCCAACTCGTTCTTCATGATCGGCAAGGACGTGCTCGCCCGCGGCGGGCCGACCGAGGCCGACCGCAAAGCCTACCGCGACCTGGTCTTCGAGGTCATGACCCGCATCTGCGCGCCCGAGGGCCAGGACGAGGACATCCGCCGCAAGGTCGCCGCCGGGCAGGCCCGCTTCCTCAACCCGCGCGACCTCGAACGGCTCGGCTTCGACGACTACCTGCGCGAGATGCCGCCCGAGAACCTCGCCCTCTGGGCCGAGATCGAGGAGGGCAAGATCCTCGAGGTCGTCGAGCCGTTCATGGGCAAGTGGCTGCAGTTCCGCGACTTCTACAAGCAGGAGGTCATCGACCTCGTCCTGCGGCCCAGCGGCGAGACCTTCGACTATCGCACGGCGCTGGCCAACCTCGAACGCGACGCCAACCAGGGCACCATGTTCGAGCGGCCGGAGGCCACCGTCGCCGCCCTGCGGCCGCGCGCGCGGGCGATCGTCGGCCTGCTGACGGCCGTGCTGACGCTGATCACCGCCCTGGTCATCCACCGCCAGCTGCGCCGCCGCGCCAGCACCGTCGGCGTCTACCGCGGTTGGCTGCCCTGGGTCATGCTCGCCCCGGCCCTCGGCACGATCGCGCTCTGGGGCTACTACCCGCTGCTGCGCGGCCTGGTCATGGCCTTCCAGGACTACAAGATCGTCGGCCATTCGGCGTTTGTCGGGCTGGACAACTTCATCAGCATCAGCCTCGACCCGAACTTCTACCACTACCTCTGGACCACGTTCCGCTTCGTCCTCTGGAACCTCGGCCTGGCCTTCTTCACGCCGATCCTGCTGGCCCTGCTGCTGAGCGAGGTGCCGCGGTTCAAGATCTTCTTCCGCACCCTGTACTTCCTGCCGCAGATGACCAGCGGCCTGGTCGTCACGCTGATGTGGCGCGAGATGTACGCCTCGAGTCCGACCGGCACGCTGAACCGCGCGCTGACCGGCACGTTTGACTGGCTCCGCGGGCTGGCCGAGAGCGTCGGCGCCAGCGGCCTGGCCGAGCGGCTGGTCTACACCCCGCACGACTGGCTGGGCGACCCGACCTGGGTCATGGCCTGGGTCATCATCCCCGGCGTCTGGGCCGGCGCGGGCATCGGCAGCCTGATCTACCTCGCCGCGCTCAAGTCCGTGCCGGATGAGCTGTACGAGGCCGCCAGCATCGACGGCGCGGGCATCCTGCGGCGCATCTGGTCGATCACCCTGCCGACGATCATGCCGCTCGTGCTAATCAACTTCGTCGGCACGTTCATCGCCACGTTCCAGACGATGGGCAACATCTTCCTGCTGACCTTCGGCGGCCCGGGCAAGGCGACGATGGTCATGGGCATGGCCATCTGGCAGGAGGCCTACATCAACCTGCGCTTCTCGCTGGCCACCGCCTACGCCTGGATCCTCGGCGCGATCCTCATCTCCTTCACCGTCCTCCAACTGCGCATCCTGCGGCAGGTCGACTTCCGCCAGGCGAAGGGGGACTGACATGCCGATCATCAACTACACCGACCGCCAGGGCGTCCGCGGCCGCAGCCTGACCGGCTGCATCTACCTGGCCCTGCTGTTCGGCGGGATCAGCATGATTTTACCGTTCATGATCATGATGACCGGCGCCGTCAGTAACTCCTACGACTACGAGCGTCGCAGCCCCGTCCCGCGCTATCTCTGGTCGCGCGAGGACCGGCTGATGTCGACGCTCTGCACCTTCTTCCCGCCCGCCCACCGCGGCTCGCTGCGCCAGATGGCCAGCTACTTCGACGAGGTGCCGGCCGACTGGACACTGTGGAGCGCGATGGGCGACGACCCCACGGCGACCGACGCCTGGGCCGCCGGCCAGCTGGCCCGCCTCGACGACCCGGCCCAGCGCGCCCAGATCGAGGCCCGCGCCCGCGACTACGCCGACTTCGCCGCCACCTGGGACCTGCGCGAGGCGATCCTGGCCTACGACAGCCGCTTCGTCGCGCCCTTCCTCCGCGCCCGCCATGGCAGCCTCGACGCCCTGAACGAGGCCTGGCAGATGGCGGTCGAGGACTTCTCGCTGGTCCAGGCGAGTGAGTGGAGCGGCGAGCCGATCGACCAGCCCGGCTACGTCCCCTTCGACGACGTGCGCTACCGCGACCTGCTGGCCTTCCGCGAGGCCTACCGCGACAACCGCTACACCCGCTTCCTGCGCGGGCCCGGGGTCTACGCGGGCTACCTGCGGCCGGCGACCATCGCCTACCTGTGGGAGGAGTATGCCGCCGCCGAGCTGGGCCTCGAGCCGGCCGCCGCGCGCGCCCTGCCCTGCCCCGTGCCGATCAGCGCGCCGGCTGAGCAGCGCGCGGTCTGGCAGCGGTTCGTCGAGACGCGGCTGCCCATGCGCCACGTCGAGATCGCCGTCACGCCGGCGCGCCAGGCCGCCTACCTGGCCTTTGTCCAGGCGCGCTTCCCCAGCCTCGACTACCTCAACGACGTCATGGGCGGCCAGGACCCGGCCTGGCAGCGGCTGGCCGGCTGGGACCAGATCCAGCTGACTTCGCGCGTGCCCGACGGGCCGATCTCGCGGGTCTGGATGGACTTCCTGCAGGCCGCCGTGCCCTCGACCGACTGGACCCTGCGCCCGACCATCCCCGAACTGGCCTTCCAGCGCCACGCCCTCGCCGCCCACGGCGACCTGGCCGGGGTCAACGCCGCCTACGGGCTGGACCTGGCGACCATCGAGCAGCTGCGGGTGCCCTTCGGCGACGCCCTGCTGCTAACCTTCGCCGCGCGCGAGGGCGGCTTCGTCCGCGACCGGCTGACGGGCAACTACGCGACCGTCCTCGACTACCTCGTCCACCGCGGCCGCGCCCTGCGCAACACGCTGATCCTCGTCGCCCTGGCGATCCTCATCTCGCTGACGGTCAACCCGCTCGCCGGCTACGCCCTGAGCCGCTTCCGCCTGCGCGCGGGCGAGCAGGTGATCATCTTCTGCCTGGCGACGATGGCCTTCCCCGCCGCCGTCGCCGCGATTCCCGGCTTCCTGCTCCTGCGCGACCTCGGCCTGCTCAACACCTTCGCCGCCCTCGTCCTACCCGGCGCGGCCAACGGCATGACCATCTTCCTGCTCAAGGGCTTCTTCGACTCCCTGCCGGCCGAACTCTACGAGGCCGCCAGCATCGACGGCGCGCCCGAGTGGGTCGTCTTCTGGCGCATCAGCCTGCCCCTGGTCAAGCCGATCCTCGCCCTCGGCGCCCTGAACGCCTTCCTCGCCGCCTACAACGGCTGGGAATGGGCGATCATCGTCTGCCAAGACCGCGCCATGTGGACCATCTCCGTCTGGACCTACCAGCTGAGCCAAACCCTCGGCGGCACCCCCTGGCTGATCATGGCCGCCTTCATCGTCAACTCGCTACCCGTCCTGATCGTCTTCCTCGCCTGCCAGAAGATCATCCTCCGCGGCATCATCCTGCCGCAGATGAAGTAGAGGGCGGTCGGCGGCGCGACGGACGAGGCTTCGCCCAGATCCCCCCTAACTGGGACCGCGGACATTCCTGTCCGCTCCAGAGACTCGGCCGCAGCGCAGCGAAGGCCGAAGCAAGATTGAGCTAACAGCTTGCTATTCAGCTAACAGCTTGCTGCGGACAAGAGTGTCCGC
>DHNJ01000310.1:0-213 GCA_002409445.1 Armatimonadetes bacterium UBA5419 | reverse complement strand
AGTGTCCGCGGTCCCGGTCAGGCCGGCACCCACCAGCCCCCCCTTGCGACCCGCCCCCCGCTATGCTACCGTTAGCGACGATGATAGGGAGGCATCACGCCATGGGGGCATACGCCGCGGGCACGCGACTGTCGAGGGTTCACACCGGGGTCGGCACCCCACGCCGCTGGCGCTGGGCGCCGTGGCTGCTCTGCCTGCTGCTGGCCGCCTGCG
>DHNJ01000200.1:4118-4291 GCA_002409445.1 Armatimonadetes bacterium UBA5419 | reverse complement strand
CAGCGCGTCGCGCGCGCCGGTCGGCGTGGCCAGCGGCGCGGCGACGGTGCCCGGCGCGGCATCATCGCCACCCGGCGCGACCTGCAACTCAACCGGCGCCGCGAGCACCGCGGCCGCCAGCAGCACAACACCAAGCGGCCAGCGCTGCATCATCGCGACTACTCCTTCGCCCA
>DHNJ01000200.1:782-3890 GCA_002409445.1 Armatimonadetes bacterium UBA5419 | reverse complement strand
TCGCCCACCCCGGCAGCGCGATCGTGGTCAGCGCCGCCATCGCGCTGGCCCGGCTGACATCGGCCGCCCGCGCGGCCGGCACCCCGGCCTTCCGCGCCGCCGCCGCCAGGCTCGCGTTCAGGACGTCCAGGCTCACCGGCGCGTCACCCGCAGGCACGTCGACCGCGGTCTGGCCCAGCGCCAACCGCGTCCACTCGCGCCAGACATCGCCCGTCAGCGGCGCCTCCGGCTCGGCCAGGTAGCCGGGGAAGGCCCCGCGCGCGCCGAGGATCTGGAAGCCGGCCCAGCCGGGTGTCTCGAACGAGATGTCCTCGAAGACGGTCAGCACCTGGTCGTGGGCGATCAGGTCGAGCTGTAGCGCGCTGCGGCTGAGGTCGGCCGGCTCGTGGCCGGTGGTCAGCGCGTGGTCGGCGGCGACGCCGGCGGCCAGGCCGAGCGACATGAAGACCGGCTCCATGCGCAGGCTGCCGTAGCCGACATGGGTCGAGCTGACCGAGCCGCAGACGATGACCCCGGGCACGCCGGCGGGCAGCATCACGCCGTAGGGGATGCCGTACGGCTTGGTCTCGCCGCGGGCCAGGTAGAAGAAGCCCTCGAGCCAATCGTGGTGCTCGGGGTGGCGGCCGCCGGTCGCGTGGCTGTCGATCGGGTAGGCGCCGACGGCGATCGAGTCGGGCTTGGCGGTCGGCCGGTCCTGGCCCGGCGCCGAGCGCGCGTCATGTTCGGTGAAGATGGTCTCTCCGACGATGCGCCGCCCCTCGCGCACGTACATCGACGAGGGCCAAGCGCTCTGCTCGGGGAACTCGTCGGCGGCCAGGCCCCAGGTCTTGGTGTCGGCGCGCAGGCTCTCGGGCACCGCCTCGTCGTGGGCCAGGAACCAGAGCAGGCCGAGGATGTGGTCGCGGTGCTCGGCGGCGAGTACGACCCGCTCGTCCCAGTCGGCCTCGGGCCAGCGGTCCGCGCCGCCGACCAGGTCGCTGGACGGGTTGCCCTGCGGGTGGTTGTTGGCGTCGAACTTGCCGTTGGGCAGGGGCAGGATGCTGAGGATGTCGGTCAGCGCCTTCAGCCGGCCCAGCTCGATGTCGTAGAGCAAGCCGACGTACCGTTCGCGGTCGTAGTGGGTCGGCGCGGGCGGCACGCGGAAGTTGTTCGGGTCGCGGGTCAGGCAGAGCCGGTAACAGTAGGCCTGCACCACGCGGTCGCCCTGGCCATCGACCTGCATCACCCGCCGCTGCCAGACATCCCACCAGAGCCGGCCGGCGTGCTCCTCGCCAAACTCGTCGCGGCTCTCGCGGCCGATGCGGTAATCGGCGCCGGCCATCGCGGCCAGGTCGCCCTCGTAGCTGGCGTCGATGAACAGCTTGGCCGGCAGCACGCGGTTCAGCCGGCGGCGGCGGTCGGCGATGACCATGCCGCTAGTCCGTCCGTCATGTTCGGTCAGGCCGACCAGATGCGCCTCGCGCAGGACGGTGACCGTGGGCAGCGCGCTGAGCCACTCGCTGAAGATCTGCCGCGCGACCTTCGGCTCGAAGTAGAGCCCGCCGCGCTTGAGCTCCTGGTTGGCGTGGTCGGCGGGGTAGTGGTCGGCGTAGTGCTTGTCGACCGCCAGCATGAAGCGGCGGAACGGGCCGCCCAAGGCGTGGATCGAGCCGAAGTCGGTCCGCCCCAAGCCGCCGGTGATCATCCCGCCCAGCGCCTCGGTCGGCTCGACCAGCAGCACGCGACGCCCACGTTCGCCCAGCGTCACCGCCGCGGCGATGCCGCCCGGCGTCGCGCCATAGACGATCACGTCGTAGCCGCGCGGGTCCGGGGTGAACGACTCGCTGGCCGGGCCGACGACGACCGTCGCGTCGAGCGGCGTGCCCGCCCCATCGCGCCGCCGCAGCTCGTAGCGGTAGCGCGTGCCCGGCTCGACGTTCCGGTCCAGGTAGCCGACCGCGCCGGCCGCCGGCTCGTGCAGCAGCTGGTCGTTGCGGTACAGGTGGTAGGCGGCGATATCGAGCGCCGCGGGCCAGGTCAGGCGGACTCGATCGCTGCCCTCGGCGCTGGCGTGCAGGCGCGGCGCGGCGGCCGCCGGCAGGGCCACGAAGGCCAGCGCCAACAACGCTAGCAAGCCGCCCGCGTTGACCACTGCGGGGCCGAGTGCTATTCTGCCGAACGCCGCGCGCCAGTAGCTCAGTCGGTAGAGCAACGGACTTTTAATCCGACGGTCGAAGGTTCGATTCCTTCCTGGCGCATGTCCGAGCCCAGCCCCCTGGTGCAGCGTCAAGTTCACGATACCCTCTCCTGCTCGCCCCCTGCCCAGCCGGCCGCCGGCTCCTCGTGGTCGACCGCCAGCAGCATCCCTATCAGCATAAAGCATACCAGCCACGAGCTGCCGCCCTGGCTGACGAAGGGCAGCGTGATGCCGGTCACCGGGCAGAGCCGGACCACGCCGCCGATGTTCAGCAGCGTCTGCACGACCAACACCGTCACGCAGCCCGTGGCTAGCGCCTGGCCGAAGCCGCTCGAAGCGCGCGTGGCGATGCGCGCGCCGCGGGCGAACAGGCCCCAGTAGGCCAGCAGCAGCAGCGCGCAGCCGAGCAGCCCCAGCTCCTCGCACAGCGCCGCCCAGATGAAGTCCGAGCGCACCAGCGGCACCAGCTCCGCCTGCCCCGCGCCGAGCCCCGCGCCGTCCAGCCCGCCCGCGTGCGCGGCGAAGAGCGCCTGCGCGGTCTGGTAGCCATAGCCGTCGATATCGGCCCACGGATTGAGCCAGGCCTGGACGCGGACCTGCGCCTTGTGCGCGACGTTCGGCAGCAGCTCCGTGCCGCCAAACATCAGCACCATCGCGACCAGCGCGCCCGCGCCCAGGCCCATCATCAGCCACCGCGATTGCGCCGTGCGCAGGAACATCAGGCTGAGCCCCAGCCCGCCGAGGATCATCAGCATGCCCAGGTCGCCCTGGCGCACCAGCCCGACCAGCAGCCCCAGCCCAACGCCGACGACCAGCGCGCTCGCGACCAGGCTGGTCCGCGGCCGGCTGAGGTACCAGGCCAGGAAGACGACGATCAGCGGCTTGAGCAGCTCGGTCGGCGTGGTCAGGCCGGGGCCATACTGCGCGCCGCG
>DHNJ01000200.1:0-580 GCA_002409445.1 Armatimonadetes bacterium UBA5419 | reverse complement strand
AGCCCCAGTCGCCATCGCGGCGCAGCGCCTGGCGGGTCAGGCCGAGGCCGAGGATCAGCGTCAGCGCGCCGAGCGGCCCGAGCAGCCAACGCACCATCGACCACGGCTCGTCGGCCGGGCTGAGCCGCAGGTTGAGCAGCAGGCCAAGGCCGCCCAGCAGGCCGACCAGGGGCAGGACGCGCTGATCGGCGCGCAGCCGCTGGCCAGCGAGCAGCGCGTGGACGAAGTAGAGCGAGGCGAGCAGCAGCACCAGCGCGCCGGCCTCGCGCGGGGCGGCGGGCGGCTGGCCGCGGAGCCAGCGCTGGCCAGCCAGGCTGAGGGCGAAGAGCACCAGCACGACCGTCACGTCGCGCAGCCAGTACCGCTCGTTGGGCCGGCCGGGGCTCATAGCGTGGGCTCCGGGTCGTCGCTGGCGAACCAGCCGGCGTCCTGCGCGGCGAGCAGAACCTGGCGGGCGATGGGCAGGGCGGAGCCGCTGCCGGTGCCGCCATGCTCGACGAGCACCGCCCAGGCCAGCCGTGGCGCCTCGACCGGGGCGAAGCCGACCAGCCAGCCGTGCGCGGCGCCGGCGGTGTTCTCG
>DHNJ01000091.1:3919-4293 GCA_002409445.1 Armatimonadetes bacterium UBA5419 | reverse complement strand
GCCGACGACCGCCGCCGCGCGGCGCACCGGGCCGGCCGCCGCCGGCGCGAGGAGGCCCCGTGATCGCCTTTCTCCACGGCCGCTTGGCCCAGCATGACGAGTCCTCCGCGACCATCGAGTGCGGCGGCGTTGGCTACCGCGTGCTGCTCGCTCCATCCACCCGCGCCCAGCTGCCCGCCCTCGGCGAGACGCTGCGGCTGCCCACCTGGCTGGCCGTGCGCGACGACGCGCTGACGCTCTACGGCTTCGCCAGCGAGGACGAGCGCAGCCTGTTCGAGCTGACGCTGACCGTCGCTGGCGTCGGTCCGAAGGTCGGCCAGTCGCTGGTCACCACTCTCGGCCCCGCGCGCTTGGTCGAGGCGCTGCGCAGCGGC
>DHNJ01000091.1:3149-3773 GCA_002409445.1 Armatimonadetes bacterium UBA5419 | reverse complement strand
TGGTCGAGGCGCTGCGCAGCGGCGACGAGGCTCTCTTAGCAACGGTCACCGGCGTGGGGAAGAAACTAGCCCAGCGCCTGGTCGTCGAGCTGGCCGAGAAAGTCGGGGTCGAGCGCGTGCTCTCCGGCGGCAGCGGCCCGGCCGCGGCCACGCCCGTCGGCGCCGAGGTCCGCGAGGCACTGGCCAGCCTCGGCTTCACCGCCCACGAGGCGCGGCGGCTGGCCGACGGCGCGGCCGAGCGCGTCGGCGCCGATCAGCCGCTCGAAGTCATCCTGCGCGAGGCGCTGCGCCTAGCCGGGTCGGGGGGCTAGCATGGAGTGGACCGACAGCGACCTTAACGCCGCCTCCCGCGCCGACGACCGGCTCACCGAGCCGAGCCTACGCCCTCGCCGCCTCGACGAGTTCGTCGGCCAGCGCGCGGTCAAGGAGCAGCTGACCATCAGCCTGCAGGCCGCCCAGCAGCGCTCCGAGCTGCTCGACCACGTCCTCCTCCACGGCCCGCCCGGCCTGGGCAAGACGACGCTCGCGCACATTCTGGCCGCCGAGATGGACTGCTTCCTGCGCTCGACCAGCGGCCCGGCGATCGAGCGCGCGGGCGACTTGGCCGCGCTGCTGACCAACCTC
>DHNJ01000091.1:325-3013 GCA_002409445.1 Armatimonadetes bacterium UBA5419 | reverse complement strand
GCCGCGCTGCTGACCAACCTCGACGAGCGCACGGTGCTCTTCATCGACGAGATCCACCGCCTGCCGCGCACCGTCGAGGAGGTCCTCTATCCGGCCATGGAGGACTACGAAATCGACCTGGTCATCGGCAAAGGGCCTGCCGCGCGCGCGGTCAAGCTGCCGATCCCGCGCTTCACGCTGATCGGCGCGACGACCCGCGTCGGTCTGCTGACCGCGCCCCTGCGCGACCGCTTCGGCCTGCTGCACCACGTTGCCCTCTACTCGGACGCCGACCTGCAGCAGATCGTCGAGGCCAGCGCGCGGCGGCTGGAGACCGTCATCGACGCCGACGGCGCGCGCCAGATCGCCAGCCGCAGCCGCGGCACCCCGCGCGTCGCCAACCGCCTGCTGCGGCGCGTGCGCGACTACGCCCTGGTCCGCGGCGACGGCGACATCACCGGCGCCCTGGCCGACGAAGCGCTCTCGACCCTCGAGATCGACGCCCTCGGCCTGGACCCCAGCGACCGGCGCTACCTGGACGCGCTGTGCCGTCTGTTCGGCGGCGGGCCGGTCGGCGTCGACACGCTCTCGGCCACGCTGAACGAGGAGCGCGACACGCTGGAGGACGTGCTCGAGCCGTTTCTTCTGCACTGCGGCTTCCTCCAGCGCACCGCCCGCGGCCGCGTCGCCACACCCGCCGCCTTCGCCCACCTCGGCCTGCCCGCGCCCACCCCCGCCCCCGCGCCGAACGGCGACAGCCCGCTGCCCGGCCTCGAAGACTAACGCCGGCCTAACCCGATCCTCGTACGAAGCGTGCTACAGTGCGGCCAACTGGGCGCGCTTGGCGGGCCCGAGGAGACAACCCATGGACCTGACCCGACGACAGGCGATTGGCGCCGGCCTAGCGGCCCTGGGCGTCGCCAGCTTTGGCCAGCGCGCCGCCGGCCAGACCTCGGTGCCCGCGGCCAACCGCCGCCGCGTGCTGCGCGTGGCGCATATCACCGATTGCCACCTCCAGGCCGGCCCCGCCGAAGGCGGCCTGGCGCGCTGCTTCCAGCACATGCGGTCACAGGCCGATGCGCCGACGCTGATTCTCAACACCGGCGACACCGTGTTCAACGCCGACGCCCGCGACGAGGCCGAAACGGCGCTGCAGTGGGCGCTCTGGCGCCGCATCACCCGTGCCGAGAACAGCCTGCCGATGGAGCACGCGCTCGGCAACCACTGCTTCTGGGGCGCCAACCGCGAGCGCAGCAAGACCACCGGCCGGGAGCCGCGCTGGGGCACCAAGTGGGCCGTTGACGAACTGGGCATGCCCGGCCCCTACTACAGCTTCGACCGCGCCGGCTGGCACTTCGTCTCGCTGTTCAATACCCGCTTCAACGACGCCGGCGGCTACACCGGCGGCCTCGACGACGAGCAGTTCGAGTGGCTCGCCGAGGACCTGCGCCGGCGCCCGGCCAACCGCCCGACGGTGATCCTCTCGCACATCTCGATCGTCTCGGTTTGCAGCTTCTTCGACGGCAACAACGAGCGCGAGGGCGGCGGCTGGACGATCAACGGCGGCGCCATGCACACCGACGCGCGGCGGCTGATGCAGCTGTTCCGCGAGGTCGGCAATGTGCGGCTCTGCCTCAGCGGCCACAAGCACCAGGTCGACCTGGCCGAGCTGTACGGCACGCGCTACTGGTGCGGCGGCGCGGTCAGCGGCAACTGGTGGAACGACGCCAACCCCGCCCACCTTGGCTTCGAGCGCGGCTACTCGCTGATCGACCTCTACGACGACGGCAGCAACGACATCCAGTACGTCGAGTACGACCTAGGCTACAAGCCGGCCTAACGCTGTTAGGCGCCGTGGATCTCGTCCCACAGACGGGCAAACATGCGCGCTGAGCCGGGGCCGAACCCGGCGTAGTGGTTGTTGAAATACGCGAGCACGGGCCGCCGACCGAGGACCGGCAGCAATGCATCGACCCAGGTCCGCAGCTCGCGCTCGCGGTCAACAATCAGCTCGCAGTAGCCCTCGGGCTTGGCCCCGTCGGCGACCAACTCGTCGTTCAGCCGGTCGAGCCGGCGGTGGTCGCCGAGGAACCGCACGTAGGCCCAGCGCCCGGTCAGCGGGTCGAACCGGTCCTGCTCGAACAGCGAGGTCAGGTTCGGCATCGTGTAGTAGGCGTTGAAGGCCAGCGACACCTCGTGCTCGGCCAGCAGGTCGATCAGCGGGCGGTCGATCCAGGTCAGGTTGCGCACCTCGACGACCCAGTCGGCGTGCGGCGCCCAGCGCGGCAGCCAGGCGGCCAGCGCCCGCCGCAGGCCAACGCCCGACTCGTACTCGTGGCGGTTGACGCTCTTGGCGACGTACGGGAACTGCAGCAGCAGCGGCCCCTGGCGCGGGCCCAGCGGTTCGAGCGCGCTGAGGAACTCGGCCGTCTCGGCGTCGCAGTCGACCATCCCCGCGTCGTGGGTGATCGTCCGCGGCACCTTGAGCGAGATGAGGAACTCCGGCGGCGTCTTCAGCGCCCAACCCGAGACCTGGCGGCGGCTGGGGCTGCGGTAGAACGTCGCGTCGATCTCGACGGTGTCAAACTGCGTCGCGTACCACGACAGCCGGTCGTTCACCGGCAGGTCGACCGGGTAGAACGGGCCGTGCCACTCCGCCCAGTAGTAGCTGCTGGTGCCCAGGCGCAGGCCCGCGGGCAGCGGCACGTC
>DHNJ01000091.1:0-146 GCA_002409445.1 Armatimonadetes bacterium UBA5419 | reverse complement strand
AGGCCCGCGGGCAGCGGCACGTCGATCCAGGACGCGCTCACAGGTCGTCCCCGAACAGCGAGTGCTGCTGGCTGTCGGGCTCGGGGGCTGGCGCGGCGCGGCGGGTGCGCGCGGGGCGCGCCGGGCGGCTCAGCGTGCGGTCGGGC
>DHNJ01000258.1:32451-36114 GCA_002409445.1 Armatimonadetes bacterium UBA5419 | reverse complement strand
GGCGGCGGCCAGCAGGCCGAGCAACAGCGGGCCGAGTAGGGCGGTGGGTGCGTAGGGGTGGTAGTCCTGGGGCCGCAGCGACCAGCCGGCGGCGGGCAGGGCCAGCTCCCAGCCGCCGGCGACGAGGCCGACGGCCAGGATCAGCGTCAGGCTACCGACGACCCAGAGCAGGACGGGTCGCCGGGGCGCCTGGGGCGCGGGGCTGGGCTCAGTAGATGCCCTGCAGTTCATCGAAGAAGATGTAGCCGGCGGTCCGCGCCTGGGGGTCGTCCTGGCTCAGGATGAACCCGTCCCAGGTCAGCTCGCCGGTCGCATCGGCGGGGATGACGGCGGTGCAGCGCGCCCAAGAGTGGGCCCAGTTGATGTGCTGGGTGAACTCGATGACGAAGCGCTTGCCGGCGCGGTCGACGAAGTGGCCGCGCAAGCGGTGGCCGTTACCGTCACCGTAGACCCAGACCGAAACTGCCTTGGCCGCGCCGATGTTGACCTTCTTGCCGTCGTTGTCCTGGAAGTCGAGGTACAGCGCGCGGTTCTGGTCCGTCCCGCTGAAGTCGTAGGAGACCTTGGCCGAGGTTTGGCCCTGGCGCCGCGGCTGGGCGACGAAGGCGATCTCGGTGGGCAGCTCGGGCTGCGTGCGGACCGCCCAGTGGCCGGCCTGCTCGAAGCCGTCGATGTTGCGGCGGGTGCCGTCGGGCACGGTGATCGGCGGGCGCTGGTAGTCGGCGCCGGGGCGCACGGCCGGTGGCGCGGTGGGCGCGGCGGGTTCGGTCCCCTCGGCCGGCTCGGTGGTCACCGGGGTCGCAGGGTCGGGGGTCGTCGGCACGGTGCCGTCGGCCTCGGCCACGCGCACGCCGATGGTCGTCGAGCGCTCGCCGTGGCGCACGGTCAGGCGGCCGTTACCCGCGCGGCGGGCGACGAAGTTGCCGGCGGTGGTCACGCTGCCCAGGGCGTTGGGCCCGGCTGGTGTCAGCTCCCAGCTCAGGTCGGCCAGGTCGACCGGCACGACCGCGCCGCCGACATCGAGGCCGACGACGCGCAAGGGCACGGTCTCGCCGACGGTCGCGACGATCTCGGCCGGCTCGATGCCCAGGCGGACCGGCGCGGCGACCGGGGTGGTCGGCGTCGGCGTGACGGGCTCGGGGACGACCGGCTCAGGCTGCGGCACGGGCGGCTGCGGCGTGGGCACGGTGGGTTCGGGGACGGCCGGCTCGGGGGCCACCGGGACGACCGGCGGGACCTGGGCGATGACGGTCGCGGGGTCGCCGGCGGCGGGCACGGTGCTGAGGCCGGCGAGGTCGACGGGCCCGGTCGAGCGGAGGATCAGGGCGCTGGCCAGGGCGCGCGCGGCGCCGTCGGAGGGGCGGTTGACCAGCTCGTCGCCGAGGACCATGGTCGTCGCGCCGCCGCCGTCGAGCTCCATCGCGTCGGTCGCGCCGAGGTCGCGGAGGAGGGCGGCCAGTTCGGTCAGGTCGAGGCCTTCGCTGTAGCCCGGCTGGCGGCCGTCGACGGCGACGAGGAAGAGGTGGGTGGCCGAGACGCCGACGGCCGAGCGCGGCTGGCGGCCGAGGTCAGCGCGGACCTGCAGCTGCTCGGCGGCGGCCTCGACGCTGATGCGGCCGTCGCGCAGCAGGCGCGGCCCGCCGCCGAGGATGGCGCGGGCGGGACCGGGATCGGGCTGCAGCTCGTAGCGGAAGGTGACGCGGTCGCCGACCTGCAGGCCAGCGAGGAAGGTCGCCGCGCGGCCCGCCCCGGCGACAATCGCGCCGTTGGCGGGGATCTCGACGTTGATCATGCCGTCGACCGCGGCGGCGATGGTGCCGGTGTACTCGGCACCGGGCAGCAGCTTGATGCCCGCGGGGAAGGCGTCGCGCAGGATCACCTGGCGGCCAGCGCCGCGCGCGCGGGAGGTCGGCGCGTAGCGGGTGGTGTAGAGGACCAGTTCATCGGCGCCGCGCGGGCGGTTGAGCCCGGCCAGCGGCAGCGCCGCGCCCGCGGGCCCGGCGATCGTGCCGACCAGGCCGAGCCGGTCGATGCGCGGGGTGCCCTGGGCGGGCAGGACCAGCGCCGAGCGGGGCACGGGCCAGGCGTCGCAGAGGAGCTCGCCATCGGCGACCAGCAGGCCGACCGCGGCGCCGTGCTCGGCGCTGGGCAGGCTGTAGCCACCATTGAGCGCGGCGGCGGGCGCGCCGGGCAGGGTGCTCTCGGCGGCGATGATCTCGGGCAGGGTGGCGGTCTGGGTCATGGTCGTGCCGCCGGGGCTGACCAGCGAGGTCAGCGAGGCCTCGGCCAGCGTGGCGCGGACGACGTGCGCGACGGCCGGGCCGGGGCGCTGGAGCCGCTCGTAGGTCACCCCGGGGGCGATGGGCACGGGCGCGGCGTAGGCCACGGCCATGGCAAGAAACAGGGTGCCGAACAGGGTGATCTGGCGCTTCACAACCCACTCCCAGCCCGCGAAAGCCCCCGCCGGACTCTGGCAATTATCGTGCCTGCGGGAGGGTGTGTCAATGCGGCGGCCGGGCCAGCGGTCGGCTCGGCCCGTTTGGCCCGCACCCACCGCGATGATAGGATGGTGCGCGACCTGGGTGGTCGAGCCACGGGCTGATGGGAGTACAGCGACGCATGGGGAGCAAGCCTCGCAGCGCAGCGGTGGCCGGACGGCTCGGGCTCAGCGCCTTGGTTGGGCTGCTGTGCGTGTTGCCAACGCTGTTCCTGGTGCCCCAGCAGTACACAGCGCGCCAGACGATCATGTTTCCGGTGGCCGAGAGCGATGCGGCCTCGCTGGCGGTCTCGACCACCGCCTTCCGCGCGCAGGTGCCCGAGGGTGGTTCGCTGCCGATCTTGGCCTACCTCACCGTCCTGCGTAGCCGTCGTGTCCTGCTGTTGGCCGCGGAACGCGCGGGTGTGGCGCAGATTTACGATCTACACAGCCCCAACGCCGTCATTGGCTGGATGGAAGAGTCCGTCGCCGCCTCGCTGGGCAGCGACCGGCTACTAGTGGTGCAGGTGCACACGACGGGCACGCCCAAGGGCGCGCGGTTGTGGGATCGGGCGGGGCAGCTCGACCTGGCCGCGCGCCAGCTGGCCGCGCGCTTGGTGCTCGAGCTGGTCGACGCGACCGCGGAGGTCGCGGACGAGATCGAGTTGGATCGCTCCCGCGCGAATCTACTGCGCATGCAGGAGCGGCTGGCGACCGAAGAGCGCCGGTTGGCTGCCTTGGGGCAGGTCGAACGGGCCGGTGCGCTGCCGCCGATCGCCGCCGAGTTGGAGTCGATGCACTCCATCTTGGTCGACGAGGCGGTGAAGGTGGACGCGCAGCTCAGCGATGCGCGCAACGAGGTGCAGAAGTTGGAGGCCTCGCTGCGGGCGGCGCGGGCGGCGACGGCGAGCCAGTTGGCGGCGCTGCACGAGCTGCCGGCGGAAGCCCCGCTGCTCACCGCGGCGCGCGCGGCTTACCGCGCGGCACAGACAGCCTACGACGACCTCGCCGCGCGCTATGGGCCGGAGAACGTGCGGGTGATCGAGGCGGCCGCGGCGCTGCGCCGCGCCGAGACGGACTTGCAGGCGCAGGCGACGCAGGCGGCGGACGGGCGGCTGGGCCCGGAGGTCGAGTTGGAGATCAGCCTGGCGGGGGCGCGGTCGCTCGCGGCGGGGCTGCAGCGGCGG
>DHNJ01000258.1:32148-32311 GCA_002409445.1 Armatimonadetes bacterium UBA5419 | reverse complement strand
GGGCGCGGTCGCTCGCGGCGGGTCTGCAGCGGCGGCGTGACGAACTGCGGGCGCAAGCGACCCAGCTGGTCGGCGGGCTGCCCGCCGAACGACAGCACAAGCGGGAGGCCGCCACCCAGGAGGACCTGGTGGTTGCATTGCGGCGCGACGTGCTGCAGGCGGA
>DHNJ01000258.1:14159-32030 GCA_002409445.1 Armatimonadetes bacterium UBA5419 | reverse complement strand
TCGCCATCGACAGGCTCGGCGCGACGTGCTGCAGGCGGAAATGAACTACCTGCAGAGCGGTGTGCGCTGGTTCGTGCTCGATCCGGCCGAGGTTCCGCTCGGTCCATCCGCGCCGAGCCTGTCGATGGCGATGCTCGCGGCGGTCCTCGCCGCGGGCGCCACGCTGGCCTTGCCTTGGGTGCTGGGCCAGTTACGGCGATGGCTGAGCAGCCCGGAGTGAGTGCGCCGACGCCCGTGCCGGGTACCGCGCGGGGCCCGGAGCCAGCGAGCACGCTCGCGATCGGGCTTCTGGGCGGACTGGGTCTGCTGCTGCTACCCACGGGCGACGAGTACCCGGTGCGGGCGCTGGGGCCCGAGCTGCTCGTCTACACCATCGGCTACGCGCTGTTTGCGCCCCTGCTCTGGTCGTACCTGCGCCGCTGGCGCCCACGCCAGGCGCGCGCGGTGTTCGCCGTGGCGATGGGTGCCCTGCTCCTGCGAGTGACCTTCTGTGTCGCGGCCACGAGCTACGCGGTGCATCGCAATCCCGCGGCCGCTCTGACCATGGGGCCGTCGCTCAGCAGCACGCAGCGGGGCCTGCCCGACCGAAGCACTTCGCCCTTTCAAGGGTACATCGCACCGGACTCGTTCGCGTTCAGCCGCGACGCGCGAACCCTCGCCTGGGCCAAAACGGGTCGCTTGTACGGTCTGGAGCGGCAGCTCGGGGGCCACAATCTCAACGCGAACCTCATCGACGCGATGTTGTATCGCACCTACGGCTTGGACGCGTTCAAACGCCAGCACTACACCGTGCTGGGCGGCACGCAGCGGATCCACCACGTCGTGCTCGCTGGCTGGGCCATCACCATCGTTGGCTACTCGGTCGTCGCCTCGCTGCTCCCGTTCTCCTTCTTCGGCGTCATTCTCATACTGATCACCTACCTGTACATCACCGACCTTGGCTACCCGATGGCCGCTAAGTACATTCTGCTCTGGATGTCGGTCGCCCCAGAGTTCCTCTCGATCTCGTCGATGTGGCATGAGGACAACGCGACGGCGGTCTGTGTCTTGCTGGTGCTGTGGGCGGCGCTGGCGCAGGGCGAGCGGTGGACCTGGCGCGGGCTGTGGCGGTTCATTCCGTCGTACTACCTGCTTCAGCCGTTCCGCCCCCAGCTCGCGCCGCTGCTGGGCATCCTGGTCGCTCTCTGCTACGGCATGACGTGGATGAAGTCCCAGCGGGCCCGGCAAGGCTACCTTATCTTCCTCATCCTCGCCGGCGTCGCGATCGGGTTGGTCGCGGTGTTGATGAACCCTCGATCGTCGATTGGCGAGACCAATTACTTTGTTGGTTACCTCATCAACCTCCTGGCCAATCCGGGACCATCCTTCTTTTCTGGCCTCGAGCTCACCTCGAAGGTCTACGCGATGGCCGACTTGCCGATCGCGCTGATGTATCCACTGCTGGGGGCGTGGGTGGTGCTGGGTGTGGGCTGCGCCATCCGATCGGGCGAGCGCAAGTGGGCCGGGGTGTTCAGTGGGGTGTTCGTCATGCTCGGCGCGGTGACTTCGCGCTATCCGGGCGTATACGGGGCGATGCGCCTAAAGATCGTCATCATGCCGTTGCTCGTGCTGCTGGCCTACGAAGCCTTGCGCACGGTCCGTACTTGGCCCCCGCGGCAGCAGCGCGCGGTGATGTGGTTTGTCGGCCTCTATACCACCCTGATGTGGGCTGCCCACCTGGCGCTGATTCTGCAGCGTCCGGGCTAGGCGCGCGGCGGTGTGGCATGCGCCGTGCCGCGCGCTAGCTGTCGGCAGCCGCCGGCGCCGGGGCCAGCTCTGCTGTCTCCGCCGCCCCGGGCGGTCCGAACTGCGTGCGCAGAGTGCGCCGGGAGGCGGTGGCCCAGCTGAAGTGCAGGGCGAACCAGGTCAGGCTGGAGGCGATGGCCAGGGGGATGATCCCGCCGCCGTAGGCCGTGGCGGCGAACTTGACCGGCAGGGCGAAGATCATGACGAACAGCACGATCCGCGAGAAGCGCCGCAGCTGGCCCAGGGCGAGCAGCAGCGGCCGGCCCCAGAACCAGTAGGAGGCGACATAGACGCCGGCGAGCAGGATCACCGTGGGTACGACGGCGCCGAGGAACTCGCGGCCGTAGAGCAGGAGGACCGCGGGGTAGACGAGCGGCATGGTCACCACCGCGAGGCCGACGAGGATCCAGCGCCAGGTCCGCCGCACGTCGTCGAGCATCGCGTAGATCGCTCCCACGCGGCCGCTCTTGGCGGCTTGGGTCAGGTCCATGAAGACCACGTTGGACATGATCTTCGAGATCATCCAGACTGCGTCGGCGGCGTGGCCGGCGAGCCGGTAGAAGCCGACCACCGCGGTGGAGCCGAAGTAGCCCAGCATGTACGACTCCGCCGCCTGGTTCAGCCCGGTCAGGCTCTCCTCCCAGTAGCCGGTGGCCATGAGCTTCCAAAACGCGCTGATCTGGCGTTGGGCGCGCAGCACTTGCCAGGGCGAGAAGCGCCAGAGGTTGAAGCCCAGTTCGTGGCGGCAGTAGAGCGTGACGTGCGTCGCTTTGTAGGTCAGCTCGATCGCTGCGCGGATGGCCAGGACGACCATGTAGTTCCAGACGGTCAGCTGGCCTAGTAGTAGGAGGATGAACGAGACCAGCAGCGAGCCGACCGAGCCGAGCGCGGCGACGACGGCGAGCAGGCGGAACCGCTCGGCCATGCGCGCGACCGTGAAGAACGGGGCGTTCATCACGCCCAGCAGGCCGGTCGCCGCGCAGAGGTAGTAGGCTGGCAAATAGCCTGCCCCGCCGCCAAATGAGGTAGCGACCACGGGTGCGAGGATGGCCACGACGATCAGCGAGGCGATGTTGACCAGCAGGTCGGCGCCCATCGCCGCGAGGATGACCACCTGGCGGTCGCGCGGCGCACTGTAGGCGACGAGCGAGCGCTGCACGGCTTCGTTGGTCCGGAAGCCGAGGAAGCGGCGGGTCATGCCCGCGGTGGTGTTGATCAGCGCATAGACGCCGAAGCCGGCGACGCCGAAACCGCGAGTCAGGACGACCGAGCCGAGAATATTGGTCACCTGAACGACCACGTCGCCGCTGAGCAGCAGCGCCGCGGCCCGCAGCAGGCCACGGAATGAGATCCGATGGTGCCCTGGCTCGGTGGTCGGTGTCGTCGCCAAGTCTTATAGCCCTCGTGTTCAGCAGGGCCCGAGCCGCGGGGCGTGGCGCGGCGGTTGGTTGCCCGTCGGTTGTGCGTCTACTATACTACATTCGCTTCGGACGCGCGTAGACATCCGATCGCTCGCGTCCGTCCGCGATTTACGGTCCGATCGGGGAGAACGTGTTCATGGGTCTAGACGGGCAGCGACCAAAGCTGGGCTACGTGTTGCCCACGTACTCGGCGAAGGCGACGAACCATCACGCCCACATCCCCCGCCTCCTCGCCGCGATCGGGCGCTGGGTCGACCTCGAGGTCGTCATCTGGAACGCGGCGGACGAGCCCGAGCTGCCCGGCGTGCAGACGATCCACCGCCTGCCGGCAGGCTCGAAGGCGCGCCGCTGGCTGGCGCTGCGGCGGCTGATCGCTGGCCGCGTGCGGGCCGGTACCGAGACCTGGTTCGTGCGCAGCTGGTCGCTGCTGGCCTGGGCGGTCCACCTCAGCGGGGCCAAGACGATCTACTGGCACTGCGGCATCAAGCCGCCCGCGACGAGCCTGCGCCAGCGGCTGGGCTACTCGCTGGGCAACGTGCTGATGCGCCGCGTGCACCGGATGGCGACCGCGCCGGGCCTCGCCGAGACCTACCAGCGGCTCTACGGCATCCCGGTCTCGCAGTTCATCTTCCTCGACAACGACCTCGACTTGCGCGTCTTCCATCCGACCAGCGCCGAGGAGCGGGCGGCGACGCGCGCGAAGCTGGGCGTCCGGCCCGAGCAGCAGATGCTGCTGTTCGTCCACCGCGTCTGCTACGACCGCGGCGGCGACTACCTGGTGCCGATGATGGAGGCCGCGGTCGCCGCGGGCCACGATCCGGTGCTGGTCGCGGTCGGCTACGAGGGCGACCGGACCGCCGAGCTGACCGCCTACGCCAACGCCAACCCCGGTCGTGTCATCCAGCTCGGCCCGCGGCCCAACGCCGAGCTGCCGGAGCTGTATGCGGCGGCCGACCTGTTCCTACTGCCCTCGCGGGTCGAGGGCTTCCCCCGCGTCGTGCTCGAGTCGATGGCTTGCGGGACGCCGCTCGTCGGCGCGGATGTCGGTATTACCGCGCACCTGCTGCCCGCCGCCTGGCACGACCGCGCGCTCGCGCCGTACGGTGAGGTGGCGCCGTTTGTCGACCAGGTGGTCGACCTACTGGGCGACCCCGAGGCGCGCGCGCGGCTGGGCGCCGAGCTGTTGGAGCGGGCCGCGCGGTACGACACCCCGCGGGTCGCGCGGCGGTATGTCGAGACCCTCTTCCCCGACCATTTCCGCCCGGGTGAGGACGACTAGGGCGGCGGGCTGTTCGGCGGCGACTATACTACGATGATGTGCGAGGAGACGGTGCTTGGCAGCTCGTGAATCTCAGCCCGAACGGCCGACCTCGCGGCGGCGTCTGGTCCCGCGGGTCATCTTGGGGGCGCTGGTCGGCGCGGTGCTCAGCGCCACGTTCTCGCTGACGCTGCTGCCCCGTCGCTACGACAGCCGCACCACGATCGTCTTCCCCATCCCGCCCGACAACCGGCTCAACCCGCTGCTCGCGCTGACCGGCGGCGCTGTGTTCGGCCCGCTCGAGGTGCCCTTCGGCAGCGCCCTGCCGATCTTGACCTACAACGCCCTGCTGCGCAGCGACGACGTGCTCCTGCGCGCCGCGGCCGACAACGGGCTGCAGGAGCTTTACGAGATCCCCAGCGAGGAGCGCTTGCTGCGCTTCATGCGCCAAGTCACGAGCGTCGAGGTCTCGCCCGAACGCCTGCTGACCATCCGGGTCACGCTGCCCGGCACGACGCGCATCCGCAGCTTCGCCGACATCGCGGACGGGGCCGCGGCGGCCGAACGTGACCGGCCGACGCGCCAGTTGGTGGCCAACGTCGCCCAGTCGCTGGTCAAGCATATGGGCGACTCGGCCGCGCGGCTGAACCTCGACGCGGCGCAGGCGGGCATCAACGTCTTGCGCGGCCAGCGCGACGAACTCGAGGCCCAGCTCGAGGGCTTCCGCGACGCGCAGATCGCGGTCCAGGAACGCCTCGCTACCGCCGACGGCGCGTCGCTGGCGGCCAGCCTGGCGCAGGCGCTGTCGACGGCCGAGGCGACCCAGCGCGACGCGGATGGTCAGCTGCGGGGCCTCGAGCGGCGGCGGACCGAGGTCAACCAGCAGATGGCTCTGCTGCGCGCGAACCTACGCGACCTGCCCGACGGGCTGCCCCTGCTCGCCCAGCAGCGCCAAGACTACGCCGCGGCGCGCACCGCGCTCGACCTGGCCGAGCAGCGCTGGGGCCCCGAGAACGCCGAGGTGAACGCCGCCCGCCAGACCGCGGAGCTGGCCTGGGAGCGGCTCGAGAAGGCGGCCCAAACCGCCTCCGCGGGCCTGACCCAAGAGCTGATGAGCGTGGAAGCCGAGATCGCCCAAGTACAGGGCCAACTGGCCGCCGCGCGCGAGCAGAGCGCGGCGCTGCGCCAGCGCGCCTCGACGATGCCCGGCGAGGCCGCCGAGCTGACGCGGCTTAGCGCGCAGGTGTTGCAGTACGAGGCGCGTCTGGCGCGCACCGAGGACCAGCTGCGCGAGGCGGAGTCGAACTACGCGGCGCGCGGGCTCAACTGGCAGGTGATGGACGTGGCGCGCGTGCCCGAGCGCAAGACCGCGCCGTCCGGCGTGCGGTTCGGGCTGCTGGGCTTGTTCCTCGGCGCGCTGCTGACCGCGGCCAAGCCCGCCTGGCGCTCGTTGGGCGCGCTCGCGCGGCAGGCACAGGCAGAGGCCGAGGAGGCCCAGGATCGTGCCGAGATCGGCTGAGCCCGCGGCCGGCGCGCCAACCCGCGCGCAACGGCACGTGCTCTACGGCGCGATCGCGGGGCTGGCCGCGCTGCTGCTCTTCGCCATCCCGACCACCCACGCCCCACCGGTCCGCGATCTGTGGGTCGAGGCCAAGACGTTCGCGCTCTGCTACCTCGTGCTGCAGTTGGTGCTCTGGCGCCTGGTCCGCCATCTCCCGCACCGGCTCTGGCAGTACGCCGTGTTCCTGTTTTACGCCGCGCTGACCACGCGGCTGATCGTCCTCGTCCTCTCGGTCGAGTACGCGGTCACCCACGGGTTTACTCCTGGGGTGCTGGGCATCGACAATTTCATCTGGAGCCAGCGTTCGCGCGCGATCGCCATGGTGCTGACCGGTGAGACCTACGGGCTGATCCGCGATATCAACATCTACACCCAATACCACTCGGTGATCATCGGCACCAATGTCTGGACCGGCTACTTCCACTACTCGTCCTTCAACGGGCTGATCGTCGCGCTGTGCGGCTTCTCCGCGCTGGCCCACAGCCTGCCCACGGTGACCATCGCCGTGCTGCTGCCGGTGACTATTCTGTGCGTGGGTTGGGTCCTGTTTCCGCCCGCGTTCGCCGTGGGCGCCGCGCTCTGGGCCACCTTCGCGCCGGGCTACATCTTCTACGGCACGATCAGCTTCAAGGACACCGCCGTCGCCCTGCTGTTCGTCAGCGTCTTGGGGCTGGTGATGCGACCCTGGCGGCCGACCGCGTGGCGGTTCTGGTTGCCCGTGGTGTTGGTCGTCATCGTGGCGATCGCCATCCGTGACAACCTCTACCTTGTGATGACCGGCTACATCCTCCTGGGCCAGCTCCACTGGCGCCTGCCGCGCCGCTGGCGGTGGATCTCCTGGGCCCTGGCACTGCTCGGCGGTGTGGCAGGCAGCGGCTCACCGACACGCGGTGTGTTAGCCTGGGTCTTGAACTACCTCGCCGTGCCGGCGCTCTCCTGGCTGTTCACGCCGGTGGGCGCGCTCGAGATCGGCTGGCTGGCGGCCATGCCATACGCGCCGTTCTGGCCGCTGATCGTGTTCATCGGGCTGGCGGGGGTGATTACTGGCTGGGCACGGGTGCCCGAGACTCTGCGGCTGTTGCTGCCGATGTCGCTCGCCTACCTCTCGCTGGTCGCCAGCGAGTACCTGGGCGGGATGACCGTTGTGCGCTTGCGGCTGATGGTCGAGTGGGTTATCGGCGGGCTGTTCTTCTGGACCCTGCATCTGTGGCGCACCAGCAGCCCGGCTGCGCGCGCCCGCTCGCAGCAACTGGCCCTGCTGGGCGCGGTCCTGTTGTACACCGCGTTCCTGCTCTACGCCGCCTACAACTTGCTGCGCTAGGCGCGCCGCCGGGCTCACCGCGACTGACGGGGCGCGGGGGGTAACGGGCGCCGCGCTCGCGGGCACCACGCGGCGGGTTGGCCGCGCCGGGCCGGGCGGAAGGTGCGAGATGAAACTAGCCAACATCGTCGATTGGTTTGCCGCGTTTCTGCGTGGGCGCCGCTGGTACCACCACTTCCGCCGCTTGCCGTTGTGGGAGAGCGTTGGCCGCTCGGCCGCGGCGAGCTCGAGCCCGCCGCCCGCATTGACCTCCGCCTTGCGCGCGGCCGCCAGCGATCCGCCCGCCGACGTGCTGGCCCGCCTGGGCAGCGACGCCAGCGGCCTCGACGCCGCCCAGGTCCGCGCCCAGTTCGCCCGCTATGGGCCGAACGCGGTGGTCAGCGAGCCGCCGCTGTCGTGGGTCGCCCACCTCTGGCGCTGCTACGCCAATCCCTTCAACCTGCTGCTGACCGTGCTCGCGGGCGTGTCCTGGCTCACCGGCGACCGTGAAGCGAGCGTGGTCATCGCGGCGATGGTGCTGCTGTCCGTGGGCCTACGCTTCGTACAGGAGATGCGCAGCCACCGCGACGCCGAAGCGCTCAAGGCGCTCGTCTCGAGCGTGGCGACGGTGAGCCGGCGGCCGGCGGCCGCCCCGGCCGACCAAGCGACCTGGCAGACCGTGCCCCTAGCCCAGGTCGTCCCGGGCGACGTCATCCGCCTCTCCGCGGGTGACATGATCCCCGGCGACTGCCGGCTGCTCACGGCCAAGGACCTGTTCATCGCGCAGGCGGCGATGACCGGCGAGTCGATGCCGGTCGAGAAGCATGCGGTGCCGCCGGCCGCGGCGGCCGCGGCGGCCACGCCCGAGACCCCGCTGTTCGACCTGGCACCGCTCTGTTTCATGGGCACGAACGTGATCTCGGGGGCGGCCGAGGCGGTCGTGCTGAGCACCGGCGCCCACACGTTCTTTGGCGCCTTGGCCCACGCGGCGACCACCGTTGACCGCGCGCCGACCGCCTTCGAGGTGGGTGTCAACCGCGTCAGCTGGCTGTTGATCCGGTTCATGCTGGTCATGGCGCCGCTCGTGCTGATCATCAACGGCGTAGGCAAGGGCGATTGGTTGCAGGCGCTGTTGTTCGCGCTGAGCATCGCCGTCGGCCTGACCCCCGAGATGCTGCCGATGATCGTCACCTCGACCCTGGCCAAGGGGGCGGTCTTCCTCTCTCGCCAGCAGGTCATCGTCAAGCGGCTCGATGCGATCCAGAACTTCGGGGCGATGGACGTGCTCTGCACCGACAAGACGGGCACACTGACCGAGGACCAGATCGTGCTCGCCCACCATGTCGACGCCTGGGGCGCCGATTGCGACGAGGTGCTTGAGCTGGCGTACCTCAACAGCTACTTCCAGACCGGCCTGTCCAACCTGCTGGACGCCGCGGTGCTCAAACACACCGAGCTGGCCCTCGCCCTCGACCCCGCCCACCGCTGGTCCCTGGTCGACGAGGTGCCCTGGGATTTTGGCCGCCGGCGCATGTCGGTCATCGTGAGTCAAGACCAGCAGGCGCACCGGCTGATCTGCAAGGGTGCGGTCGAGGAGATGCTAGCCGTCTGCACCCACGTGCGGCGCGGGGCCGAACGGGTGCCGCTCGATGCGCCCACCTTGGCTCAGGTCCACGAGGTGACGGTCGGGCTCAATCAAGGCGGGATGCGGGTGGTCGCCGTGGCGACCGATGAGCGGCCGGTCAGCCAGACGGTGTTCAGCGCGGCCGACGAGCAGGGGCTGACGCTCGTCGGCTACGTCGCCTTCCTCGACCCGCCCAAGCCCACGACCGCGCCCGCGCTCGCCGCCCTCGACGAGCACGGCGTGCGGGTGAAGGTGCTGACCGGCGACAATGAGCTGGTCGCCGCGCGCGTCTGCGAGGAGGTCGGGCTGGCCACCCACGGGGCGCTTCTCGGCCCCGACCTCGACGCGCTCGATGACGCCCAGTTGCAGCGCGAGGTCGAGGCGCACAACCTCTTCGCCAAGCTGACCCCCGCGCACAAGGATCGGATCGTGCGGGCCCTGCGGGCCAACGGCCGTGTCGTCGGCTTCTTGGGCGACGGCATCAACGACGCGCCCGCGCTACGCGCTGCCGATATCGGCATCAGCGTGGACACCGCGGTCGATATCGCCAAGGAGGCCGCCGACATCATCCTGCTGGCCAAGGACCTGATGGTCCTGGAGCAGGGCGTGCGCGAAGGCCGGCGGACCTTTGCCAACCTGCTCAAGTACATCAAGATCACCGCCAGCTCGAACTTCGGCAACGTCTTCTCGGTGCTGATCGCGTCCGCCATGTTGCCGTTCCTGCCGATGCTACCAATGCATCTGCTGATCCAGAACTTCCTCTACGACCTGAGCCAGACGGCGATCCCCTTCGACCGGGTTGACGAGGAGCTGATCGTGGCGCCCCAGCGCTGGAATCCGGCGGACATCGGCCGGTTCATGCTGTTCTTCGGCCCGCTCAGTTCGGTCTTTGACCTGCTGACCTTCGCTCTGCTGTGGTACGTCTACCACGCCAACTCGGTCGCCCACCAGTCGCTGTTCCAGTCGGGCTGGTTCGTCGTCGGGTTGGTCACACAGACGCTGATCGTGCACCTGATCCGCACCCCGCGCCGGCCGTTCATCGACAGCCGTGCCAGCCGGCCGTTGCTGGTCATGAGCGCGCTCATCATCACCGTGGGCCTCTGGTTGCCCCAGAGCGCGCTGGCGGCGCCGCTGCGCTTCACCCACCTGCCGATCTCCTACTTCGGCTGGCTACTGGCCATCGTGGTTGGCTACACCCTGCTGGTCCAGGCGCTGAAGGGCTTCTACGAGCGGCGCTGGGGCTGGCAGTAACTAGTCAGCCGTGAGCCACCCGCGCACCTGCTCCTTGGAGATTAGGGCGCCCGGGCAGGTCTTGTCGGCGTAATCGCGGTGGAAGCCGTGCTCCCCGTCGAAATTGTCCTCGGCGCGCAGGCCGAAGCGCTCCAGCAGCGTGCGTAGAACGAGCCCTGCCGCCCGCTGCTGCGCGGCGGAGACCTTCTCCTCGTCGCCGTTGAGCAGCAGGCAGACCGCGACGGTGTTGCGGTTGTGGCCCGCGGTATGGACCCCGTCCTCGGCCAGCGGCCGGCCCAGCCAGACATAGCCGCGCGGATCGATCACGTAGTGGTAGGCCATGTTGCCCCAGCCCTGGCTGTTGACGTGGTAGTTGAGGATGCCCCGTACGGTCGATGCACCGTTGTACTGCGCGGCGGTCGGCTTCCAGGTGTGGTGCAGGATGACCTCGCGCACGCGGCGGCGGCAGGGCTGCTGCCAGATGACCGCGGCGATCTCTCCCGCCGCGTGGCGCGAGCCCAGGTCACCGGCGCTGGAGGGGTGGGCTTCGACGGCTGGCACGGACTGCACTCCGCGGGCAAAACCGAAAGCGTAGGCCAGCCACAGCAGCGCGGCGAACAGGAGCAGGCGCGCGCCCAACTCCGCCCAACGCGCCGCGGTCCACGCCGGCCGCTGCCGCGGTCGCCGGCGCGGGCGTCGACCCGGGACTCGCGAGGAAGTCTGGCCCATCGGCAACCCCTACGTTACCGCCCCGCGCGGCTGCGGGCAAGGGCGGGGGCGGGCGGCGGGGCGCCAAGTTGTACCGCCGCCGCTCCGGCGGCAGCACCACGGCACACCACTAGCCGCACCCGTCCCCATGTGGCCTCGGCCTAACTGGGACCGCGGACATTCCTGTCCGCATCCTTAGACTCGGCCGCAGCGCAGCGGAGGCCGAAGCAAGTTTGAGCTGATTCTGCTTCCGGCCCAGCAAGCTGGGAACGGTCTCGTCGCGGGCTAGCAGCCCGCGCCACAAGGAAGTGCGACGGCCGGCACATACGGAGCGCCGGCTTTTGGCCGGCGCTCCGTGGGAAGGTCCCGGGCGGGGCGCTGGCGGTCCCGCTAGGCGGCGATTCGGTGCTCTGGCGGTTGACCGAGCGGGGGCATCACCTATAATACTGGTCGGCCGGCTCGTGAGGCCGGGCGCCTTGGGGCGTGGCCAAGCGGCAAGGCAGGGGACTTTGGATCCTCGATCCCAGGTTCGAATCCTGGCGCCCCAGTCAGTACCACCGCGCACCAGACTCTCAACAACATAGGACAGCGAATAACGATGCAGGAAGCCGCCGCGATCATGGCCGCCGGGAAGGGCACGCGCATGGGCACCGACCTGCCCAAGGTCGCCCATGTGGCCGCGGGCAAGACGCTCGTGCGGTGGGCGGTCGAGGCGTGCCAGGCGGCGGGCATCGAGCGGATCGTGGTCATCGTCGGCTACCGCGAGGAGGTCGTCCGCGCGGAGCTGGCCGATCTGCCTGTCGAGTTCGCCGTGCAGGCCGAGCAGAAGGGCACCGGCCACGCCGCGCTGCAGGCCCGGCAGGTCCTTGGCGACACGCCGGGGCGGCTGTTCGTGCTCAATGGCGACATGCCGTTCATCGACGGCGCGACGCTGTCCGCCCTGCGCGCCGAGCATGAGCGCAGCGGCGCCGACATGGTCTTGACCACGATCGTGCCCGCCGCGCCGCTGGAGTACGGGCGGGTCATTCGCGACGCCGACGGCGGCATCCTCGGCGTGATCGAGGAGCGCGACTGCACGCCCGAGCAGGCGGCGGTGCGTGAGCTGAACATCGGGTTCTATGTGTTTGAGACGCCGGGGATCTGGGCGGTGCTCGAGGGGCTGAGCACGGCCAACGCCCAAGGCGAGATGTACATCACGGACACGGCGGCGGCCTATGCGCGCGCGGGCGGGCGCGTGGCCGCGGTGCCGGTGCCCGAGCGGATTGGGCTGGGGGTCAACACGACAGAGCAGCTCGCGGCGATCGATGCGTTGTTGCGCGAGGTGCACGGGCTGCCCCCAGTAGAGGAAAGCGAGAGCTGAGATGGCGAAGATCACGGTGAAGGCAGAGCAGCGGACGGCCGATGGTGGCCGCGGGTTGGCCGCCGAGCGCGAGGCCGGCCGCGTGCCGGCGGTGTTGTACAAGGGCGGCACGGAGCCGTTGCCGCTGATTCTGTCGGCGCGCGATATGGACCGCGTCATCCTCGCGGACGGGCCGCACGCCGAGCTGACCCTCGAGATCGCCGGCGCGGGCAACCGCGACGTGCGGATCCAGGAGATCCAGCGCGGCGCGCTCAGCCGCCAGTTGATCCACCTCGACTTCCTGGCCCTGGGCGACTAGGGCCCCGCGCCCGCGCCATGAGTCGCCGCCTCATCGTCGGCCTGGGCAACCCCGGCCGTCAGTACCACCAGACCCGGCACAATGTCGGCTGGTTGGTGCTCGATCGCCTGCTGGCGGCCCACCCGCCGCAGTCCTCGCGCCGCCGGTTCGATGCCGAGCTGTTCGAGTGCCGCGACGGCCTGGACACCTGGCTGCTGCTCAAACCACTAACCTTCATGAACCGCTCCGGCCTGTCGGTCGCCGCGGCGCTCAACTGGTATGATCTGGCGCCCGGCGAGCTGCTGGTCGTCTGCGATGACCTGAACCTGCCGCTCGGCCGCCTGCGCCTGCGCCGCGACGGTAGCGCGGGCGGGCAGAAGGGCCTGCAGGACATCATCACGCGGCTGGGCCACCAGGAGTTCCCGCGCCTGCGGCTGGGCATCGCCGCGCCGCCCGGAGGCAACGCGATTACCCACGTCCTGGGCAGCTTCGCGCCGGACGAGCGCGAGCCGATGAACGAGGCGATCGGCCGCGCCGCCAGCTGCGTCGAGATGTGGGCGCGCGACGGCGTCGAGACCGCGATGAATACCTTCAACCCCGCGCCCGCGCCGCCGCCCGGCGCACCACGGGACGCGCCGCCCGCGGGAACATCGGCGCCCGAATCGGAGTAAACTGAAAGCAGACGTGCCACGGTTTGGCACGCCGGAGTTCAGTGTGCCTCGTGCGTTCGCCGTCCTCCTGAGCCTCTTTGCCGCCCTGAGCCTGGCCAGCGCGCAGGAGCCAGCGCTGCCGGACGGCTACACGCCGCTGGTCGAGACACCGAACCCGCAGTACGACCTGCGGCTCAGCGTCGAGGGCGATCTGCCGCTCAGCTTGGTCTTCGCCGCCAGCGATTCCGCCACCGGCTACCAACTCGACCTGCACCCGCGCGGCAGCAAGCTGCGCCGGCTCGACAACCCCAGCGGCGACATCGCGCGCGGGCCCGGGCGCGACAGCGTCCGCGAGCTAACCCTGCGCCGGCGCGAGGCGATGGTCTACGTCCTGGCCGATGGTCAGCGGCTGCTCAGCGCCTTCGACGGCACGCAGGCCGCGGGCTGGGTCGGCTTGCGCGCAGGCGACGCGGCGACGGTCACGGTCGTCGAGGACGGCTATCAGCCGGTCGAAGAGATCTACTTCACCGACGATTTCATGCGCACCGAGGACCAGCAGGAGCTCGGCGTCTGGACCCATGGGGCGGGCGAGTGGCGCTTCTATTCGGTCAGCGAGACCAACCCCGACGCCGACGCCGACCGCAGCGTGAACCCGTTCTCGCTCGGGCTGAAGCCGACCGACGAGCAGCCGGCGATGGTCTTCGCCGGGCAGAACTTCTGGGACGATTATGAGCTGTCGGTCGCGGTCAAGGGCCTGGGCGCGGGCTGGGCGGGGATCATCTTCGCCGCCCAGACGCCGCAGGACTTCTGGCTGCTGCGCGCCGAGCTGAGCGGCTGGCCACCGGCCGCACGGCGCATCGAGCTGGCCCGCGTCGTCGGCGGCGAGGAGACCGTGGTCGCCGGCGGCACCGCCGCGCTGGCCAGCCAGCAGTGGTACAAGCTCGGCGTCCGCCTGCGCGGCGACCGGCTGGCCTGCTTGCTCGACGAGGACCCGATCTTCGAACGCGTCGACCCGTCGCTGGCCGGCGGCCGGATCGGCCTGTGGACCGCGCCGCTGTATGTCGAGGCGGACGACACGGCGGACGAGACGGCCGCGGCCGAGTTCGCGGCAGCGGAGCCGGAGCCGCCGGCAGAGGGCGAAGACGCCGCCGAGGCTGCAGCGCTGGAGACGGCGGACGGGCCGGCGCCGGTGGTGGCGGTGACGCGGCCTGCGCCGCGGCTGCTGCCGCAGCTGGCGGCGGCGGTCAATCGGGGCATCGCGCGCGTGCGCCGCCTGGTCACCGCGCCGGAGGTGGCCGCCGAGGAGCAGCACGAGGCGCTGTTCGACGATGTGCGGTGCCTGACCAACTTGGACTGGACGCTCGACCGCGGCGCGGATCTGCGCAGCGCGGGCGCGCCGGCCGGTGGCGAGTGGGCGGTGGTCGACGTGGCTGGCCTGCCGATCGATGGCGACCCCGGCCGCCAGGGCCTGGCGGCGAGCGGCACGGGCACCGCGCGGTACGTCCTGGGCGACCCGGCCGGCGGCGCTTGGCGCTTCGACGCGACCGTCACGCCGGCGGCCGCGGGCCTGGTCGGCCTGCTCTACGGCTGGTGCGACGAGGCCAACTACGGCGCGGCGGTCTGGGACCCGAGCGGCACCGTCAGTCTGGTCGAGGTCGCCGACGGCGAGAAGACCGTCCTCGGCAGCGCGACCGACACCTTATTAACTGGGGCGCCGGAGGTACTGAGCCTGGACCTGCTCGAGCCGGGCCAGCTGCAGGTGCGCCGGGGCGACCGGCTGGTCTTGCGGGCGGCGCGCGAGGGCGAGCTGCCGGCGGGCCGCCTGGGCCTGACGACAACCGGCGCGGGGGCGGGGTTCGAGGGCTTGCGGCTGCGGCAGTGGGTGACCCAGTTCAGCGAGCTGGAGGTCGACAACGACGTCTTCGCCAACGACCCGTTCATGCTCAACTGGGCTTCGACGCTGGCCGACTGGTACCCCGCGGGCGGCCCCGAGAACAACCCAGCCTGGGCCGTGCCGCCGCGCGAACGCGCCGACGAGGCGACCGGCGGGCCCGAGCAGTTCTGGCACAAGGGCGACTTCCTCGGCGCCTACCGGCTGAGTCTGCCGGTCGGCCGCGGGCCGCTGGCGGTGCTGCTCAACGCGCCGTTCGAGGCCTGGGATCCGCTGCTGGCGCGCGCGGCCGAGGACGGCCCGGTGACCGGTGTTGGGCCGGGCGCGGGCGAGGGCTACGCGGTCACGCTGAACGACGGCGCGGCGGAGGGTGCGCCGGCCTGGGTCGGCCTGTATCGCGACGGTCTGGAGGTCGGGCGCGCGGAGCTGCCGGCCGACAGCGAGCAGTTCGAGGTCCACCACGACGGCACGGTGACCTGGGTCGCGGCGGCCGGTGCGGACCTGATCGTCCACCACGATCCGGCGCCGCCAGCGGGCACGCGCGTGGCGCTCTGGCTGGCCCGGCCGGGGGCGCTGTGGGACGTGCGCGCGGCGCGCACCAACGTGCTCGACGAAGTCTTCGAAGCGGCCCCGGCCGACTGGCTGGAGCAGGGTGACTGGACGGTGACCAACCGCTTCACCTGCATGCCGACCTGGTCACACATGACCGGCCTGGCGCGCGACTCGCTGGCGGCGCTGTGGAGCAAGTACGGGTTCACCGGCGACACGACCATCGAGTACTACGCCGGTTCGCGGATGCAGTCGGACCTGGCCTACTACTATCCCCGTGTGGGCGAGTTCAACCTGACCTTCGCCGCGCCGCCCGGCGACCTGGCCGACGGGATCAGCCTGATGCCCGCCGCCTGGGACCCGGGCTGGACCGGGCGCCACACGCTGCTGGCCCAGGGCGAGCGGACGCTGGCCGAGACCTTCCGCCCGCTGGCGCCGAGCACGCGCGAGAACACCGGCTCGCGCCAGGTGCCCGTACCGTTCGTCGCCAGCGGCCGCGACGTCCACGGCGCCTGGTACTACCTCAAGGCGCGGCGGCTGGGCGAGCGGGTCGAGGGCTATTTCGACAACGTCAAGGTGCTCGAGGCCACGGCCCCGGCGACCGGCGGCGACCGCCTGGCGTTCTGGACCCAGGACAACGAGATCGTCATCTCGCGCGTCCGCGTGACCTTCACCGAGCGGGTGGTGCCGCGCCGGCTGCTGAGCATGGACCGCATCCTGCCGCCCGCGCCCGAGGCCTCGACGCTGCAGGCCAAGCTGGCCGGCCAGCCGTCACTGGCCTACGACTGGGTCGGCTCGCGCCAGGGCTGGCAGCCGCGGACCGCGCGCCGCGGGCTGACCGTCGAGCCCCAGACACGGGACGGCCGCTCGTTCCTGCTGGTCACCAACCGCTTGCCGGGCGACACCTTCGAGGTCGTCGCGCCGCTCGACTACAAACCGGCGACCGCGACACCGGGCTTCCGGCTCCGCGCGCTGCCCGAGACCGGCGTCGGCCTCGACCCGTTCTGGCAGCGGCGGCTGGACGACGGCAGCCTCGAGCCGACCACCGACGGCGCCGCCGCGCTGGATCTGCAACGCGCCGCGCACCTCGCCTTCGACTACGCGTTGGCGCCCGCGACCAAGGTCAACCTGTACCTGACGATCGGCGGCCAGCGCTACTTCGTGCCGCTCAGCGGCCCGCGCGAGTCGAGCCCGCTGCTGCGCCGGCTGGGCGAGCCGCGCGAGCCGGTCGTCGCCGACGGCGAGTGGCACCGGTTCCACCTGAATCTCGGCCCCGCCCTGCGCAACGCCCTGGGCAGCCGGCCGGCGATGCTGACCGACCTGTCGTTCGGCGCCGAGCACGAGGGCTACCTGCGCGCCGGCTTCGGCGGCAACCCGGCGGGCGCGTGGTACGCACTGGCCAACTTCGAGCTGGTGCCCGAGCTCGCTGCGGAGAACGAGTTCTGGCCGTTCGCCCGCCGCATCGACGCCGAGGGTCGACCGCAGGTGGACCTGGCCGGCCTGCGCTACAGCCTCGACGAAAACTGGAAAGTCGGCGGGGCCTACGCCCGTGGCAGTGGTGGTGGCAACGACGGCAGGTCCGAACAGTTCATGCAGACCGGCCTGGAAAGCAACCGCTCCAGCTTCACCGGGGTCGAGTCGCGCCTGCATCGTTTTGGCGAGGCCTTCCGCGGTGAGCTGTCCAACCTGCAGGTGGCCAGCGCCTTCGCCTCCTGGAAACTGCGCGAAGACTACGACGCGAGCCTGGTCTACCACCGCTTCTGGCGCATCGACGAGCAGCAGGATGTCGGCCAGAGCGGCATCGTCGCCCCCCTGCAGAACGGCGAGAAGGACATTGGCCAGGAGGTCGACCTGGTCCTGACCAAATACCTCAGACAAGGCCTGCTGCCCGCCTCGATGAGCGAGCACCTGGACGACCGCTCGGCACTGGTGCGCTTGCGTGGTGGCGTGTTCAAACCGGGAGATGCCTATGCCGGCGGCACCGACTCGCTGATGCATCGCGCCTTCGTCGACTTCATCTGGCGCTTCTGAGGACATGACCATGCACGCACCGCACCCACACACACCCTGTAGGCGTCAGCTTGCTGGCGATGCTTTTCAGGTGGCCCGGAGCGCCGGAATACCGGGCCACAGCAAGCTGGCGCCTACACAAAGTAGATCCGCCAGACGCCCAGCGCTGGGTCTGCGCCTGCTCTGCGGTGGTGTGCTGCTCAGCCTGCTGCCATTGGCCGAAGCCAACGCGCCGGAGCCGACCCAG
>DHNJ01000258.1:13596-14011 GCA_002409445.1 Armatimonadetes bacterium UBA5419 | reverse complement strand
CACAGTCACCAGTGCGCCCATTGCCCAGTTGCATCTGGACCCACCAACGTTGCCGGACCTCAGCGGCTATACCCGCGAAGCGGTAGACGCCAGGATCGTGCGCAAGCCCGGTGGACGGGTCAGCGTGAAGCGGATGATGCAGCAGGACGCACTCAAGGACTTCATTGGCGGCAACGAGCGTCTGCGTGAATGGGTGAGCCGCCAGCGCGGCCTGCCCCAGGCGATCTTCGTCGAGGGCGGCTACATGACGCCCCGCGACCTGGCCAAGAAGCTCCCCGCCAGCCAGTTCGAGGAAACCGCACCCGGCGTGTTCATCGCCCGCCTGCCCATGGTGGTTGCCCAGGGAGCGACGCTGCATGTCGGCCCCGAGGTCAAGGAACTGCGCCTGTCGCAGGAGCGCGGCGCCTTTCTGGTC
>DHNJ01000258.1:13023-13461 GCA_002409445.1 Armatimonadetes bacterium UBA5419 | reverse complement strand
ACGGCCTGCTGTTCATCACCGGCAGCAAGCTGACCGCCTGGCGTGAAGCCGACAAAGGTCCGGCAACCTTCCGCAGGCCTGACGAGTTCCGCCCGTTCCTGGTCTCCTGGGGCGGCAGCGAGCTGTACATAGCCGACAGCGTGGTCACCAGCCTGGGCTACGACAACTCCAAGTCCTATGGCGTATCCATCACCCAGTACACCCCCGGCATGCACGCCCGCCTCAAGCGTCCGGAGCCGACCGGCTGGCTGATCGACTCGACCTTCGTCGACCACTGGTACGGTTTCTACTGCTACGAGGCGGAAAACGTGGTGATCAAGGGCAACACCTACCGCGACAATATCGTCTACGGCATCGACCCGCATGACCGCTCCCACGGCCTGATCATCGCCGGCAACACCGTGCACGGCACCCGCAAGAAACACGGCATCATCATCT
>DHNJ01000258.1:12553-12875 GCA_002409445.1 Armatimonadetes bacterium UBA5419 | reverse complement strand
CAAGAAACACGGCATCATCATCTCCCGCGAAGTCGACGACAGCTGGATCTTCAACAACAAGGCCTACGACAACAAACTCTCGGGCATCGTCATCGACCGCAACAGCGTGAACAACCTGATCGCCTGGAACGAGGTCTACCAGAACCATTCCGACGGCATCACCCTGTACGAAAGCTCGGACAACCTGTTGTGGGGCAACCGGGTGTTGAACAACGCCCGCCACGGCATCCGCATCCGCAACAGCGTCAACATCCGCCTGTACGAGAACCTCTCCGCTGGCAACGGCCTTACCGGTGTCTACGGCCACATCAAGGACCTCTCG
>DHNJ01000258.1:12127-12458 GCA_002409445.1 Armatimonadetes bacterium UBA5419 | reverse complement strand
GGCCACATCAAGGACCTCTCGGACACCGACCGCAATATCGAACTCGACCCCTTCGACGCCAAGGTGTCGATGATCGTGGTCGGCGGCAAGCTCGTCGCCAATGGCTCCAGCCCGCTGTCCATCGACTCGCCGTTATCGGTGGAACTGTACAACGTCGACCTCATCGCCCCGACCAAGAGCACCGGCATCAGCTTCGCCGGCATCCTCGGCGACAAGCAGGAAGAGATTCTCGACCTGATGGTGCGACGCAAGAAAGCCGTGCTCATCGACCCCGTCGAAAGCCAGGCCGAACTTCAGGATTGAGGAGCGCATACGTGATCAAGCACCCCAC
>DHNJ01000258.1:9010-11949 GCA_002409445.1 Armatimonadetes bacterium UBA5419 | reverse complement strand
CTCTGCGCGCCATGGCCCTGGCCGGCGCCCTGCTCGGCGCCAGCGGTACGGCGTTGGCCGAGCCGCACTACAACGTGCAGCGCGTCGGTCCGTTGTGCCCACTGGCGCAAGACCCGAGCCAGTACAACACCAAGTACCTGAGCTTCTTCACCGCCCTGGTCCAAGGCAAGGGCGACTGGCTGTTCCGTACCCGCTATGACCTGCGCACCGACTTCGGCACCACGCCGCAGGGCTACAAGGAATTCAAGCGTCTACGCGATGCCCTTAAAGCCAGGGGCGTCGAATTGATGATCGTCTACCAGCCAACCCGTGGCCTGGTGAACCGCGAACAGCTCACCGACGAAGAGAAGGCTCATTTCGACTACGGTCTGGCGAAGAAGAACTACCTCGATGCCGTAGCCAATTTCCGCAAGGCCGGCATCTGGGTCACCGACCTGTCGCCGCTGTTCGACGAAAAGGACGTGGGCACCGACTACTACTTCAAGGCTGACCACCACTGGACGCCGGCGGGAGCCGACCGCACCGCCAGGCTGGTGGCGCAGACCCTGAAGCAAATCCCCGGTTTCAAGGACATCGAGCAAAAGGAATTCGAAAGCAACGTGGTCGGCCTGCTACCCAAGGCCGGCACCCTGCATAAAACCGCCGCCACCTTCTGTGGCACCAGCTACGCCACCCAATACGTCGAACGCTACCAGACCACCCCGGACGACGAAGCCAGCAGCGACAGTCTGTTCGGCGAGGGCAGCAACCCGCAGGTCGCCCTGGTCGGCACCAGCAACAGCGGCCCGGCCTACAACTTCTCCGGCTTCCTGCAGCAGCACAGCGGCGTCGACGTGCTCAATCTGGCCGTCAGTGGCGGCGGCTTCGACAGCGCCCTGTTGCAATACCTGAGCAGCCAGGACTTTCACGACAACCCACCGAAGATTCTCATCTGGGAGTTCGCCACTCACTACGACCTGGCCCAGCAGAGCTTCTACCGTCAGGCCCTGCCGCTGGTGAACAACGGCTGCAAGGGCCGCGATGCCGTGATGAAGAACACCATCACCCTCAAACCTGGCAGCAACGAAGTGCTGGTCAATGGTCAGGACAAGCTGCGCACCCTGCGTGGCGGCGACTACCAGATCGACCTGACCTTCAGCGATCCAACAGTCCACGAAGCGATGGCCACCCTCTGGTACCTCAACGGCCGCCGCGAGAACTTCAAGATCGAACAGAGCGACCGGGTCGACACCGGTGGTCGTTACGCCTTCGAGCTGCGCAACGACGCCGACTGGCCCGACCTGAACCTCCTCGCCCTGGAAATCCACAGCCCCGAGCAGATGCCCGCCAACCTCAGTGTGCAAGCCACGCTGTGCAAGCGGCCGGATGCCGGGGCCGAACACCTCACGGCGCAACGCCGATGAGCAAGGAGCCGCACATGCATACGACGCCCTGGTTACTCGCCCTCCTGTTCACCAGCACCCTGCTGGCCGTGTCACCGGTATTTGCCGACAGCCTGGTACCGCCACCCGGCTATTACGCACCGGTCGGCAAGGCCAGCGGCAAACCCCAGCACTGCAGCGCACCGCCACCGCCCTATACCGCCAAGCTGGAGTTTCGCAGCAAGTACGAAGGCTCAGACCAGGCCCGCGCGACCCTCAACACCACGGCGGAGAAGGCCTTCCGTGACAGCACCGCGCCTATCACCGAGCTGGAGCGTGGCGTAACCGATCAGGTCACCCGCTACCTGCGCGACGGTCAGCGTGAGCAGCTGGAATGCGCCCTGCAATGGCTGGGCAACTGGGCCCAGGCCGATGCCCTGCTCAGCACCGAGTTCAACCACACCGGCAAGTCGATCCGTAAATGGGCGCTGGGCAGCCTGTCCTCGGCCTACCTGAGCCTGAAGTTCTCCGACTCCCACCCGCTGGCGCCCTACCAGCGTCAGACGCAGGTGATCGAGTCGTGGTTCGCGAAACTGGCCGAGCAGACGGTCAAGGACTGGAGCGACCTGCCCCTGAAGAAAATCAACAACCACAGCTATTGGGCCGCCTGGTCGGTCATGGCCACCGCCGTGGCCATCGACCGCCGCGATTTGTTCGACTGGTCCATCGAGCAGTTCCGCATTGCCGCCAACCAGGTCGACGACCAGGGCTACCTGCCCAACGAACTCAAGCGCCGCCAGCGTGCCCTGGCCTATCACAACTACGCCCTGCCGCCGCTGGCGATGGTCGCCGCCTTCGCCCAGGCCAACGGTGTCGACCTGCGTGAAGAAAACCATGCGGCCCTCAGACGCCTGGCCGAACGGGTGATGCAGGGCGTCGACAACCAGGACGCCTTCCGCGAACGGACGAGCGAGAAACAGGACATGGAAGACCTGCACAAAGACGTCAAGTTCGCCTGGCTGGAGCCCTACTGCAGCCTCTACGCCTGCAGCCCGCAGTTGCAGGAAGAGCGCCACGAAAAAGGACCGTTCAAGACCTTCCGCCTGGGCGGCGATGTGACCCGCGTGTTCACCCCGCAACCCTAGGGCCTGTCGATTGAACGGCTTCTCGTAGGGCGGGTCGCCATTCACCGCCCCATCTGGCATCGCGTCGGCCAACCCTACGACGGCAAGCACCACCCCGCACCGCGCGACAGACGCGGGCGGCATGCGCCACCTTTGCACGACCGGGGAGGACTGGGTGGGCCACATGGCCCTGACATGTCTTCGATGGAGAAACGCGGATGGTTTTCTCATCCAACGTATTCCTGTTCTTGTTCCTGCCGGTCTTTCTCGGCCTGTACTACCTGAGCGGAAACCGCTACCGCAACCTGCTGCTGCTCATCGCCAGCTATATCTTCTACGCCTGGTGGCGCGTCGATTTCCTGGCCCTGTTCATCGGGGTCACGGTATTCAACTACTGGATCGGCCTGCGCATCGGCGCCGCCGGGGTGCGCACGAAGCCGGCGCAGAAATGGCT
>DHNJ01000258.1:8052-8873 GCA_002409445.1 Armatimonadetes bacterium UBA5419 | reverse complement strand
TTCGGCGTGGTCGTCGACCTCTGCGTGCTCGGCTACTTCAAGTACGCCGGCTTCGGCGTGGAAAGCCTCAACGCGATCATCACCTCGTTCGGCTTCGAGCCGTTCATCGTCACCCACATCCTGCTACCCATCGGCATCTCGTTCTACGTCTTCGAGTCGATCAGCTACATCATCGATGTCTACCGTGGCGACACACCTGCCACGCACAACCTGATCGACTTCGCCGCGTTCGTGGCGATCTTCCCGCACCTGATCGCCGGCCCGGTACTGCGCTTCAAGGACCTGGTCGACCAGTTCAACCATCGCTCCCACACCGTCGACAAGTTCGCCGAGGGCTGCACGCGCTTCATGCAGGGTTTCATCAAGAAGGTGTTCATCGCCGACAGCATCGCGCCCATCGCCGACCACTGCTTCGCCCTCTCCGATCCGACCACGGGTGATGCCTGGCTCGGTGCACTGGCCTACACCGCGCAGCTGTACTTCGACTTCTCCGGTTACAGCGACATGGCCATCGGCCTGGGTCTGATGATGGGCTTCCGTTTCATGGAGAACTTCAACCAGCCGTACATCAGCCAGTCGATCACCGAGTTCTGGCGGCGCTGGCACATCAGCCTCTCCACCTGGCTGCGCGACTACCTGTACATCAGCCTGGGCGGCAACCGTGGCAGCACCTTCGCTACCTACCGCAACCTGTTCCTGACCATGCTCCTTGGCGGCCTGTGGCACGGCGCCAACTTCACCTATGTGATCTGGGGCGCCTGGCACGGCATGTGGCTGGCCATCGAACGCGCCTTCGGTGTGAATGCCGCGCCCCGGCGTAT
>DHNJ01000258.1:6987-7920 GCA_002409445.1 Armatimonadetes bacterium UBA5419 | reverse complement strand
TCGCCCACTGAAATGGGCCTTCACCTTCCTCCTGGTGGTGGCCGGCTGGGTGATCTTCCGCGCCGAGAACCTCGACGTGGCATGGCGCATGTACGCCGCCATGTTCAGCTTCGGCGACTGGCGCCTGTCGGAGCTCAACGCCGCACAACTGACCAGCCTGCAGGTAAGCACCCTGGTGCTGGCCTACCTGACGCTGGCCTGGTTCGGCATCCGTCAGTTCCATGCCCAACCGCTGACCGGTGCGCCCAAGGCCAGGGCCGAGAACGACGGCGTCAAAGAAAAAGTCGACGCCAACGGGCCTGCGACGGCGCAACCACGCAGCCCTGGTGCGGCACAGGATGACCCGGCTGCCATTGCCTACTCGCCAAGTGGTGCGCTGGCCTACCGGCAATCCTGGCTTGCCCAGTGGCCGTTGCTGGCCACCCGCCTGGTCCTGCTCCTGCTGTTCGCGCTCTCGGTCCTGAAACTCTCGGCGCAGAGCTTTTCACCCTTCCTGTATTTCCAGTTCTGAGGGATGAAGCCATGCACAGAACCGCGAACCTGATCTATTGCGCCGCCTTCTGCGGCACCTTGCTGGGCCTGGCCCTGTGGTCGAGCAAAAGCTTCACCGACTTCTCCGTCGCCAGCGACACACCCGTGCTCAACGGCAAGCTCAGCCACGCCTTCGAGAAGCACTATGACGATGAATTCCCGGTCCGGCAGTTCGGCACCAACGTCTGGGCCGCGCTGGAGTACAGCCTGTTCGGCGAAGGCCGGCCTGGCGTGGTGATCGGTGAGAACGACTGGCTGTATTCCGACGAGGAGTTCAAGCCGGTAGCCGACGGCGAACAACACCTGCGCGACAACCTGGCGATCATCCGTGGCGTGCGCGAACAATTGCAGCGGCACGACGTGCAGTTGGTTCTGGCCATCATCCCGGCCAAGTCACGCCTT
>DHNJ01000258.1:2381-6829 GCA_002409445.1 Armatimonadetes bacterium UBA5419 | reverse complement strand
GGAGCATACCGGCCAGCATCAACCCGCGGCCTTGCGCAGTGACCTCTACCAGCAGCTACGCAGCACCGCCCGGCGGGCCAACATCGTCACGCCCGACCTGCTAGCCGCCCTGCAACAGGCCAAGCAGCACGGCCAGGTATTCCTGCGTAACGACACCCACTGGACCCCACTGGGTGCGGAGGTCGCTGCGCAACAGGTGGGCGCGGCGGTGCACCGTTCGCTATCCCTGCAGGGCGAGCCGCAGCGGTACATCACCGAAATTACCGGGCAGAAGGACTACAAGGGCGACCTGACCCGCTTCCTGCCGCTGGACCCGCTATTCGAAAACCTGCTGCCGCCCCCCGAACGCCTGCAACTGCGCGAGACCCGCAGCACCAGCAGTGCCGACCTAGAAAGCGGCGATGCCCTGTTCGCCGAGCAGCACATTCCCGTGGCGCTGGTCGGCACCAGCTACAGCGCCAACCCCAACTGGAACTTCGCCGGTGCCCTGCGCCAGAGCCTGGGGCATGACGTGAGCAACCACGCCGAAGACGGCAATGGGCCGATCCTGCCGATGCTGCGCTTCCTGCAGAGCGACGCCCTGAAAGATGCAGCCCCACAGCTGGTGATCTGGGAGTTTCCCGAACGCTACCTGCCCATGGGCAACGACCTCAGCGACTTCGACCCGGACTGGATCGCCGAGCTGAAACAGGGCACTGGCAATCAACGCCTGGCCAGGCATTGATCACCGAGCAAACAGACGGTGAGGCCTTGCGCCTCGCCTGGAACAACGGCCCCTGGGCCATCTTGCAAACGAGCTGGAGGAACACCCCATGAACAGACAGCCTCAACGCCGCTGGAGCGCCTATGCCTGTGCCCTGGCACTGGGTCTCGGCGCCCTGCATGCCCATGCCGACGAAGGCGGCCTCTATGGCCCGCAGGCCCCCAAAGGCTCGGCCTTCGTGCGGGCCTACAACGCCGGCAACAGTGAACTCAGTGTCACGGTCGGCAATACCGCTCTCAACGACATCGCGCCGCAAGGCTCCAGTGACTTCAAGTTTCTCCCGGCCGGCAACTACAGCGCCCAGGTCGGCAGCAGCAACCTGCCGGTGAAGCTGGGGGCCGACCAGTACTACACCCTGGTCAGCCAACCGGGCGAGCCACCACAACTGGTCGAGGAACACCCCTTCAAGAACAAGCAGAAAGCCCTGATCCGCGTGCAGAACCTCAGCGACAGCAAGCTGACCCTGAAGACTGCAGATGGCAAGACAGCCGTCGTCGAAGCCGTCGCCCCGGATGGCACCGGCGAACGGGAAATCAACCCGGTCAAGGTTGGCCTGGCCCTGTTCGATGGCGACAGGAAGGTCAGCGACCTCAAGCCCGTCACCCTCGAGCGCGGTGAGGTGGTGTGCCTGTACGTCACCGGCAACGGCGGCAAGCTCGCCCCGGTCTGGGTCAAGCGCCCGGCCGAGTCCTGATCGCAGCATCACGCAGCACCCTGCACTCGCCTGAGCGAACAAGGGCGAGGCAATGGCATGTGATTGGAACAGTGGGGAATGGCCCTCAACGATGTCTCAGGAGATACAACCATGATTCCAGTGATCCTTTCCGGCGGTAGCGGTTCGCGCCTGTGGCCGCTCTCACGCAAGCAATACCCCAAGCAGTTCCTGGCCCTGACCGGCGAGCACACACTATTCCAGCAGACCCTGCAGCGCCTGAACTTCGAGGGCATGCAGCCAGCCGTGCTGGTGGCGAACCAGGAGCACCGCTTTATCGTGCTCGAACAACTGCAACAGCTGCAGTTGCAATCGCAGTTGCTGCTGTTCGAACCCTTCGGGCGCAACACCGCACCGGCCGTGGCCATCGCCGCCATGCAACTGCTCGCCGAAGGGCGCGATGAACTGATGCTGGTGTTGCCCGCCGACCATGTTCTGGAAGACCAGCACGCCTTCCAGCAGGCACTGGCGCTGGCCACCATCGCCGCGGAAAAAGGTGAGATGGTGCTGTTCGGCGTGCCAGCCCTGAAGCCGGAAACCGGCTATGGCTACATACGAGCGGCCAGCGATGACGGCAGCCTGCCGGATGGCATCAGCCGGGTCGCCCAGTTCGTCGAGAAACCGGATGCTGTGCGCGCGGCCGAATACGTCCAGTCCGGCAACTACTACTGGAACAGCGGCATGTTCCTGTTTCGCGCGAGCCGCTTTCTCGAGGAACTCAAGCGTCACGACGTGGACATCTACGACACCTGCCTGCTGGCCCTGGAGCGCAGCACGCGCGATGGCACGCAGATCTCCATCGACCCGGCCACCTTCGAGTGCTGCCCGGACAACTCCATCGACTACGCGGTGATGGAAAAGACCGAGCGGGCCTGCATGGTGCCGCTGTCGGCTGGCTGGAACGATGTCGGCAGTTGGTCGTCGATCTGGGACGTGCACGAAAAGGATGGCGACGGCAACGTGACCAAAGGCGATGTGGTGGTCCAGGACAGCCACAACTGCCTGGTCCACGGCAACGGCAAGCTGGTCTCGGTGATCGGCCTGGAAGACATCGTCGTGGTGGAAACCAAGGACGCCATGATGATCGCCCACAAGGACCGTGTGCAGGAGGTCAAGCAACTGGTCAGCCAACTCGACGCCCTGGGCCGCTGCGAAACCCAGAATCACTGCGCGGTCTATCGGCCGTGGGGCTCGTATGATTCGGTGGATATCGGCGGGCGCTTCCAGGTCAAGCACATCACGGTCAAACCCGGCGCGCAGCTTTCGCTGCAGATGCACCATCACCGCGCCGAGCACTGGGTGGTGGTCTCCGGCACGGCGGAGGTGCGCTGCGATGACAAGGTATTCCTGCTCACCGAAAACCAGTCGACCTACATCCCGATGACCTCCGTGCACCGCCTGAGCAATCCCGGCAAGATTCCGCTGGAAATCATCGAGGTGCAGTCGGGCAGCTACCTGGGCGAGGACGATATCGAGCGCCTGGAGGATGTTTATGGGCGTAGCGCGGAGCCGACCAGCGTGGTGACGCGCTAGGGCCTGTTGACGCTTCGGCATGGATGGCCGGATCGCGGCAATGGCGGACGTTCGACCTTGCGTTCGCACCGGTTGCTGGGCTGAAGCCCACCCTACGCGGGATCCAGGCTCTGTAGGGTGGGCCGGGCGGCGCTCCGCTTCAGCCCACCAGTCGCGGTGTCCGCAATTGCCTCGAAGAGGCCCGTTTGAAGGGCTGGATTGGAAGCATATTTCCACCCGACTCAATGAGCTGAAGCGAAACGTCAACAGAGCCCAGGCAAGATGATCGGCCCACGCACAGTGCGGGAACAATCCATCCCCTCGGCGATCAACCGCGCTCGACGCGCTCTACCCCGTCGACCGTGCCGACCAGCAGCAGATCCGCCGGGCGCGCGGCGAACAGCCCATTGGTGACCACGCCGACGATGGCGTTGATCTGTGCCTCCAGCTCCACCGGGTTGGTGATGCTCAGGTTGAACACGTCGAGAATGATGTTGCCGTTGTCCGTGACCACGCCCTCGCGGTACACCGGATCACCACCGAGCTTCACCAGTTGCCGGGCCACGTGGCTGCGGGCCATGGGAATCACCTCGACCGGCAACGGGAAGGCGCCGAGCACCGGCACACGCTTGCTGGCGTCGGCGATGCAGATGAAGGTGCGAGCCACGGCCGCGACGATCTTCTCGCGGGTCAGCGCTGCGCCGCCACCCTTGATCAGGTTGAGGTGATCGTCACTCTCGTCGGTACCGTCGACGTAGAACTCCAGCTCGCTGACGCTGTTCAGGTCGTACACCGGAATGCCGTGCCCCTTCAGGCGTGCCGCCGTCGCCTCGGAGCTGGCCACCGCGCCGTCGAAGGCGGTCTTGTGCCGGGCCAGCGCATCGATGAAGAAGTTGGCGGTGGAGCCGGTGCCGACGCCGATCACGCTTTTGCTGTCGAGCTGCGGGAGGATATGGTCGACGGCGGCCTGAGCCACTGCCTGCTTGAGCTGGTCCTGAGTCATTGCGGGTTCTGCGCCTGGGAGGGGGTCGAAAGCGGCGAATTATACCCGCATGTGTCGCAAAACCTCGCCTGACCGATGCAACAGCCTGTACCACCTGTCGTCAGCCGAGCCTCGGCATCGTTCTACAACGCACCAGAAACCCCGGATTCACTGTGGTCTCCCGGCAAAGCGCTGGGGTAGACTCGTCGGTCCCGCCCGCCTGCCAAAGACCGCCGCAATGCTCGAACAGTACGTCAAGAAGACCCTCACCTCGCGCGTCTATGACGTCGCCGTGGAAACCCCGCTGCAACCCGCCCGCCAGCTCAGTGAGCGGCTGGGCAACCAGATTCTGCTCAAGCGCGAGGATCTGCAGCCGGTCTACTCGTTCAAGATTCGCGGCGCCTACAACAAACTCGCCCAGCTTTCGCCAGAAGAACTGGCGCGCGGCGTGGTCACCGCCTCGGCCGGCAACCATGCCC
>DHNJ01000258.1:2009-2257 GCA_002409445.1 Armatimonadetes bacterium UBA5419 | reverse complement strand
CGGCCGGCAACCATGCCCAGGGCCTGGCGCTGGCGGCCAAACACATGGGCGTGAAGGCCACCATCGTCATGCCGCGCACCACGCCGGAACTGAAGGTGCAGGGCGTACGCTCGCGCGGCGGCAAGGTAGTCCTGCACGGCGACGCATTCCCCGATGCACTGGCCCACTCGCTGAAACTGGTCGAGGAAAAGGGCCTGGTCTACATCCACCCCTACGACGACCCTCATGTGATTGCCGGCCAGGGCACC
>DHNJ01000258.1:0-1794 GCA_002409445.1 Armatimonadetes bacterium UBA5419 | reverse complement strand
CCATTGGCGGCGGCGGCCTGATTGCCGGTATCGCGGCCTACGTCAAATACCTGCGCCCGGAAATCCGTGTGATCGGCGTCGAGCCGGATGACTCCAACTGCCTGCAGGCCGCCATGGCGGCGGGCGAGCGCGTAGTGCTGCCCACCGTGGGCCTGTTCGCCGACGGTGTGGCCGTGGCACAGATCGGCCAGCACACCTTCGACATCTGCAAGCAGTACGTCGACGAGGTGATCACCGTCAGCACCGACGAGATCTGCGCGGCAATCAAGGACATCTACGACGACACCCGCTCGATCACCGAACCGGCCGGGGCACTGTCAGTGGCGGGCATCAAGAAATACGTCGAACGCGAAGGCATCAGCGGCCAGGTGCTGGTCGGTATCGACTCGGGCGCCAACGTCAACTTCGACCGCCTGCGCCATGTCGCCGAGCGTGCCGAGCTGGGCGAGAAGCGCGAAGCGATCATCGCCGTGACCATCCCGGAGAAGCCGGGCAGCTTCAAGGCCTTCTGCGAAGCCATCGGCAAACGCCAGATCACCGAGTTCAACTATCGCTACCACACCGACCGCGAAGCACACATTTTCGTTGGCGTGCAGACCCACCCGGAAAACGACCCCCGCGCTGCGCTGGTGGAAAACTTGCGCGAGCAGGGTTTCCCGGTCCTCGACCTCACCGACAACGAACTGGCCAAGCTGCACATTCGCCACACCGTTGGCGGGCATGCGGCGGCGGTGCCCAATGAAGTGGTGCTGCGCTTCGAATTCCCCGAACGCCCGGGCGCGCTGTTCAACTTCCTCACCAAACTGGGCGGGCGCTGGAACATCACCATGTTCCACTACCGCAACCATGGTGCGGCGGACGGTCGCGTACTCGCCGCCCTGCAAGTGCCGGATGATGAACGCCACCTGATTCCTGCTGCACTGGAAGCCATCGGCTATCCCTATTGGGATGAGAGCGATAACCCAGCCTATCGCCTATTCCTGGGTTAACAGGTCATTGAAAACTACCTGCGTTGGCAATCCGTCGTTAAAGACAGCCTCAGAATGCTCATTTAGCACACTAAACTGCGCTTCTTCGGCTGTCTTTGCCTCGTATTGCCTGCCTCGCCTACGCTTTCAACAACCTGTTAAGCGCCACGCCTACACTGATTTCAACGCCCGAGACGGAAAGCACCCCATGGAGCACTACCTGCTGTTGAAGATCGTCCATAGCGCCCTCGCGGTCCTCCTGCCGCTCGGGCTGATTGCCCATGCCGTGATGCTGTGGCGTGCCTGGCGCCGTGGCGATGCCGCCGTGCTGCAACGCAAGCTGCGCAACACCCGCCGCTTCAGCCTGCCGGCCCTGGGTCTGGTGGCCTTGGCAATGCCGATCACCGGCTGGTGGCTGGTGCACCTGGCCGGCTGGCCGCTCGGCCAACTCTGGCTGTTGATCAGCGCCTTCCTGTTCGCCGTACTGGTCATTCTCGGTCTGCTGCTCAATGGCCGTCTGGCGGCCTGGCAGGCACTGGGTGACAGCCCTGCGCCGGTGAAGCTGCTGCGCTTCACCGCTGCCTATGCGCTGCTGATCCTTCTGGTCCTGTTGGCGACCTTCGCCCTGATGGGGGCCAAGCCGGTCTGATGCGCATCCTGCTGGTCGGCGCCAGCGGCTTCATCGGGCGCCATCTGCTCACCGCGCTGGCCCAGGCGGGTCACGCTGTCGTGGCGACCAGTCGTCAGGGCACTGGCCCGGCGATCCCCGGCGTCGAGTGGCGGCGCCTGGATCTGGGCGAACCGTTAACGAACCCGGACAGCTTCA
>DHNJ01000314.1 GCA_002409445.1 Armatimonadetes bacterium UBA5419 | reverse complement strand
CGTTGGTCGCCGCCGCGGCGACCAACGCGGGGTGCGTCGCGGGCGGCGTGGCGATGTAGACCGCCGCGACGGCTGGGTCGGCCAGCAGCGCGGCGGGGTTGTCGTAGGCCGCGGCCACACCGTACTCCGCGGCGATGGCCTCGGCGCGCGCCTGGTCGCGGACCTGCACCGCCGCCAGACGGACGCCCTCGTGGCCGACGACCGCCGGCAGCATCCGCCGCCGCGCCACACCGCCCGCGCCGATGAACCCCCAGCCGAGCGTCGGGCTAGCCATCGCCCCGCCCCCGCCGCTGAGCACGGTCCAGCGAGGCTGGGTCGAGATGCTGCACGTGGTCGAGGCGGCCGTTGGAGGCGCAGATCCGCGACGCCACCGGGTCGATCTGCTGGCGCAGGGTGAGGATCTCGTTGTGCCGCGCGAACTGGTAGTGGAGCAACCGTAGCCGCTCGCGCGTGTCGGTCAGCTCGAGCAGCGCCTGCCGCTGGGTCGGTCCGAAGGGCACCATCGCCGCGAGTGCGAGGCTCAGGGAGACGGGGTCGCGCGGCCACTCGGGCTCGCTGAGGTTCACACCCGCATACTCGCGCAGCAGCCTGAAGTGCTCGATCGCCTGCTCGCCCACGGCCACCAGTAAGTCGTCCTCCACCGCGGCGGCGCAAGCGGGGTCGTCGTTGAAGTAGACGACCTCGGCCCGCATCAGACCATCGGGCTCCTCGAAACGGTAATCGACAACCCGGAACCGCTCATGGCCACGGACGAAGATGATCTTCTGGTTGTTGTCGAGATCCTGGGCCACCTCAATCTCGGCGGTCGTGCCTACGGCGGCCAGCTCGGTCTGGCCCTCCGCGCCCGGCGCCTCCATGGCCAAGCAGATGCCGAACCGCGTGCCCGCGGCCGTGCACTCGTCAACCATCCGTAGGTAACGCGGCTCGAAGACGTGGATGACCGTCGGCGCGCTGGGGAACAGGACGACGCCGGTCAGGGGGAAGATAGGCAGTTGGTCAATCACAGTATCTCGTCGGCGGCTGGGGTACCGGTCGCGGCGCGCAGCCGCTCAATCCGGGCCCAGATCCGCTCCCGCTGGGCACTGGAAAAGCTGACCCAGCCACTGATCTCCTCCATCGTGCGGTGGCACCCAGAGCAGCGGCGGGTCGTCGTGTCGAAGTGGCACTGCTGGATGCAAGGCGAGAAAGGCCGTTCGGCATCGCTCATCGTTACCTCGCTGGCGCCGGCCCAAGCTGCGGGCCTACCGCGGGCGCCGGCACGGCCAGGCGGGCTTGCACCTGGCCTTGGCAGGCGCCCACCACGGAGGCTAGGTACCGCTGGTAGTTCCAGTTTGGGCTGTGCTCGACCATATGGCAAGTTTCGCAGCCGGCCTGGTCCAGCCCGGTCGGCAGGTTGGTCTCGGGCGCGTCGAGGTGCGCCTCCAGCCCGCCGTGGCAAGTTGCGCACTGCACACCACGGTCGCCGGTCAGCGGCGGACGGATCGACGCCCGGCGGAACGTCTCGTCGTGGCAACCGAGGCAGCCGGCGACATCGCGTTCGATGATCTCTAGCGTCTCGACCGCGTGCGCATGCGGGTGTTCACGCCAGGCCTCGACACTGGCCTGATGGCACGGCAGACAGGCCTCGGGCCGCGCGAAGGCGACCGTTGCGGCTGTCGGCGAGGCGCTGACCTCGCCGACGCGCTGCTGCTGGTAGTACGCGTCGACCCAGGCGCGAATGGTCGCGTCCTGGCCCTCGCCGTCCTCGTTCAGCCGCGACCAGGTCGTCTGGGTGCCGTCCGGCTGGAAGGTGATCGAGGTCACCGAGCGGCCGCGGCGCGCGACCGGCGCCCAGGTTATGCCGAAGCGCTCGGAAGTTTGGTCCTCAAAGTCCCAGTCCATCGCTTGCGCGACAACCTCCGGCCGCTCCTCGGCGGGGAAATACTCCAGCAAGAGCATCGTGTCGGTATGACGCAGGAACGAGGCCACGACCACCGGCTGGCAGCCTTCGGCCCGCAGCCGCCCGACCTCGGCAACCACTCGGTCGAACAGCGGGTAGTCCGGTGTGGTCAGCGTGTTCAGGCTGACCACGCCCACCTTCCAGCCGCCCGTCTCGACGATCTGGGAGATCGGCAGAGCCTCGTCGCCCTCCGGTGTGGTCATGCTGATCGGCTTGACCGCATGCGCGGCGAGGATCGGTTGCCAGTCGGCCCAGTGCGCCAAATCCATCGGTCCCAGCGCCAACACATCGACGCCGAAGCGCGCCAGGCCGCGGGCGATGATCGCGCGCCGGTCGGGCACCTCGCCCATGTCGCCCAGCTCGATGACGACCTTCGCCCCGGGGCCCTCCGCGCGCCATTCGTTCAGCAGCGCCGCGCGGTTGGCCAAGCCGCCCGCTAGCCGGCCGCCGCAGCCGCAGGGCTCCAGGTAGTCCTGGATCTGGCCGCCGATCGCGATGCTCAGCGGGAGGCGCGGCGCCGCGGCCTGCCCCCAGGTCAGCAGGCTCACCAGGGCCACGCTTGCCAGCGCCATCAAACCTCGTCGTATCATCGGGTCGTGTCCTCTAGCCTGAGTCTGCAAGGAATTGCCGCGCCCGCGCGATGACTCGCGCCAGGCCCAGCTCCTCGGCCAACGCCGCGGCCTGCTCGACCAGTTCGCGCGCGGGCTGGCCCAACGCCTTGCGCGCTGCTGCGAGGTCCAGCCAGGCCGTCGCCAGCCCCGCGCGGCGGCCCGCCGCCTCCAGCGTCGCCGCCGCCCGCACCG
>DHNJ01000191.1 GCA_002409445.1 Armatimonadetes bacterium UBA5419 | reverse complement strand
TCCGGCGTCAGGCCACCGCGCGCGGCGGGCAGGCCGGCGAGGTTGGTCGGCGCGGCGGGGTTGAGCGGCCGGGCCGGGGTCAAGCCGGTGCTCGTGCGGGGCGCGGTCGGCACGACCTCGCCGCCCTGGGCGCGGATGTAGTTCGGGTCAAACTCGGCGCTGATCGGCCCCAGCTCCTCGCGGGTCTCGTCGGGACGGATGATCGACGCGCTGACCACCACCGGCCCGGTCATCAGCTCGGCGCTGGCCGGCTGCGTGTACTGGTAGGGCGGGCGGTTCAGCATGGCCTTGAACTTGCCGTTGACGTAGATGATGACCCACTGCGCGCCGGCAGTCGGATCGGGCACGACGCGGATCACCGAGTCGCCGGTCAACACGCCCTCGGGCGCGCCGGCCTTGTCGATGATCTGGAGGGTGGAGGTGCTGTGGCCGGGGATCGGGCCACCGTGGTTGCGGACGTAGACGAACGTCTCGTAGGTCCGGCTGCGGCCGGCCTGGTCGGTGATCACCGCCTGGATGACGTGGCGGCCATCGGGCACGTCGCGCGTGTCCCACTGGTAACTGACGCTGCGGTCACCCGGCTGCAGGTCAAAGAGGATCTTGGGCACGCCGTTGATCAGCACGTCGACCTTGGCCAGCGGCACGCCGTCGGGCGCGGGCCGGAAGACGACGTCGATCGGCCGCTCGCCAGAGACGGCGCTGCCCTGGTCGATCGAGTTGATGCTCAACAGCGGGCGGGCCGGCTCGGCCGCAGCGGCGCCCTCGGGCGGGTCGGCCAGCGGAACCTGCGCGCTCGCGGCGAACGCGACGAGGAGAGCGGGGAGCAGCATCGATAGGAGGGGGCGTCGCATGGTGGTCATCCTTTCGTGCCAGCCAGGCCCTCGGCCCAGCGCTCGTCTACAGCAACCTCGCGCGCGAGTCTAACAGAGCCAGAATCGCGCGTCAACAAATCGCAACATCTCACTCGGACGCCGATCCGTCGCCTTCCCGGGTGCCCGGTAAAGCGGCGATCGGCTCGAGTTCAAACGCCTCGACCGCGTTGCGCGCCAGCAGGCGCTCTTGGTCGCGCGGCTCGATCGCCGAGTCCTCAACCATGCCCAACACGTACAGCGGATGCAGCAGCGGGAAGTGGCTACCGAACATGATCCGCCGCGGCCCGACCGCGTCCAGCGCGTCCTTAACCTTGTCGGCATCGGCCTCCAGGCTGCCGATCTCGAGGCTGATGTTCAGCTGCGGCTCGGCGATGCCAATCGACGACGGCCAGTCCGGCCCGCCCATGCCCAGGAGGATGAACCGTAGCGCATGAAACTCGGCAGCGAGGCTGACCGCGTCGCGCACATCCGTCTCGCAAGTGGTCTCGAGCAGCACCGGCCGCCCGTAGCGCCGCGCGGCGCTGAGGATCGCGCGCATGCCGGGCGAGTCGATGCGCGGGCCGGCGGTCGCGCGGGGCACCTTGAGCCCACGGAACAGCGTGCCGGAGAGCCGCGCACGCAGCTCGTCGGCCGACTCCCCGGGGTAGTTGGGGTTGACCGTGCAGAGGCCCCAGACGTTGGCGCGGCCGTCGATCTCGCGCTGCACGGCCTCGTTACCGCGGCGGAAGTCGCCGCTCGCGCCGCGCCCGCTGGCGACCAGAGCACCGTTGATCTTGGCCAGGCGCCAGATCCCACTGAGTTCTTTCAGCGTGCCGGTGCGGACCGACTCGGGTGGCGCGCCCAGATACGAATGAATGTCGATCACTGCCATCGTCAGCGCCCTCCGGCTAGCAACTTGATGAGGTTCCCGCCCATGACCAGGTCGCGCTGGGCCTCAGGCAGGCCCGCGGTCTCAACGGCGAGGCGAGCGGGCGACACGTACTGCAGCGGGCTGGCCGTGCCGAAGATCAGCCGCTCGAAGCCAAACCGTACGCCCAGCGCCTTGATCACCTCCGGGTCGGCCAGACGCCGCGTCTCGACCAGGCAATGCTTGGCCCGGTCGAGCAGGGCCAACAGTTCGCCCAACTGCCCCGCGGCGATGCCCAGCAGGAGGGTGGTCAAGCCAAACTCCTCGGTCCGTGCGGCGACCCGGCTGGCCGCACCCGGTGCGCTGGCGTCGATCATCAGCACCGCGCCGGCTTCGGCTAGCGCGCGCAGCACCGCCTCGGCGGCCGCGGAGTCGAGATCCCAGCCCTGCAGCTCGGGGCACAGCCGCCAGGCGCGCACGCCCTGCTCGAAGCGCTTCTTGATCTCCTCGGTCGTGCCCATGAACCGCCGTGGGTCGACCGTGCCGATCGGCAGTAGCAGGCCGTTCGAGCGGCTGCAGAGCTCGATCGTCTCGCTGTTGCCCAGCGCGAAGTCGGCGAAAATGCCTTGCGTCGAGAGGGTCAGGGCGCGGTCGATCTGGTGCGCCTTCAGCGTATTGACGAGGGTCTCGGGAGAGATGTCGGCGTGGCGTTGCGGCCAGAAGCCAAACAGTGTGTGTGCATCAAATATGGCCATCGTGGCCCTCCGCCGCCGGCTTTTTCGTGGCCCGCGCGCCGATCCCTGCTCGCCCCGGCGCCGATCCCGCCTGGTTCAGACTAGTCCTTAGAGTCGGCCTGGTCGCCCGAAGTTGCCAGCTCGTCGAGCAGCAACTCTAGCGCCGCGCCCGCTGCCAGCTGCTCCGCGGCGCGCTTCGACGGCCCCTCGCCCGCCGCCAGCCGGCGCGCCCCCAGCCAGACCTCGATACTGAACCGGCGCGCGTGCGGCGGCCCCTGCACCTCGACCGTGCGGTAGTCGGGCGTCTGCCGCCAGCGGGCCTGGGTCAGCTCCTGCAGCGCGCTCTTCGCATTCAGCGCCGGCTCGTTCTGCACGCGCGCGAGCACCGGCGCGAGCACGCGCAACGCCACCTCGCGCGCCGCGGCGAACCCGCCATCGAGGAAGACGGCGCCGACGACCGCCTCGAGCCCCGCGGCCAGCACCGAGGTCCGCCGGCGCGCGCCTTGTTGGTCAGCCGCGCGGCTCAGGCTCAGCGCCGGCCCCAAGCCCAGCAGCGTCGCGGCCTGGGCCAGCCCCGCGCCGCAGACGATTTGCGCCCGCGTGGTGGTCAGCCAACCCTCCTGTGCCGTGGGCCGCTGGTGGAAGAGCAGTTCGCTCACCACCAGTTGGAGCACCGCATCGCCCAGGTACTCCAACCGCTCGTTGTCGACCACCTCGTCCGACTCCAGCAGGCGCGAGACCGACGAGTGGCGCAGGGCGACGTCGAGCAGCTCTGGCTGGGCGAACTCGTACACCAGGCGCTCGCGCAGCGCGTCGATCGCGGCCTGGCTACCGGGGCTGAGGGGGCTCTCGGACATGGCCCTAACCTTGGCCGCGGCGGCGCTTGGCGTCAAGGGCAGGATCCCGCGCTCAGCCGGCGAAGCGGGTCGGTGGTGCGAATTGGACACCGAACAAGGAGTGCCTCTATGGCTCACATTCGACAAGCGTTCACCGTCTGGCCGTTGCGCGGCGTGCCGCATGACCAGCTGTTCCCCGCGATGGCCGAGATCGGTTTCGAGGGCCTGGATCTGGCCAGCGAGGACATGATCCCCCTGGCCAAGTCGGCCGGCCTGGCGATCGCGACGATGGGCGGCCACCAGTCACTGACCGACGGCTTGAACAAGCCTCAGAACCACGACCGGATCGAGGCGGAGTTGAGCGAGAAGATCCGCTATGCCGCCGAGCACGAGGTGGCCACGCTGATCATCTTCTCGGGCAACCGCGCGGGCATGGACGACCTGGTCGGCATGCGCAATTGCGCTGCGGGCATCAAGCGCGTCATCGGCCTGGCCGAGGAGCTCGGCGTCAACCTGGCCATGGAGTTGCTCAATAGCAAGGTCGACCACAAGGACTACATGTGTGACCGCACGATCTGGGGCGTGACCCTGGCCGATCTGGTCGGCTCGCCGCGCTTCGGCCTGCTCTACGACATCTACCACATGCAGATCCAGGAAGGCGACGTCATCCGCAACATCCGCGACTACGGCAAGTACTTCCTGCACTATCACACCGCGGGCAACCCCGGCCGCAACGACCTGGACGACGCCCAGGAGCTGCAGTACAAGCCGATCATGGCCGCCATCGCCGAGACCGGCTACACGGGCTTCGTGGGCCATGAGTTTAGCCCCAAGGGCGAGGACAAGGTCGCCGCGCTGCGCGCCGCGTTCGAGACCTGCCGGCTCGACTGATGTCCCCCGCGGACCCCGACGCGCTCGCCGGCAGCCAGCTGATCGCCGCCACCTTGGACCGCTGGACCGAGTTCCAGGCCATGGGCCGCGAGATGCAGGCTGCCGGCGAGACCGGCTATGAGGGCTGGTTCGGCTACCTCGGCGTGCGCTATGGCGACTGGCGCGCGCTGCTGGGCGCCCTCCTGGCCATGGCCCAGCCGACCCGCGCCGACCTGGTGCCTAGCAGCGTCTACTGGCTAGTCGACGCCGGCGGCGAGTTGCTCGGTGAGGCGCACATTCGCTGGCGGCTGAACGCCACGCTGCTGCACCATGGCGGGCACATCGGCTACATGCTGCGGCCCAGCGCCCGCGGCCGGGGCTACGGCCACCGCATCCTCGCGCTGACGCTGCAGGCCGCCGCCGCCGGCGGCCTGCGCCGCGTCCTGGTCACCTGCGATCGCGCCAACCTGGCCTCCGCGGCGGTCATCCGCGGCGCCGGCGGCCAGCTCGAGGACGAGCCCCGCAGCCGCCTCAGCGGCCAGATCATCAGCCGCTACTGGATCAACCTAGGGGCTGGGGAGGAGGCCGGCGGCGCGGGGCGAATCGAGCCGCACGAAGGAGCGTTCGACCATGCTCAAGGGTGAACTGATCCAGCCTGACATCCTCGCCGCGCTGGGCCGTGCGGGCCACGGCGCCAAGATCCTCATCGCCGACGGCAACTACCCGTTCAGCATCCACTCGGGCCCGAAGGCCTCGATTGTCCAGCTCAATCTGTCACCCGGTGTGGTCAGCTGCACCCAGGTGCTCCACGCGCTGCTGACGGCGATCCCCGTCGAGGACGCGGCGGTCATGGACTACGGCAACGCCCTGCCCGCCGACCCACCAATCTGGGCCGAGTTCGTCCAGTTGCTCGCCGGCGCCGGCTTCGAGAACCCGCTGACGCGCATCGAGCGCTTCGAGTTCTACGATGTGGCCAGCGCCCCGGACGTCGCCTTGACGATCGCCACCGGCGATCAGGCGATCTATGCTAACCTGCTGCTGACCATCGGCGTCGTGGCGCCGCCCGGCTAGTTCTAGCCTTCCGCGGACCTGGGGGCACCCTAATTGCCGAGGTCGCGGAGGTTGCCCATGTCCGAACCCATTGCCGTGCACGACCAGTTGGCCCAGCGCCATCTGGTCGTGCTCGATTGGGCCACGTCGAACAAGGACATCGTCCACAACCAGGACATGGAGTACTACCGGTTCCTGGCCCGTCACTTCGCCCACACGACGGTCATCTGCGCCTCCAACACCGGCGCGGCGTACGGCGTGGACGAGGCGCGGCTGGTCTTGCACGCCCGGCCCCTCTGGCCGACGATGCCGGGCCGGCAGATCTCCTTCAACCGCCAAGCGCAGCAGATCATCGCCGCAGACGCTGGGGTGCACCCGCCCCACTTCCTGCTCATCCGCGATACCTTGGCCGTCGCCCGCCTCGGGCCCTGGGCGCACCGGCGGTGGGGTGCGGGCTGGGTGCTCGAGGGGCGTAACGACTACTTCCAACAGACGCGCCTGATGACCACCTGGTCGCCGCTCAAGCGCTACCTGATGACCGCGCTGACCCGCCACTACTGCCGGCGCGCGCAGCGCATCCGCTCGACCTCGCAGGCCCTCGCGGATCGACTCGTCCGCGAGGGTGTGCCCGCGTCGCGCATCGCCGTCTGGCCCACCCTGCTCGACCTGCCACGGCCCGACCCCGACCTCGCACGCCGCAAGCGCACGGAGCTGCGGCAGCAGCTGAACCTGGCCGACGAGCAGGTGATGCTGGTCTCGCTCGGTCTGGTTGACGAAGTCAAGGGGGTCGACTTGCTCCTCGATGCGCTCGCCGCGCTCCGCGCCGACGTCCCGCAGCTGCGCCTGGTCTGGCTCGGCAGTGGGCAGGTCGAGCGGTTCCAGCAGCGCGCCACCGAGCTCGGGCTGGACCAGGTCGTCCACTTCGCCGGCTTCGTGCCCCACGCCGAGATCGACGGCTACCTGGCCGCCGCCGACGGCTTCGTCCTCGCCAGCCGCGGCGAGGGCCGCCCGCGCGCCGCGAGCGAAGCGGCCGCCGCCGGGCTGCCACTGCTGCTCTCCGACGTCGGTGGCAACAGCGAACTCGCGCAGCCAGGCCGCACCGGCTGGCTCTTCGAGCCGACGGTGCCGGCGATCGTCGAGGTGCTGCGCGAGTTCGCCCAGACCAGCGCCAGCGAGCGCGCGGAAATGGGCACCTGCGCCGCCGACCTCGCCCGCAACCAGGTCGACATGGACGTGGCCGGACCGGCCTATCTGGCCGACGTCTTCGGGCCGCTGCTGCCCGGCTAGCCCTTCAGCCCGGTCGCCGCGATGCCTTGGATGAACGTGCGCTGGGTGAAGAAGAACAGCACGATCACCGGCGCCACCATGATCGTCGAGGCAGCCATCAGCATGTTCCACTCGGAGCCACCGTGCTGGCTTTGGTAGGCCTGGAGGCCCAGGGCGAGGGTGAACTGGCTCTGGTCCTGCAGGTAGATCAGCGGGCCCATGAAGTCGTTCCAGACGGCCATCACGTGGAACAGCGCGACCACCGCCAGTGCCGGCTTGGCCAGCGGCAGGATGATCCGGGCGAAGACCTGCCACTCGTTCGCCCCGTCGACCCGCGCCGCGTCCGACAGCTCCTCGGGGATGGTCAGGAAGAACTGGCGCAGCAGGAAGATGTTGAACGCCCCGCCAAACCACGCGCCCACCCACAGCGGCCGGAAGGTGCCGATCCACTCCAGCTCGCGGAACAGCACGTACAGTGGGACCATCGTCACAGGGAACGGGATCATCAGCGTGGCCAGGGTCAGCCCGAAGACCACCTCGCGCCCGCGCCAGCGCAGCCGCGCCAGGCCATAGGCCGCCAGCGAGCAGGAGATCAGCACGCCCGGCAGCGTCATGACGATCAGATACAGCGTGTTGCGGAAGTAGCGCAGGAACGGGATGTAGCCGAGTACGTCCGCGCGGTAGATGACCGCGTCGTAGTAGTTGCGCCACTGCCAGGCCGACGGCACCCAGGTCGGCGGCGAGGTCATCGTCTCCTCGATCGGCTTGAGCGAGGTGACGATCATCCAGGCCAACGGCAGCAGGCACAGCAGCGCCCCGGCAATCAGGATGAGATGGACCACGAGCCGCGCGAGGGGATGGGTGAAGCGCATGCTAGCCTCCCTCGTAGTAGACGCGGCCGCGCGCCAGGCGCAGGGCCAGCAGGGTCAGCCCGAGGGTCAGCAAGAACAGGATCCAGGCCATCGCCGAGGCGTAACCCATCTTCAGGTACGGCAGCGCGTTGTCGTAGAGGTAGACCGCGTAGAAGTATGCCGAGCGCGCCGGCTGGCCGCCGGGCATCATGATGTACGGCAGGGCGAACATCTGCAGGCTGCCGATCAGACCCATGATCAGGTTGAACAGGATGACCGGCGACATGAGCGGTATGGTCACATGCCAGAGCTTGCCCCACCAGCCCGCGCCGTCCAGCTCGGCCGCCTCGTACAGCTGCTTGGGCACATCCTGCAGCCCCGCGAGGTAGATGACCACCGCGTGGCCCACGCCCCACAGGCTCATCAGGATCAGCGACGGCTTGGTCCAGGCCGGCTCGGACAGCCAGCCCGGGCCCTCGATGCCGAGGTGCAACAGGCCCTCGTTGATCACGCCGTACTTGCCGTTCAGCAGCCAGAGCCAGATCAGCGCCGAGGCCACCGCGGGCACCAGTGACGGCAGGAAGTAGATCGTCCGGTAGACCGCCATGAACCGCACGCCGGTGTTCAGCAGCAGCGCCGTGGCGAACGAGACCACCAGCCCCAGCGGCAGGGCGAAGGCCGCGTAGAACAGCGTGTTGTACAGCGCCTGCCAGAAGACCTCGTCGCCCAGCAGGTCGGCATAGTTGGCCAGGCCGATGAAGGTCGGCGTCTCGAGCACCGAGTAGTCACAGAGGCTGAAGTAGAGCGAGGCGATGATCGGGTAGATCTGGAAGACCGCCAGGCCTACCAGCCAGGGCGAGACGAAGGCCAGGCCGAGGACCAGCCGCTGCTTCTCCTGCCGGCTCATGGCAACTGCCCCTTCCGCCGCTTGGCCCGCAGTTCGCGTTCGAGCTTCGGCTGCATCCGCGCCTGCACCTCCTCCAGCGCGGCGCGCGCCGGTTGTTCGTCGAGCCAGATCTTGGTAAACGCGTTGCCCATCTCCGCCGACAGCTCGCGCCAGATCTGCAGCTTGGGCTGGCCGAAGGTGGACGGCCCGTACGAGAGGTCGACAAACAGCTGGAGGTACGGGTGCTTGTGCTGTTGGTAGAAGCCGGGGGTGACCGCGCGCAGCGGGCTGAACTTGCCCTGGCCGTTGGCCAGCAGCTCCGCGCCCTCGGGCGTGGCCAGGAAGCGGATGAACTCGAAGGCCTCGCGCGGGTGGCGGGCGCCGGTGGGGATGACGATGTTGTCCACGTCGACGAACGTGTGGCCGGCCAGGTCGGGGCGGTCGGCGGGGTACGGGAACGGTGCCACGCCGTACTCCAGCCCAGGCTGGTACTTGTCGACGAAGTTGTGCAGCCAAACGCCCTGCAGCTGCATCGCGACCTTGCCCGCGAGAAACGAGTTCTGCGGTGAGCTGAAGTTGCCGAAGCCGCTCTGGAACGACTGCAGGTCCTTCGCCCCGTACTTCCGGGCATAGGACTGGACCCACTCGAAGGCGCGCACGTTCTCGGGGCTGGTGATCGTCAGCTGACTGTCGCCGTCCCACAGCGTCGCGCCGAACCACTGGCCCCAGGCGAAGTTCCACCAGCCCGGGTCGCTCGGCAGGAAACCGGCCACGTCGATCTGCCCCCGTTCATCGCGGCGGGTCAGCCGCTCGGCCATCGCATCCAGTTCCTCGATCGTCCGCGGCGGCCGCTCGGGGTCGAGGCCGGCCTGGCGGAACAGGGCCTTGTTGTAGTGCAGCGCGAGGCTGGCCGGCGCGGTGGGCAGGGCCCAGATGTGGCCCCGGTGGATCATCTCGCCGATCATCGAAGGAATGAACTGCTCGGGGGTGATGCCGGCCTCGGCGCAGTACTGGTCCAGCGGCTGGATCGCGCCCAGGTCGGCATAGACGCTGGTGTTCGCCGACCAGAGGCCGGCCAGGTCGGGTGGATTACCGCCGGCGGTGGAAAGCAAGAACTTCTGGTCAACCTGGCTGACGGTCAAGAACTCGACCCAGATGCGGTCCTGCCGCCGGTTGAAGGCGTCGACCACCGCGCGCATGGCGTCGCCTTCGAACCCGGTCCACTTCTCCCAGTAGACGATCTCGACCCGCCCGTCCGCCCGCGCGCGCTCCCGCGGCGCGCAGCCCGCGGCCAGCACCACCCATGCACAGACCACGAGCACCCAGAGCCAGCGCAAACGACGCATGGCCGGCATGGTAGCAGGATCTGCCGCGCCACGGAATCGGTTCGGTGGCGCCGGGATGGTAGACCGCGCCTACTGCAGCGCCATGCGCGAAAACGTGTTAGATTGGACGGTAGGAGACGTCCGCCATGGACTCAACCCGTTCGACACACCGTCGCGGCTTCACGCTGATCGAACTGCTGGTGGTCATCGCCATCATCGCGATCCTGGCGGCAATCCTTTTCCCCGTCTTCGCCAAGGCCCGCGAGAAGGCGCGACAGACCAGCTGCCTCAGCAACCTGAAGCAGCTCGGCCTGGCCAGCCGGATGTATTCCAATGACTACGACAACCAGGGCTTCGACTACTGGTACTACGGCACCAGCCGGCTGATGCCCGGCAGCACCTGGTACTTCACGATCGAGGCGATCGAGCCGTACATGAAGTCGCAGCAGATCCTCGTTTGCCCGAGCAACCGCCTGGCCAATGGCCGCGCGGGTGTGTTCGCCGACTACTACCTGCTCGACGTCGGCCCCTCGGTCTCGGGCACGCCGCCGACCTACTGGCGCGGCTTCGGCTCGACGATGTCCGACGGCGCGGTGACCAATCCGGCCAACACCGTCTGGTGGATCGACGGCCGCCAGAGCAGCTTCTCGCCCTGGAACGACTGGCAGCCGTCGCTTCAGGTCCACCTGGGCGGCGCGAACATGGTCTTCCTCGACGGCCACGGCAAGTGGCTGCACAGCACGAAGGCCTGGGAACGGGTCGACGCACCGGGCACGGCCAACGGCGCGGACTACTACTACAAGTGGTGGTCGGCCGACCGTTGAGACCTGCGGCGGGCGGGTTTGACGCGCTGGTCTAGGCTATGCTAGATTCGCGCCGTGCGGCGAGCTTGTCGTGCGCGGAGAGATTCATGCGACCGTCGAGGCTGTGGAACGCGCTGGCGCTAGCGCTGTTGGTGTCCACCTTGTCGGGCTGTGCCAAGCTCAACCAGTGGCTTGAGGGCACCGTCGGCGAAGAGGAAAAGACCGAGACCACCGACCCGCGCACCACGCTGGCCGAGCAGCAAGAAGCCCTCGCCGGCAATGACGCCGCCGACCGCCTGGCCGCCGTTGGCTCGCTCATGGGCCTGGCAACGATCAAGCCGCCCACCGACGCCAAGCTGGCCGCCGCTTACGAGGAGGTCCGCCCGCAGGCGCTGTCGACCGCCATGTCGCTGCTCGACGACGCCGACCCGAAGGTCGCCGAGGCCGCGCTGGCCGCCTTCTCGGGCGCCGTCAGCTTCGCGGAGAAGACCGAGGACGAGCGCCAGCTCGACCCCGAGGCCTACCAGCGCTCGCTGAACCTCAAGCGCGCCGTGTTCAACGACGGCCTGCCCCGCCTGCTCACGGTCCTCGGCCGCGGCGACGGCGACCTGACCTACTTCGCGCTGACCACCCTGACCAACCTGGCCAAGGCGCCGGTCGTCGCGGGCGACCCGAAACTCAGCGAGATCGAGGCCGACAAGCTCGGCCGCGCCGACCTCAAGGCCAAGGCTGCCGACTCGGTGATCCGCGTCGCCCAGGACTCGGCGTTGCCCGTCGATGTGCGGCTGCTGGCGATCGAAGCGGCCATCTCCTTCGGCGCGTATGAGCAGATTGGCATGCTCAGCAGCCTCCTGACCGAGGACGACCCGCGGCTCAAGGGCCGCGCGGCGCTCGCCTTCGCCCAGGCGGCGAGCGGGCTGGGCGACGCCAAGGCGGGCATCGAGCAAGCGCTGCTCGCGCTCGCGTCGAACGCGACCGAGGACAGCGACGTACGCTGGGAGGCGACCCTGGCGCTGGCCGCCCTGGGCTCGCAGCTCGGCGCACAGCTGACCGAGGCGGTCCTGCCCGTAGTCGACACCTCGCTGAACCGTGACCCCGACCCCTCCGACGGCCCCGGTCTGGCACCGCTCGAGGGTTACCGCACCTACGCGCTATCCGCCGCAGGTGCCCGCGCCGAGGTCGACCAGCTCAACCGCGAGGTCTCCGCTGTGGCCACGGCGGCCGAGGAACAGCTCGCCGCCGACCGCAAGAAGGGCTACAAGTAGTCCCTCCGCCAGCCCGCACCCAGCTTCCGATCGAGGATCCATGACCAACGCCCGCACGATCCTGGCCACTGACTGTGGCAGCACGACAACCAAAGCCATCCTCATCGCCGCCGCCGACGACGGTTACCATCTCATCGCCCGCGGCGAGGCGCCGACCACCGTCGAGGCCCCGTTCGATGACGTGACCGTCGGCGTCCTGACCGCCGCGCGCGAGATCGAGGAGCTGATCGGCCGCAAGCTGACCACGCCCGAGGGCATCCTCATCGACCCGGGCAACCCCGACCAGGGCGTCGATCTCTACCTCAGCACGTCCTCCGCCGGCGGCGGCCTGCAGATGACCGTGGCCGGCGTGGTCGCCAAGATCACCGCCGAGTCCGCCGAACGCGCCGCCCTCGGCGCGGGCGCGATCGTCATGGACGTCGTGTCGATCGACGACGGCCGCGCGACCCACGAGCGCATCGCCCAGATCCGGCGCCTGCGCCCCGACATGATCCTGCTCGCCGGCGGCACCGACGGCGGGCAGAGCGACAACGTCGTCGAGCTGGCCGAGTTCATCCTCGCCGCCGACCCGAAGCCACGCCTCGGCGCGGCCTATAGTTTGCCCGTGATCTACGCGGGCAACCGCGACATCCGCGCTGAGATCGAGGCGCTCCTGGGCGAGATCACCGACCTGCGTGTGGTCGACAACATCCGCCCCACGCCCGAGACCGAGAATCTCGGTCCAGCGCGCCAAGCGGTCCACGAGCTGTTCCTCGAACACGTCATGGAGCACGCACCGGGCTACCACCGGCTCAAGGCGTGGACCTCGGCCGACCTGCTCAGCACACCGAACGCCGTCGGCCTGTTGGTCCAGCAGGTCGCCGCCGAGCGCGGCTGCGCGGTGCTGGCGGTCGATATCGGCGGCGCGACGACCGACGTCTTCTCGGTCTTCGGCACCGAGTACACCCGCACCGTCAGCGCCAACCTGGGCATGAGTTACAGCGTCTGCAACGTGCTGACGGCTGCCGGCGCCGAGAACGTCCTGCGGTGGCTACCATTCGAACTGGACGAAGATCGGCTGCGCAACGGCCTGCGCAACAAGATGATCCGGCCGACCTCGATCCCCCAGGTACTGCCCAGCCTGGCCGTCGAGCAAGCCGTCGCCCGCGAGGCGCTGCGTCTGGCGCTCGAGCACCACCGCGCGCTGGCCACGTCGCTCAAGGGCGTGCGCCAGGAGACCGTCGTCGGCCGCGTGCTCGACGAATCTGCCGCCGGCACCCTAGTCGACATGATGGAGCTGGGGTTGATCATCGGCTCGGGCGGCACGCTCTCGCACGCGCCGCGCCGCGCCGAGGCCGCACTCATGCTGCTCGACGCCTTCCAGCCCGAAGGCTTCTGCGAGTTGGCGGTCGACAGCATCTTCATGATGCCCCAGCTCGGCGTGCTCTCGACCGTCCTGCCCGCCGCCGCGCACGAGGTCTTCGACCGCGACTGCCTGGTCCCCCTGGGCACATCGATCGCCCCGCGCGGGCCCGGCGAACCCCTCGGCGCGACCATCGCGACGATCACCGGCCTGCCCGGCGGGCCACGCGAGCTGCACGCGGGCGAGCTGGCGCGTCTGCCCCTGGCCACCGGCGAGCGCCTCGAGCTGACGGTCGCTCCAGCCCGTGGCTACGACATGGGCGCCGGGCCCGGCCGCGAGGTGACCCGCACGGTGACCGGCGGTGAGGTCGGCCTGCTCCTCGACGGCCGCGGCCGCCCCTACCGCCCGCCGGCCGACCCCGCCACCCGCCAGGCGCGCCTGCGCGAGTGGTATACCGCCCTTGACCTGCCCATCGCCGAGGGCTAACCCGCCGTTAACGCCCGCCACGCCGGGCCGCGCCTTGACCCCTGGTCGTCCCGGGCCATACTAGAGGGGGTTGAACGCGCTTATGCAGAATGTGTTGGCGGTGGTTGGGGCGATTCTGATCGGCCTGAGTGCGCTCGGCGGCCTAACCGTCCCGATGGACGCCGACGTCCTGGGCAACTTCTGGTTCCAGGACACCTACCGCACGATCTTCTTCCACCTGCCGCTGGCCTGGTCGGGCACGCTGTTCCTGCTGATCGCCGCGCTGCACTCGGCGCGCTACCTCATCGTCCGCCAGCCCGCCGCCGACCGCGCGGCGCACGGCTCGGTCGAGATCGGCCTGCTGCTGCTCGTCCTGGCCACGGTCACCGGCATGATCTTCGCCCACCCCCAGTGGGGCTCGGCCTGGAACTGGGACCCGCGCGAGACCTCGATCCTCTTCGTCATCTTGATGTATGCCGCCTACCTCATGCTGCGCGGCGCCCTACCGCCCGACGAAGGGCTGCGCGCCCGCGTCTCAGCGGCCTATCTGCTGCTGGCCGTGGCGCCGATGTACTGGCTGGTGCGCATCTACCCCAAGATTGCCGCGGGCACCCTGCACCCCACCCGCGGGCCGCTCCATGCCGAGCACTACCGGATCATCTTCCTCGGCTTCGCCGGCTGGTTGTGCCTGGCGTTCTGGTTCGCCACCCTGCAAGCGCGAGCTGGCAACATCAGTGTAGAGACCGAAAGTGAGGCGCCATGAGGTCCGGTCAGTGGGTTGCCTTCAGTGCCGGGCTCCTGACCTGGCTCGTGGCCGCCGGGTATGCATCCCTGCTGTTCGCCCGGCTGCGGCGCGCACGTAGCGCGACCGCCCAGGCGAACGAGCCGGTGCCCACGGTTGTCGTCCGCGACGTCCCAAGCACCGATATAGATAAGGAGTCTTAAGGTGGGCAATAAGCGCAAGAGCTGGCTGGTCGGCCTGATCGTGATCGCCGCGTTGGCCGCGGTCGCGCTCGCGGGGCTGAACCAGTCCCTCGCCACCTACGCCAACGACTACGCGCAGGTCAAGGCCAGCCCCGACCGCGTCTGGCAAGTGCCCGGCGTGGTCGACAAGTCACAGCCGCAAACCAGCGACGCCCAGCGCGGGACCTTCGAGTTCACCATGCGCGACGTCGAGACGGGCACCCAGTCCATGCGCGTGCGCTCGCACCGCATCAAGCCGGGCAACTTCGATTCAGCGGCCCAGGTCGTCTGTATCGGCCGCTTCGTGGACGGCGTCTTCGAGGCCGACAACATCCTAGTCAAGTGCCCCTCGAAGGAAGTCGAGAAGCTCGACGATGCTGGGGCGAGCGGGAGCTAGCCGCGCGATGGGGCTGCCGGTCTCCCTCGATCTGCGTGGCCGCAAGGTGGTCGTCGTGGGCGGCGGGCTGGTCGGCGATCGTAAGGTCGTCCGCCTGCTCGACGTGGGCGCGGACGTCACCCTGATCTCGCCCGTGGCGACCGAGGACCTCTCCTACAACGCGGCGATCGGCACCATCTGCTGGCTCCAGCGGCCGTACCAGGCCGGTGACCTGGAGGACGCCTGGCTGGCCATCGCGGCCACCGACTCGGACGACTGCAACCGCGCCGTGGCCGCCGAGGCCGAGGTGCGCCGCATCTTCTGCGACCACGCCGCGGATGGCGCGGCGGGTACCTGCCACTTTCTCGCCGCCCTCGACCGCGCGCCGCTGACCGTGGCCATCGGCACTGGCGGGGCTAGCCCGTTCATCGCCCGCCGTCTGCGCGATGAGTTGGACGCCACCGTCCCCGCGGAGCTCGGCCCGCTGGTGCGCATCCTCGGCGAGTTGCGCCCGGCGATCAAAGCGCGCCTGGCCGACTCGCGCGCCCGCCGGCGCTTCTACGAGACCGCCTGGGACGGCGCGGCGCGCAACATGCTACGCTATGGCCAGGAGGCCGAGGCGCGGGCCGCGCTCGAGGCGCTGCTCGACGAGATGGCGACGCTATGACCGAACTTCCGCACATCATCGCCGCCGGACTGAATCACCGCAGCGCCCCGGTCGAGCTGCGTGAGCAGGTCGCCTTCCGCCCCACCGAGCTCGAGGACGCGCTGACCGACGTCGTCGGCCGCCCGCACATCAGCGAAGCGGTCATCCTCAGTACCTGCAACCGCAGCGAACTGTACGCGATGACCACCCGCCCCGAGCCGGCGGTCGCCGCGCTGGGCAGTTTCCTCGCCGACTTCCACGGGCTCGACCCCGCCGAGCTCGAGCCGCACGTCTACCGCCAGGTCGACGCCGGCGCCATCCGCCACCTCTTCGAGGTCGCCGCCGGGCTGGACTCCATGGTCCTGGGCGAGGGCCAGATCCTCGCCCAGGTCAAGCAAGCGTTGGCCGGCGCGGCTGGCGTGGGCACCGCCGGCGCCTGCCTCAACGAACTGTTCCAGCGCGCCCTGCGCCTGGGCAAGCAGGCCCGCACCGACACCGAGATCGGCCGCGGCGCGATGTCGATCAGCTCCGCCGCGGTCGACCTGGCGCGGACCACCTTCGGCGAGCTGGCCGGCCGCGAGGTGCTCGTCGTCGGCGCGGGCGAGATGAGCCGGCAGACGCTGATCCACCTCCGCGACCAAGGCGTCCGCTCGGTGATTGTCGCCAACCGCACCTACGACCACGCCCACGAGCTAGCGACCGAGTTTGGCGGCCAGGCGATCCGCTTCGACGACTTCGCCGCCCACCTGGGCAGCGCTGACATCGTCGTCTCGTCCAGTGCCGCGCCGCACGCGATCATCACCGCCGACGGCCTGCGCCCGGTGCTCGCCGAGCGCCGCGGCCGGCCGCTGTTCATCGTCGACATCGCCGTCCCGCGCGATGTCGAGGCGGCGGTCGCCGAGCTGGACGATGTCTACCTCTTCGATATCGACGACCTGAACGGCGTCTGCGACCGCTACCGCGCCGAACGCGCGCGCGAGGCGCAGGCCGTCGCCCATCTGGTCGAGGCCGAGGCCGTGCGCTTCGGCGCCTGGCTGCAGGCCCGCGCGGTCACCCCGCTGGTCACCGAGCTGCGCGAGCGCCACGAGGCCCTCTGCGAGCAGGAGCTTGAACGCGGCCTGCGACGGCTGACCGACCTAACCCCAGCCCAGCGCCAGCAGGTCGAGCGGATGATGCGCGACTACACGCACAAGGTCCTCCACGGGCCCGTCACCGGGCTGCGCGAGCTGGCCGCCGAGCGCGGCGCGGGGCGCGATTGGACCGGCCTGGTGCGCCGCCTGTTTGGCCTGCGCAACGGCCCGCAACCGATCCACGGCGAGGACGAGTTGTGACTCGGCTGTGCGTGCTGGCCGAGTCCGCCGCGCTGGTCAGTCTGCTGCTGGCCGCCCTGCTGTACGTCCTGCGCTTCCATCGGCCCGAGCTGCAAGGGCGCCTAACCTGGGGCCGCTGGGGGCTGGCGATCGGCTCGGCGCTGCTCGCGGTCGGCTTGGTTTCGCATGGCACCCGCGGCAACGGGCCGCTGGGCGACTTCGCCAACGTCTCGTTCGTCTTCGCCCTGCTGCTGGCGCTCGCGCTCTGGTGGGCTGACCGGCGCGCGGCGCGACCGGCGCTGGCGGCGACGCTCGCGCCGCTGACCTTCCTCGTCGCGCTCGCCGGCCTGCTCGGCTCCAGCCGCACCCTGCCCGAGCTCCACGGCAGCCTCTGGCTGAACGCGCACATCCTGCTCGCGCTGACCGCCTACGCCTGCTTCGCCGTGGCCCTCGCCGCCGCCATCTCGTACCTGGTCGCCGACCAGCTGCTGAAGCGGAAACACCTCGAACGCCTGCCCCACCTGCCGCCCCTCGAGACCTCCGACCGCCTGGGCCGTCGCGCCGTGCTGATCGGCTGGTGTCTGTTCACCGTCGGCCTGCTGATCGGTGCGCTGACCGTCTACACCTGGGGCGCCGGCTTCGACCCCAAAATCCCGCCCGCGCTGGCGACCTGGACGACGTACACCGTCTACCTCGTCCTCCGCCACCTCCACCGCTGGCGCGGCCGGCGGCTGCAGTGGCTGCTCGTCCTCGGCTTCGCCCTGGTCGGCCTCACCTTCGCCCTCGGCCACAGCCCGGAGCAGTTGCAGCGGCGCTTCTTCTAGCCGCGCCGCGCGGAGTGGCCGTCCAGCACCAGGCCGCGTTCGGCCAGATCAGCGACGAGCTTGAGCAACGCGCCAGCCTGCGCGGTGACCGTGATCCGGTGGCCGCCGCGGTAGACGATCACCTCGACCGCGTGGCCGCGTGCGCGTAGGAAGCTGACCAAGCCACCCGGATCGGCCTCCGCGTGCAGCGTGTGTAAGGTTAATGGGCAAGTCGGGTTGCGCTCCAGCCAGGCCATGACCTGCACCAACCGCCCGCGGATCTTGCGGATGCCGGTGGGATTGACCAGCCACGTCTCGCCGCGCGCCTCCAGCGCCCAGGCGTCGGCCTCCGCCGACCAGGCCGCCGGCCCGCCGGCCAGCGCCGCCT
>DHNJ01000069.1:2411-2687 GCA_002409445.1 Armatimonadetes bacterium UBA5419 | reverse complement strand
CCGCCTCCGCCTCCTGACCGACCCCGCCGCCGACTGGACCCCCGCCCCCACCATCGACACCCCCGTCACCCCCCACGACACCGCCCCCCGCACCTACACCGTCCCGATCCCCGCGCTCCCATCGCCCCTCCACCAACTCCGCCTAGACCTCGCCACCCCCGCCACCCCCACCACCGGCACGGTCCGGCTGGACTACGTGTGGCTGGGGCAAGGGGGCGGCTAGGGGGCAGCCCGCAGCGCCCAAGACCCCCCACTTGTACCGCCGCCGCTCCGGCG
>DHNJ01000069.1:0-2166 GCA_002409445.1 Armatimonadetes bacterium UBA5419 | reverse complement strand
TCGTGTCCGCAGCAAACCTGCCTCCATGGCCAACCTACGCTCTCGGGGCCCGCTCCGCCGCGGACTGACCGGGCCCGCGGACACTCCTGTCCGCATCCATAGTCTCGGCTGCAGGCCGAAACAAGATTGAGCCATGCCGTCGAGGCGCCGGCGGTCCCTTGGAGCCGCACCGACTGCGGTTGCCCCACCCCCTACGTCCCAGCTGGGCTGCCGCCCAGCGTTGTGGGCTAGTAAGCCCACAACCCGCCGGCTGGTAAGCTGGCGCTCCGCCTTGGACGCCCACGGCCACCCTAACTGGGACCGCGGACATTCCTGTCCGCTCCTTAGATCCGGCCGCAGCGCAGCGAAGGCCGAAGCAGGACTGAACTGATGCCGTCGAGGCGCCGGCGGTCCCCTCGGCCGCCCGCCGCCTTGCGCGGTCCGCTCCGGCAGCCGCCTCCCCTCCTCACCCCCGCAGCAACGCCTCCACCTCCGCGTCCGCGAAGACCGCGTCTTCTTCGGCGGTGAGGCGGCGGTCTTCTTCGGCGAGGACGTCGGCTTCCGCATACGCGCCGCGTTCGTCGAAGGCGGCGAGGGCGCGGTTGGCGCTGGCGCGGGCGAGGTAGTCGTCGCGGAGGGCGCGGCGGCGGTCGAGGCGTTCGTCGACCAGCTTGACCTGGTCGCTCAGCAGGCGCGCGGCGGCGGCGAAGTGGACCGCCTCCTCGGCGTAGCGCGAGCGGGCCAGCCGTTCGCGTGCCTCGACCTGCAGCCGCAGCTTCGAGGCCAAGGCGTCGCGATGGTCGCCCAGGCGCGCGAGGACGTCCTCGCAACGTTGGATCTGCGCGCCCAGCTGCCAGTCGCCCCCGCCTAGCTGGGCCTGCGCCTGGCGCAGTGCCTGCAGCTGCTGCGCCGCCGCCTGCTTCTTCACCCCGGCGTCGTACAGGTAGGAGATGATCGCCAGGATGGCGATGGCGCCCAGCGCGTACGGCCACAGGTCGGCGGCGAAGGCGAACAGCACGAGCACCGCGCAACCACACCCCGTGCAGCAGCTATCGGTGGACTGCGACATCCAGCGGCCCCTCCCCTCGGCCGCTAGTATGCCACAGCCCGCGGACCTGTAGTACACGACCGCCAGCGGTGCCATACTTTGCAGATGCGAACTCGCGGACTGGTCTGGGGCGTGGCGCTGACTACGCTGGTCTGGCTGTTGCTGGCACGCCGCGCCGAGCTGGCGCACGTCCTGGCGGCCCTGCGCGGCGCCCACGCGGGCCCGCTGCTCGTCGCGGCCGCGCTGCAGGCCGTCTACTGGCTGGGCTACGCGCGGCTCTACCACGCCGCGTTCGCCGCGGTCGGCGTGCCGCTGCGGACCATGGCCCTGCTCGAGGCCAGCCTCGCCGCCCTGCCGCTGAACCTCGTCGCCGCAGGCAGCGGCAACGCCCTCTACCTGACCGCCGCCGCCCGCGCGGGCCAGTCGGGCAGTCGCGCGGTGGCCGGCGCGGTGCTCGTCCGTGTCGCCGACTTCGCCTCGCTCGCCGCGCTCGTCGCCTACGCGCTGATCTACCTCGCCCGTCACCACCACCTCGCCGCCTACGAGCTGCTGGCCGGCCTCGGCCTGCTGGGACTGATCGCCGGCTGGGGCGCGCTGTTGGGGCTGGGCATCTGGGCGCCGGCGCGGCTGACGCGGCTGCTCGACTGGGTGCGGCGGCAGGTCGACGGCCTCGCCGCGCGACTGCGGCGGCCGGCGCCGCTGGGCGAAGCCTGGGCCGAGCACGTCGCCGCCGACTACACGACCGCCGCGCGCACGCTGACCGCGCGGCCGGCGGCGCTGTGGCCGGTCCTCGGCTGGGCGGTGGTCATCAACGTCGTTGAGCTGGCCTGCTTGGCCGCGGTCTGCTGGGCCTTCGGGCTGCACCTGCCGCTCGGCCTGCTGGTCACCGCCTTCGCTATCGGCATCCTCTTCTGGATCGTCGCCGTCACGCCCCAGGGCGTCGGCATCGTCGAGGGCAGCATGGCCCTCGTCCTGCACGGCGCGGGCTACGAGGCGGCCGTGGCGACCGGCCTGGCCCTGGCCTACCGCGGGCTGAGCTTCTGGCTGCCGCTGCTGGTCGGCTGGGCGCTGCTGCCCCGCTTCGCCCAGCGCCGCCCGGCCACCGCCGCGGCCGCCGCCCCGGTTCGTACGCTCCGGAG
>DHNJ01000113.1 GCA_002409445.1 Armatimonadetes bacterium UBA5419 | reverse complement strand
CAGCCCACGCCACATGGGGGTGGTTCTGGGCGGTCGGTGCTCATGGCCAGCGGCGGTCCCTCCGGCCGCCGCCCCCTACCGCACCTCCCACGCCCCTATATCCGCCCCCGCCCCCGCCGGCCGCGCCGCGCGGCCGAAGTCCTCCGCCACACCCAGCTCCAGCCCTGCGTCCACCGCCGGCGAGTCGGCGGCCAAGCGGAAGTCTAGCGCCGCTGGGTCGACCAGCCGCGCCTCGGCGACCAGGTTGCCCCGCGCGTTGCCGACCTCGGCCTGGTAGGCGTCGAACTGGTCCTGCGTGTAGTACTTCTCCAGCGCCCAGATCAGGTTGCCCTCCGGCTGCCACCAGAGGTTCCGCTCGATGCGCATCGCCTTCAGGATCCCCGGCGCCAGTTGCGGCGCGTAGAGCGCGTTGTTGGTGCAGCCGACAAAGACGTTGTTGGCCACCAGGAAGTTGCTCACCGGCGCCGGCCCAGCGTAGAAGCAGAGGTGCCGGCCGCCCGGATCCGGCCGCTGCCCGTGGCCCCATCCATAGCCGGCGTTGTAGCAGGTGTTGTGGATGAACTGGACGTTGTCGGTGTGCGAGGTCTCGGGCCGGTTCCAGTACTCGAAGCTGTACTCGCAGTTCCAGATGATGTTGTTGCGGTAGATGATGTTGGTGTGCGGCGTGGCATCGCCGTTGCTCTGGTTGGTCAGCGCCGCGTCGTAGACCTCCCAGATGCGGCACCGCTCGACCAGGTGGTCGCTCGCCTCGCCCCAGTACTCGATGCCGTTGCCGAACCGCACGTGCCGCGGCGGGCCGGTCTGGTCGCCGCCGCCGATGTAGCTGATGTCCAGGTCGCGGCTGATCGTGTGGTGGACCGAGCCGCCGCCGATGCCGTGCGCCGCGCCGTAGCGCAGGTCCAGGTTCTCGTAGATGACCCACGACCGCCCGCTCTGGTCGATGATGTGCCGCCGCAGGGCCAGCTCCAGGCTCTGCCAGCGCGCCGTCGGGTTCACCGCGCAGCGCAGCCAGACCCGCTGGTTCTCGCGGTCGTACCAGTAGTCGCCCTCGTCGACCAGGTCCTCGACCTTCCACCGCTTCACGCCGCAGCGCGGGCCGCCGTCGAAGATGATGTTGCCGACGTCGATCGACAGGTCGGTCGCCACGCCCGGCACATCGGCCGGGTCACACGGCTCGAAGGTCACCCGCTCGAACTCCAGGCGGTTGCCCGCGGGCACCAGGCCACCGAGCGACCAGGTCAGCCGCGCGTTCGTGTCGGTCGTGTGCGACTGGTAGTACTGCACGACCAGCGTCCATTCGCCCGCGGCCAGGCGCACCGCCGGCTCGGGCAGCGAGGAGTAGCCCGTCCACGGCGACCCGGTCTGCATCAGCCGCGCGCCGGGCAACAGCAGGTCCGTGGAGCTGCGCACCCGCGCCACCAGGCGGTACGTGCCGCCGGCGACGACCGGCAGGTCACGGGCGATCAACTGCTGATGGTTGCCCGCGCCGCCGGCGGCCGTCGTGTCGAGCCGGTAGCCGGCGCCCTGCGGGACTAAGTTGGACGCCGCGCCACCCTCGTTGTGGATCCACAGCTGCCGCGCCTCGAACGCCCCCCACTCGGCCGGCACCACGAGCGGCGGCGCGGGCGGGTCGCCCGTCGACCAGAGCCCGTCGCCCTCATCGCGCCAATCGGTGTCCAGATCCTTCGCCGCCGACCCGCGCAGCTGCGGCTTGGGCCCCTCGCCCCAAGCGCCATACAGCACATACGCCCCCTCGGCCCCACTCCGCGGCACCAATTGCCCGCGCCACATATCGCCGCGCCGGAACAGCACACTGTCTCCCGGCTCCAACGCCGCCGCCGCGACCCGCGACAAACTGAGCCAAGCCGTCTCCGGACTCAACCCGTCGGCCCGGTCATCCCCCGCGTTGGAGACGTAATACGTCGCCCCCTGCGCCCCCACCGCCAACAACGCCAGCACCACCGGCAACGTCCGCATAGCCATCCTGCCTTCGGCGCCGATTCGCGGCGGCTAGACCCAACTCCTGCCGCCCGCGGCCGCCGAATTGTACCGCCGCCGCTCCGGCGGCAGTGCATGCGGCACACCGAACGCCGAAGCCGTCCCCCTTCGCCGACGGCCGCCAAATTGTACCGCCGCCGCTCCGGCGGCAGCGCATGCGGCTCACCCCCGCCTCACCGATCCACATCCGAACCGCGGCCGCGCAATTGTACCGCCGCCGCTCCGGCGGCAGCGCATGCGGCTCACCCAAAGCCCACCGAACGCAACAAGGATTCCCACCCCCGACCCCGAACCCACCGGCATGTCCTCCGACCCGCCCATGCGCAGCCGGGGCTACCTCCCCCACGCCGACCACCCCTGGCTCGTGCAGCTGGTCACCTTCCGCCTCGCCGACACCATGCCCGCCCGGCTGCTGGAGCAGTGGCGCGAGGAGCTAGCTCACCTGGGCGACGATGAGGCCGCCAAGCAGGTCCGGCGCCGGTACCAGCGCTACCTCGACGAAGGCGCCGGCGCTTGCTACCTGCGTGAGCCCGAGGTCGCCGACATGCTGCGCGACGTCCTCCTGCACGACCGAGGCGTGGTTTACGATCTGCGGGCCTGGGTCATCATGCCGAATCACGTCCACCTGGTGTTGCGGGTGTGCCAGGGCTACAGTCTGAGTACCGCGCTCGAACGGATCAAGGGTGTCAGTGCGCACCGGGCGAACAAGATCCTGGGGCGGAGCGGGCAGTTCTGGGCTCGGGAGTGGTACGACCGCTACGCGCGGGACGGTGACCACATCGAGCAGGCGGTGGCGTACGTGCGGGCGAACCCGGTGAAGGCGGGGCTATGTGAGCGGCCGGAGGACTGGCCGTGGCTTGGGGTGCTGCCGTGGCCGGCGCGGGGGTGAGGCGGGGGTGTGTCGCATGCGCTGCCGCCGGAGCGGCGCCGGTACAATTCGGCGGCCGCGGTTCGGATGGGGATCGGTGAGGCGTCAGGTGTGCCGGGGTGCTGCCGCCGGAGCGGCGGCGGTACAACTACGCGGCCGCGGTTAGGACGGGGACTGGTGTGGCGGGTGTGGGCCGCATGCGCTGCCGCCGGAGCGGCGGCGGTACAACAACGGCGCCGCGGTTCGGACGGGGATCGGTGAGGCGGGGGTGTGCCGTGGTGCTGCCGCCGGAGCGGCGGCGGTACAATTGGGCGGCCGCCCCCGCCCCCTTGCCGCTAACGGCCGTTGAATGCTACGTTAGGGGGTATGTCCGACCCCTCTTCCCTGCCACCGATGTTGCGGCAGTATCGCGATTTGAAGGCGCAGCATCCGGGGGTGCTGTTGCTGTTTCGGTTGGGGGATTTCTATGAGTTGTTCGAGGGGGATGCGGAGGTTGCGGCGCGGGCGCTGGAGCTGACGCTGACCAGCCGGGAGATGGGTCGGGGCATCCGCGTGCCGATGTGTGGGGTGCCGTACCATGCGCTGGATCGGTACTTGCCGCGGCTATTGCGGCAGGGGTTGCGGGCGGCGGTGGTCGAGCAGACGGAGGATGCGAAGCAGGCCAAGGGGTTGGTCCAGCGGGAGGTCGTGCGGGTCATCACGCCGGGGACGCTGACCGAGGATGCGCTGCTCGACCAGACGGCCAACAACTACCTCGTCGCCCTCGCCGATGGGCCGCGTGAGGTTGCCCTGGCGCGCTGCGACCTGTCGACCGGCGAGTTCGCGGTGACCGAGTTCAGCGGTGAGGGGCTCTGGCGGCAGGTAGTCGAGGAGCTCGAGCGCATCGGGCCGGCGGAACTGCTCTGGTCGCTGTTGCTACAGGTCACGCCGACCCTGCGCGAGGACCTGGTGGCGCGGCTCGGTTGCGGGCTGACCGAGGTGCCGGGCCTCGAGGGCGAGCCGGCGGCGCGGCTGCTGTGCGGGCACTTTGGCTGTCACGACCTGCGCGGGCTCGGCCTGGAGGAGCGCCCGCTGGCGCTCGGCGCGGCGGCGACGCTACTGGCCTATGTCCACGAGACCCAGCGCGGCGCGGCGGGCCAGATCACGACCCTGGCGCACTACACCACGGGCGAGACGATGGCGCTGGACGCGGCGACGCGGCGCAACCTCGAGCTGGTCACGACCCTGCGCGACGGGCAGACCGGCGCGGGCACGCTGCTGTGGCTGCTCGATGCGACGCAGACGCCGATGGGCGCGCGGCTGCTGCGCGGCTGGCTGGCACGGCCGCTGCTGCGCGCGGCGGCGGTCGACGTGCGGCTCGATGCCGTGGCCGCCTGGCACGACGACATGATCGCCCGCGAGGACGTGCGCGCCGAGCTCAAGCGGGTCAGCGACCTCGAGCGGCTGGTCGCCCGCGCGGTCACCGGGCGGGTGCTGCCGCGCGACCTGGTGGCCCTGCGCGAGGGCCTCAAGCGGTTGCCGGCGCTGCGGGTGCTGCTGGCCGATCAGCAGGCCGCGCGCCTGGACGACCTAGCCGCGGAGATGGTCGACCTGAGTGGGCTGGTCGACTTCTTGGACCAGGCGCTGGCCGACGAGCCGCCGCCGGTGCTCAAGGATGGCGGGGTGATCCGCGCCGGCTACTCGCCCGATCTCGACGAGCTGCGCGCCCTGGCGACCCAGGGCAAGGGCTGGATCAGCGAGCTGGAGGCGACCGAGCGCGCGGCGACGGGCATCGGCAACCTGAAGGTCGGTTACAACCAGGTTTTCGGCTACTACCTCGAGGTGACCCGTTCGCAGCTGCATCTGGTGCCCGAGCGGTACATCCGCAAGCAGACGCTGGCCAACGCTGAGCGGTACTTCTCGCCCGAGCTGAAGGAGTACGAGGCGAAGGTCCTGGGCGCGGAGGAGCGGCTGGCGGCGCTCGAGGCCGAGCTGTTCAGCGGCGTGCGCGAGCGGATCGCCGCCGAGGCCGAGCCGATCGGCCGCAACGCGCGGGCGATCGCCGAGGCGGACGTCTACGCGGCGTTGGCGCATGTCGCCGCCGAGCGCGGCTACACGCGGCCGGTACTCGACGAGGGCTCGAAGATCATCTTGCGCGACGCGCGCCACCCGATCGTCGAGGCGACCCGTAGCGAGCACCCGTTCGTGCCCAACGACACCGAACTGGACACGCAGACCAGCCAGATCCACATCATCACCGGGCCCAACATGTCGGGCAAGAGCACCTACCTGCGGCAGGTCGCGCTGCTGACCTTGATGGCCCAGATCGGCAGCTTCGTGCCCGCCGCGGAGGCGCACATCGGCGTGGTCGACCGCATCTTCACGCGGGTCGGCGCGCAGGACGACCTGGCCACGGGGCAGTCGACGTTCATGGTCGAGATGACCGAGACGGCGCACATCCTGCACAACGCGACGCGGCGCAGCCTGGTCGTGCTCGACGAGATCGGCCGCGGCACGAGCACCTACGACGGGCTGAGCATCGCCTGGGCGGTCGTCGAGTATCTGCACGACCGCGCGCGCTCGGGTGCGAAGACGCTGTTTGCCACGCACTACCACGACCTGAACGCGCTCGAGGCGCGGCTGGCGCGGGTCCGCAACTACCGCGTCGCGGTCGCCGAGGAGCGCGGCGCGGTGCGCTTCCTGCACCGCATCGAGCCGGGCGGCACCGACCGCAGCTACGGGCTCGAGGTCGCGCGGCTGGCCGGGCTGCCGCAATGGGTCATCCGCCGCGCGCAGCAGGTGCTCGGTAGCCTGGAGCAGGACCGCCGCGACCCCGCGACGGTGCCCGAGCCGGCCGAGCCGCAGTCGCAGCAGCTGAGCCTATTCCTGGACGTCCCCGCCGAGAACCCGGCCCTCGAGCAGCTGCGCGGGCTCGATGTCATGCGCCTGACGCCGCTCGAGGCGATCACCCGGCTGTACGAGCTACAACAGCTCGCCGCCCGCGACGACGGCTAGACAGGGTTCGGCCCCACCCGGGGTGGGCGGGGCCGAACGTGCACCTCAGTCAAGCGCCGTTACTTGTTCGGCGCGTCCCAGCGGACCACTCCGTCGAAGGCCCAGGCGTTGTGGGGACCGAAGGTCGGCGCCCAGCGCGACGCCTTGACGTGGCCGTCGATGTACAGGAAGTTGGCCATGTCTGTGTGGCCGGTGAAGCCAGCGTCACCCACGTTCCAGGCCGCGAGGTCCGGGTTGTAGGGGTTGCTGACCTCGACCCCGAACAGCGTGTTCGAGGGGAACTCGACCGCCGCCATCGAGCGGAACCCGCCGACCTCATAGGAGAAGCCGGGGCTGCTCGCGTTGTCGCCGGCGGTGGCCATGCCGTAGTGGTGGTCGATGCCACCCGACTGCCCCGCGTCACCGTCGCGGTGGGTGGAGCTGTTGGAGGGGCAGCTGAACAGCTGCACCGTCTTGATGTACGGCATCAACTGGATCCGCCAGTCGATCATCTCGAGGTTGTCGTTGTTGTAGGGGTTGGGTGCGATGTAGCCCCGGCAAGCAGGCATCCTTTCGTCGTAGTCCTGCGTGTACTGCATCAGGGCCAGGCCTATCTGTTTCATGTTCGAGGCACAACTGATCGTCCGCGCGCGCTCTCTAGCCTTCGCAAAGACTGGGAACAGAATCGCCGCCAAGATGGCGATGATCGCGATGACCACCAGTAGCTCGATCAAGGTGAACGCTCGTTGTCGTCGCATGGTGGTTCTCCTCGACCGCGGCAGTGGTGTGCCGTTACTCCTCTGCACACCGCGGGCCGCGGCTCCTACTAAGTAGTGCCTTGGGCCGGGCGGGAGACTACACTTCGACGATTCCAAGCCATTTCGGACCGTTTCGGCGACCGACGCGCCCCAACGCCGCCGGGCCGGCCGCCTCAGGGGAGGGGCCGGCCCGGTCGGTGGGAGGTCAGCGGATGGGGGGCTAGCGGTCGTCCCAGCTATTGTTCGGGTCGCCGTAGGCCCAGCCATTGGGCAGCGGGCCGATGAACGCGTCGATGCCCATCCACTTGCTGTGGCCGTCGACGTAGCCCACGATGAGCCCGTCCATGTGGCGGCCGATGGGCCGGCGGGTCAGGTTCGAGTTGCCGGTGGTCGTGTAGTTGGTGCCCGCGTTGCCGCCGGTCCAGTCACTCGGCATGGTCACCTGCCAGTCGGTGGCGTAGCTCTCGAAGTTCTTGAACTCCTTGGCCGTCACCGCGCCGGTCACCGCGTCGGTGCACTGGGCGGTGTCCATCAGGATGCAGGTGCCCGCGGGGTTCTGGATGTCGCCCATCGCCCGCGCCCAGCCCCAGCCGGTGAGGGTGTGGCTGATGCCGTAGCCGCGGTTGGTGCCGCTGAACTTCTTGCTCGGGCAGGCGTAGACCCCGGCGCTCTTGACGTACGGCTCGATGCAGCGGTACCAGCGGACCTCGTAGTTTGGGGTGACCGTCGTGTCGCGGCCGTTGATCGGCAGCGTCTCGTCGTAGTCCTGGGTATACTGCATGATGGCCAGGTTGAGCTGTTTGACGTTCGACAGACAGCTGGACTGCCGGGCCTTTTCGCGGGCTTTGGCGAAGACCGGGAAGAGGATCGCCGCCAGAATGGCGATGATCGCGATGACAACCAGCAGTTCGATCAGGGTGAATGCTCGGCGCGGTGGGCGCATGATCGACTCCTCCTCATGTGGTGCGTGCAGGCAGACACCGGCCCACGCAGGGCGCGCTGGCCAGTGCTCCTAGTTTGCCCCATATACCCAAAGCCCGCCCGCGGCAATCAAACGGTCACTGAGGAGAGCGTGAAGGGTGCGGACTCGGAGCGCCCAAAGGCAGCCGGGCCAGCCACCGTGGTTCGGCGGCCGGCCCGGTGCGAGTGAAGGGTGCGCGGGACTAGCGGTCGTCCCAGGTGTTGTTCGGGTCGCCATAGGGCCAGCCGTTGGGCAGCGGGCCGATGAAGGCGTCGATACCGTGCCATTTGGTGTGGCCGTCGACATAGCCGACGATCAGACCGTCCATGTGCCGGCCGATGGGGCGGCGGAGGCGGTTGCTGTCGGTCGCGTTGGTGTAGTTGGCGCCGGCGTTCGCCCCGTTCCAGTCGCTCGGCATGGTCACCTGCCAGTCCGTGGCGCTGGAGTCGTAGTTCTTGAACTCCTTGGCGCTGACGGCCGCGGTAACTCCGGCGCTGCACTGGCCCGCATCCATGATGATGCAGGTGCCCGCGGGGTTCTGGATATCGCCCATAGCCCGCGCCCAGCCCCAGCCGGACAGGTTGTAGTTCATACCGTAGCCGCGGTTGGTGCCGCTGTAGCGCTTGCTGGGGCAAGCGAAAACGCCCGCGCTCTTGACGTACGGCTCGATGCAGTTGTACCAGCGGACGTTGTAGCTGGGGGTCACGGTGTCGTCGCGGCCGTTGAGCGGCAGTGTTTCATCGTAGTCCTGCGTGTACTGCATGGTCGCCAGCATCAGCTGCTTGACGTTGGACAGACAACTCGACTGCCGCGCCTTCTCCCGCGCCTTGGCGAAGACGGGGAAGAGGATCGCCGCGAGGATGGCGATGATCGCGATGACCACCAACAACTCGATGAGCGTGAAAGCTCGCTGCTTGGGGTGCATTCCTGACTCCTGTTTCGGTCGATCACGTCGGGGTCGACCGTGCCATGCAACGATCGACATCTGTTAAGTACAGCCTATCCAGATGGACTACTGCAACGGGTTGGCCGAAACTGTCGACCGCTTGCGGCGCGGTGCGGGCAGCCAAAGGGCCGGGCCGGCCACCTGGCGCGGCGGTCGGCCCGGAGCAGAGCTGGTGGGCTGGGGTTAGCGGTCGTCCCACATGTTGCGCGGGTCGCCATACGGCCAGCCCTGGGGCGGCACGCCGAAGGCCGCGTCACCGCGCATCCACTTGACGTGACCGTCCGCGAAGCCGATGTTCAGCCCGTCGGTGTGGCGGGTCACGGGGCGGCGGGTGTAGTTGCCCCACTCGTCGTCGGCCGACCAGTTGTTGACCGTGCCGCTGAGGTTGGTCGGCGGCGTGGCCTGCCAGTCGGTCCAGCCGGTCTCGAAGTCGCGGAACTGCTGGACGCTGGTCGCGCCCAGCACCCCGGCGCTGCACTGGGCCGCGTCGCAGACCAGGAAGGTGCCGGCCACGTCCTGGATATCGCCCAGCGCGTAGCCATGGCCCCAGGGCATGAGGTTGTGGCTCACGCCGTAGCCGACGGGGAAGTTGTTGCCGCTCTTGCTCGGGCAGCGTAACAGGTCGAAGTTCTTCAAGTAGGGCTGGATCACGTTGTGCCAGTGGCCCGCCGAAGTCGAGTTGTGGCCCATCGGCAGGGTCTCGTCGTAGTCCTGCGCGTACTGCAGGATGCCCAGCATGATCTGCTTCTGGTTCGAACTGCAGGCCGTGGCGCGCGCCTTCTCGCGGGCTTTGGCGAAGACGGGGAAGAGGATAGCAGCAAGGATAGCGATGATCGCGATCACCACCAGCAACTCAATCAGTGTGAACGCGCGACGATTTCGGTACATGTCAACTCCTTGAACGATCAATTACGGATAGGTCAAACGCGCAATGCGACGCTGGACGCGGCCGTACGATCCGCATCCTAGCACAAGTCGACGGCGCGTTGAGCGGCCGCGGCTGGTAACTGTGCCGCTGGCCGGCGCCCCAACGGGCCGAGCCGACCGCCTCGCGGAAAGGCGGCCGGCCCGGGGGACGGAACTGGGACTGGGACTACTTGTTGTCCCAGATGTTGCGCGGGTCGCCGTACGGCCAGCCTTGGGGCGGCACGCCGAAGGCCGCGTCGCCGCGCATCCACTTGACGTGCCCATCGGCGAAGCCAATGTTCATGCCATCGGTGTGGCGCGTCACGGGCCGGCGGGTGTAGTTGCCCCACTGGTCGTCGGCGGACCAGTTGTTGACCGTGCCGCTAAGGTTGGTCGGCGGGGTCGCCTGCCAGTCGGTCATATTGGTCTCGAAGTCGCGGAACTGCTGGACGCTGGTGGCCGCGAGGACCCCGGCGCTGCACTGGGCCGCATCGACGATGATGAACGAGCCGGCGACGTTCTGGATGTCGCCCAAGGCCACCCCGTTGCCCCAGGGCAGGAGGTTATGGTTGGTGCCATAGCCGACCCAGTAGTTGTTGCCGCCCCGACTCGGGCAGCGGAGCAATTGCATGCTCTTCATGTACGGCTGGATCGTGTAGAACCACTGGCCCTGCGAGACCGAGTTGTGGCCCATGGGCAGGGTCTCGTCATAGTCCTGGGCGTACTGCAGGATGCCCAGCATGATCTGTTTTTCGTTGGAACTGCACGACGCGGTGCGGGCCTTTTCCCGGGCCTTGGCGAAGACCGGGAAGAGGATCGCGGCCAAGATGGCGATGATCGCAATCACCACCAGAAGCTCGATGAGGGTGAACCCTCGGCGCTGTCGGTCCATGGATGACTCCTCGATGAACTAGTCAGGATGATCACCCGGCCTCCGCGAGGCCAGATTGGCGATGATTTTACCCTCGGCGGAACCCGTCCAAACGAGAAATACGGGGCAGGCACGGGAAGGTTAGCGGGCCCCCAGCGCGAACCTCGAGAGCCATGCGTCCTGCCCATATCCTGTTCATCCAAGCCGACCAGTTTCGCGCCGATTGCCTCGGCGCCGCGGGCCACCCGCTGGTGCGCACACCGCATCTGGACGCGCTGGCCGCGGGTGGCGCGCGGTTCGAGTCGGCGTTCTGCACCTCGCCCGTCTGTGTGCCCACGCGCAACTCGTTGCTTTACGGCTGCTGGCCGAGTCGGCACGGCGTCGTCTCCAACATCGGCACCGAGGCCCACGCTGAGGCGCGGCCCGGCCTGCGCGCCTTCAGCCAGGTGTTGGCCGACGGCGGCTGGCAGGTCGCGCAGGTGGGCAAGTGGGGCGCCTCGCGCGTGGTCCAGCCGGCCGACCTGGGCTTCAGCCACTACCGGCCGCTAGCCGAGTACGACGCCTGGCGCGCGGAGGCCGGGCTGCCGCCGGTGCCCACCGCGGGCGGCTGGTGGGGCGAGGCGGACACAGGCATCAGCGCCGCGCAGTCGGCGCCGGCCTGGGGCGCGGACCGCACGATCGAGCTGCTGACGCGCGCGGCGGCCGACGACCAGCCGTGGTTCATCCGCTGGGACACCAACGAGCCGCACCTGCCCTGCCGCCCGCCCGAGCCGTTCGCCAGCCTCTACGACCCCGCCACCGTCCCGCCTTGGCCCAGCTTCGCCGACGGGCTCGCCGGCAAGCCGTACATCCAGGCCCAGCAACGGCGCACCTGGGGCCTCGAGGGCTGGTCCTGGGCCGAATGGGCGCCGATCGTCGCCCGCTACCTCGGCCTGATCACCCATCTCGACGAGCAGTTCGGCCGCGTGCTCGCCGCCCTCGACGAGCTGGGCCTGGCCGCCGACACGCTGGTCATCTTCAGCTCGGACCACGGCGACACCTGCGGCGGGCACGGCATGATCGACAAGCACTTCATCATGTACGACGACGTCTGGCGCGTGCCGCTGCTGGCCCGCTGGCCCGGTCAGATCGCCGCGGGCACCGTCAGCCAGGCCTTCGTCACCACCCCGCTCGACCTCGCCGCGACGTTCGTCGAAGCCGCCGGGCTCGAGCTGCCGGACACCTTCCAGGGCCACGGCCTGCCGGCACTGCTGGCCGGGGCGGTCGAGCGCGACGCGGTCTATGGCACGTATGCGGGCAGCCAGTTTGGCCTCTACAGCCAGCGGGCGGTGCGTGAGCGGCGCTACAAGTATGTATGGAACCCGACGGCCGAAGATGAGTTCTATGACCTCGAGGCCGACCCGGGCGAGCTGGTCAACCGCGCCACGGACCCCGCGCTGGCGGGCGAGGTGGCGCGGTTGCGGGCCAAGCTGGCCGACTGGCTGCGGGCGACGGGCGACCCGCTCGACAACGCCTGGAACCAGACGACCCTGCGCGAGGGACGCAAGGAGTGAGCGATGGCTAGACTGACCCTGCTGGTGCTGATGGTCGGCGTGACGACCGCCTGCGCGCAGCCGCAACCCCAGACCATCCGTGTCGAGGTTACCGCCGATACCAACCTCAGCTCATACCCGAGCGAGCGGCCCTGGAACTACGGCGGCACGGCGCGTGCGCGGCTCAAGGGCTACGAGATGTGGTACCTGGCGCGGCCCGACCTGGCGCCGCTCGCCGGCCAGCGCATCGTCGGCGCGCGGTTCGTCTTCCGGCCGATCCAACAGCAGTTCCGCACGCTCGGCTTCAGCACGATCGCCGCGCCGTGGGTCGAGGGGACGGCCAACGCGGAGGCGGCTGACAGCGGCGCGACCTTCCTGGAGCGCGGCGACGGCCAGCCCTGGGCGCGGCCGGGCGGCGACTTCACCGACGTCGCCTGGACCGTCGGCCACACGCAGGTCAGCGTCAGCGAGGTCGAGACGCGGCCGGACGGGACGATGGCCGCGGCGATTGACCCGGCGCTGCTCGCCGCCTGCGTGGCCGGCGCGAGCGACGGCCTGGCGATCACCGACGAGATCGGCCAGACGCGGTTCAACAACGACATCGCGACGATCGAGCAGTCGAACATGAAGCCGTGGTTCGAGGTCGACGTGATCCCCGCCGCGGCGCCGACCGGCGCGGCCGCCGGCGCGACGCTGGAGCCGTGGCCCGCGCGCGACCGCGTC
>DHNJ01000156.1:17008-17169 GCA_002409445.1 Armatimonadetes bacterium UBA5419 | reverse complement strand
AGAGCGTGGCGGCGGGCTCGCGCCAATCGAGCGCGCCCTCGGCCTTGGCCAGCCGCGGCGCGTGGGTCGCGCGGGCGTCGTCCTGGGGCTGGGGCGTCAGTGCGCCGGCCTCGAGCGCGTCGAGCGTGTGGGTCAGGACGTCGGGGGCGAGCGCGGCCAGG
>DHNJ01000156.1:0-16818 GCA_002409445.1 Armatimonadetes bacterium UBA5419 | reverse complement strand
CGTCGGGGGCGAGCGCGGCCAGGCGGTCGGCGAGTTCGCCCGCGGTCTCGTGGGCGCCGATGGGCGTCGGTTCGTGCAGGAGGATCGGGCCAGTGTCGAGTCCGACGTCCATCAGCATCGTGTCGATGCCGGTGGTTGTGTCGCCGGCCATGATCGCGCGCTGGACCGGCGCGGCGCCACGCCAGCGGGGCAGGGCCGAGAAGTGGACGTTGACGCAGCCCAGCGCCGGCGCCTCGAGCACCGCTGGCGGCAGCAGCTGGCCATAGGCGACGACGACGATGACGCGGGGTGGCGCGGCGGCCAGCGCGGCGAGCAGGTCGGCGTCGGCGCGGAGGCGCGGCGGCTGGTGGATCTCAACCCCCAGTTCGAGCGCGCGGGCCTTGACGGGCGAGGGCTGGGGCTGGCCCGAGCGGCCGCGGGGGCGGTCGGGCTGGGTGATCACGGATAGCCGGGCGGCCCGGCGCGCAGCCCAGGCGGCGGCAGCTTCCAAGCAGGGCAGGGCCAGCGCGGGCGTGCCCATGAACACGACACTCACCCGCTGATGTCCTCCGTTACTTCGTCCGTGGCCGGCGCGGTCCCGTCGTCTTCGGCCAGCAGGTGCTCGCCCGCGGCGTCCAGATCCAGGTCGGCGATCAGCTCGGCGTAGTAGTCGGTGATCTCGCGGATGTCGGTGGGCACGCGGACGATCTGGATGCTCTGGCCACCCTCGTCGACCCAGTGGTCGGAGGTCTCATCGTCTTCGGGCAGGTCGACGCGCTCGGCGGCGGCTTCAAGCCAGAAGAGGTCCTTGGTGTGGTCGACGTACATCACACCGTTGAGGTGGTCGTACTCGTGCTGGCAACAGCGCGCGGCCAGGCCGGTGAAGGTGTGCGAGATGGTCCGTCCGGCGCGGTCTAGCGCGCGGATGGTGATCTCCTTGGCGCGGGGCACGTTGCCCTGCAGCCCGGGCAGCGAGAGGCAGCCCTCGAGCCCGACTTCGCGACCGTGGCGGGCGACGATGGTCGGGTTGACAAAGGCGAGGATCTGATCACCGTCGCGCGCGACGAAGACGCGCTTGGCCACACCGATTTGGGTGGCGGCGAGCCCCAGGCCTTCGGCGTCTTCCATCGTCTCGACCAGGTCGTCGATCAGCCGGCGCACGGAGGCGTCGATGGCCTTCACCGGCTTGGCGCGCTGCCGGAGGATGTCTTCACCAAACAACCGAATTCGTCGTACCACGACCGTTCCCCATGCTCTAGATAGCGCCATTATAGGACCAGGTCCACAGTTTGGCGGCGACCGTCGGCACCGCGGCCGCCTCGAGTCGGGTACACTGAGCGAAGGAGTTGGCCGTGATGGTGTTGAGCTTGGCCGCGACGCTGGTGCTCGCGGTGCCGACTGTTGTCCTGGAGTTTGCCGAGCCGCGCGAGGTAGCCATTGTCGGCGAGGGGCTGCAGCCGGGCAGCGCGACCCGGCTCGAGGTCGATCCCGGCGGCGAGCGCGGCACCGTCGTCCGGCTCGATTACGAGTTTATCGCCGAGCCCGACGGCTTGCAGTACGCCGGCTTCCGCACCGATTACACCTTCCCCGCGCGGCCGGGCCAGTTCTACGTCTGGGTGCGGGGCGATGGGCGCGGCCAGTCGGTGCGACTGCGGCTGATCGATGCGGGCGGCGAGACCCACCAGTTCACCCTCGGCAGCACCAACTTCACCGGCTGGCGGCTGATGGCCTGCCCGATCGGCCTGGGCGGCGAGCATTGGGGCGGCGACGGCAACGGCATCCTCGACGAACCGATCCGCTTCGATTCGCTGCTCGTCGACCAGTCGCAGCGGCCGGCGACCGACACCGTTTGGTTCAGTAGTCTGCTGACCACACCGTACGAGCCGGCGGTCGACCCGCTGGGGGAGATCACCCGCGCCGCGGGCGAGGAGGGCGCACGGCCGGCCGACCTGAACCGCTTCGCCATCCGCCCGCTGCTGGCCGGCGAGGTCCTCGACCTGGGCGCGCAGCCGACGGTCGTCGTCAGCTACGCCGGCGCGGCCGAGGCGGGCGCGAGCGCCGAGATCGCCCTGCTCGGGCCCGACGGCGCCGTCGTCGGCCGCCAGCCGCTGGCTGCCGTGCCCGCGCCGGGTGCCGAGCAGTCGGTGACGCTGCCCGCCCTGCCACGCTACGGCTTGTACCGCGCGGTGGTCCAGTGGACCGTCGGCGGCGACATGGACCGCGCGAGCACGACGCTCGCCGCGCTGCCGCCGATGCCGGCCGAGACCGACGTCGACACCAACCTCTTCGGTGCCTGCTTCCACTTCGCCCAGCACAAGGGCGAGTTGCCGCGCAACTACGACTTGTTCGCGCGCATCGGCGGTCGCTGGGTGCGGGACGAGTACGGCTGGGGCGGGGTCGAGCGCGTGCGCGGCGAGTACAACTTCACCGAATACGGCGACGACTACGTGCGCGGCATCCGCGCGGCGGGGCTGCGCGGGTTCTACATCTTCGACTACGGCAACGGCTTGTATGACGAGGGCAACTCGCCCGCCAGCGACGAGGCGCAGGAGGCCTTCACCGGCTATGCGGTCGCGCTGAACGAGCAGTATCGCGACGAGATCCGCCACTGGGAGGTCTGGAACGAGCCGAACATCGGCTTCTGGAAGCCCGAGCCGGACGCCGCGGCCTACGCGCGGCTGCTCAACCGCACCTACGACGCGGTTAAGGCGGTCGACCCGGAGGCGGTGATCGTCGGCCTGTGCACCGCCGGGGTCGACCTCAAGTACATCGAAGAGGTTTTCGAGGCGGGCGGGACGCGGATGGACGCACTGAGTGTGCATCCGTATCGCTACCCTGCCTCGCCCGACGCGGCGGGGTTCGTCGCCGACCTGCAGAAGACGCGCGCGCTGATGGCCCAGTACGGCCTGGGCGAGGCGCCGCTCTGGCTGACCGAGGTCGGCTGGCCCAACCAGGCCGACGGCCGCGGCGTCAGCGAGGAGACTTCGGGCAATTACCTGGTGCGCATGTTCACCCTGGCGCGCAGCCAGCCGCACATGGGCCCCATCTTCTGGTACGACTTCCAGAACGACGGCACCGACCCGGCCTACAACGAGGACAACTTCGGGCTGATCAACCTCGACTTCACGCCCAAGCAGCCGTTTGTCGCGGCGGCGATGATGAACCGCGTGCTGCTGGACAAGGCGTTCACCCGCGACCTCGCGCTGCCCTATCCCGCCGCGGGCCACGAGTACACGGCGGCGGACGGGCGCGGGACGCTGGTGCTTTGGGCCACGCCGGTCGGCGCCGAGGTGGACCTGGTGCTGGACGCGGCGGAGGTCGAGATCTCGGATGCGAGCGGGCGGCTGGAGACGGTCGCGCCGGTCGGCGGGCGGCTGACGGTCGAGGTCGGCGAAACGCCGGTCTTCGTCAGCGGCACTTGGGACCAGGTGACCGCCACGGCGCGGCTGGTCGGCGTCGACTGAGCCGGGGTGAACCGTGCCCCGCGAGGCGGCGTCCAAAGGGTTAGCTATGAACCATCGACCGCGGATGAAGTGGGCTTGGCTGCTGGCACCCTTGGTGGTGCTCGGCACGCTGCTGGTCGCGCCGCTGGACGGCCAGGAGGTGCGCGCGCTGCGCATCGGGCCGGACGCGACGCTGCCCGAAGTACCGCTTAGTATCGACTTGGGCGAGCGGCGCTACAGCCAGAAGGAAGAGGAGGAGGGCGCCAAAGAGGTCGAGGAGTTCTACGCCCAGCCGGGGCGAGTGATCTACGACGAGCGGCTGCAGGCGCGCCTCGAGACCATGCTGCACCGTATCGTCACCGCCGCCCACGAGCTGGGGCCGCGGCAGGTGCCGGTCGACGCCGAGGAGGCGCCGCCGCAGACCTTCACGATCCGCGTCCTGGCCAGCAGCGATGTCAACGCGTTCAGCGCCTGGGGCGGCAACATCTTCATCACCCGCGGCATGCTCGAGTTCTGCCAGAGCGACGATGAGCTGGCCGGGGTCATCGCCCACGAAGTCGCCCACAGCACCTACCGCCACCTGCGCGAGCAGTCGGCCCGTCTCCGCCGCTACCAGGCGCAGCAACTGCTGGCGATGATTGCCGCGGGCTTCATGGGCATCAACGTCGCCGACGCGGGCATCATGGCCCAGTACGTCTACCTCGCGCTGTTCAACGGGCACTCGGTCAGCGACGAGCAGCAGAGCGACTACGCCGGCGTCTACTACGCGTACCGCGCGGGCTACAACCCGGTGGGGATGATCACTACGTTTGAACGGCTGCACCGCTGGCAGATGACCCAGCCGATGCCCAACGACCTCGGTGCCTTCCAGACTCACCCGTGGTCCGACGCGCGCGCCCGCGCGCTCAGCGCGCAGCTGAAGGAGCTGGGCCTGCCGATCGATCGCCGCTCGGTGACCCACACGCTGACCGCCATGGTCCGCACGAGCACCAACCGGCCCGGCGCGGCGCTGCTGTACGTGGCTAACGCCGAACTGTTCGAGGTCGCCGCCGAGGGCGAGCGCGACGGCCTGACCCGCGCCGCCGACATGACCTTGGACCTGAACCAGGCCTTCCTCGTCGGCCTGCGCTCGGGCTCGCTGAGCCTGCGCCACGACGAGGGCGAGGCTAACTGGCGCATCGTCGGCCTCGCCGGCCTGCGCGGCGTCCACCTGATCACCATCACCCCCGCCGACGCCGAACTCGGCGGCGAACCTCTCCCCGAATTCGCCCAACGCGTCTACAACCGCCTCCGCGCGGCCTTCCGCCAGGCGGAGGTCGAGGCGGGGGTGGCGTAGGGGGCTAGGCGGTCGCTCCAGGCTGCGGAGAGGAGTGTCCGCGGTCCCGGGCGCCTAGGACGTTTGCCTTGCCGTCGCGACGGTTCACCGACCCTGTGGCGCGGTGGACCACAGAGTTGTACCGCCGCCGCTTCGGCGGCAGCGTTGCGGCACACCTGGGCCCAACCAGATAGCCAACGTCCCCGGCCAGCCCTGCCCGGGACCGCGGACACTCTTGTCCGCAGCTGGGCGGGCAGGTCAATCCTGGTTCGGCCTCCGCTACGCTGCGGCCGAGACTAGGGTCGCGGGCTGGCCGCCCGCGCCACGCGGAGCGACCGGGAGCCGTACCGTCCGCGGCCACGGCCGGTCTGGGCCCAACCTCCCCGCCGGCCGTGAGTGCCACGGTCCGGTCTCAGCCTGGCGGCGGCAGCTTCGATCTCGGCGCCGCGGACGTAGGCCAGCAGCGTGGTGCCGGGCGCCGTCGAGCTGGGCGAGACGCAGAACGCGCCGGCGGCTGCGGACGCCGCCAAGTCGGCCAGTGTCCCGACGCCGAAGAAGCCGCAGACCTGTTCGGTCAGGCTCTTGGTCTAGTCATCGGCTCCTAGCCAGCCGCGCGCCTCGAGGTCCTCGACGCGGGGCACCGCGGCCAGCACGTCGCTCCGCTCGGCGATCGCCTGGAGTCGTTGCTCCGCCGCGGGCGGTTGGGCCAGGCTGAGCCGATAGCGGCCCTCCATGTTGAGCCAGCGCTCCGCCGAGATCCCGAACGCGTGGCCCAACTCGGCGGCGGTCTCTGCCGTAATCTGCTTCTTGGCGGCAATGATCTCGTTGAGCGACTTGAGCGGCCGACCCATCACATCGGCGAACTGCTGCTGCGTCCAGTCCCGTGCCTCAAGCTCGCGACGGATGATGCTGCCCGGTGCGACGGCATGAATGACCGTCACCGCGCCCTGACGTGTCGCCATGGCCCGCCTCCTTCCTCAGCGGTAGTCAATAACCTCAATGATCCGCACGAATTGGCCCTGCTCGTTGCCTCTACAGCCAAGAGGTAATGCGCGATCCATCCATGTTCACACATCGGTCCTGCAGGCGGGGGTGGCGTAGGGGCGGCAGGAACCCGCATTGCCGTTGGCTAATGAGTAACTGGAGGCGAGCGGTGCGCGGTGATGAGAGCGTGAGTGGCGGCTTCAGCACGCTGGATTGGCGCGTGGTGAAGAGCGCACTCGAGACCAAACCGGGGTACATCCTCGACTTCACTAACGATTCCTTCGCCGCATTTTTCGCCAGCTACGGCGTCGATATCGATAGTGCTGAGTACCGGGGCTTCGGCACGTCCAAAGCTAAGCGCCTGCACTGCTTCCTGACCCAGTGCGAACCTTCGCTCGCGGCCCGCGTCTTGGATGAGTTGCGGCGACTCAAGGAGTTTCTTGGACCCTCCACGCTGTTCCACGAGGATCTGAGCGAGTACCACCAACTCGTCAGCCGGCTCGGGCGGCAGACGAAGCGGAGCGCAGCCGCACCAGCAGACGCTAGCGCCGAGGCGACCTTCGTGGCGCAAGCACCGGGTGCGTCGATCCTAGGCCAGCTACCACTCAGCGGAGAGTTGCGCAGCATCCTCCTCGCTCGCATGGACGAGGCGGCACGGTGTATTAAGGCCGAGGCTTACCTCGCAGCAGTCATCCTAGCGGGTTCGGTCCTCGAAGCCATGTGTCACGGCTTTGGTCAGTGCTGGCCAAATGAGGTGCAGCGGTGGTCGGAGGCCACCCGCGGCCGACGCCCCGCGCAGCTCGCCGATTGGCGCCTGTACGATTGGTTTACGGTTCTCTCTAGGCAGGGCATCCTCTCGCCGCCGGTCGCCAAGTTCAGCGATGCGATCCGTCGCTTCCGTAACTATGTGCATCCGAGCGAACAGCTCGCTGAAGGTTTTGCGCCGAACCGGCACACCGCGGACATCTGTCTATCCGTCGTCAGGGCAGCCGCCGAGGACCTGCGCCGCGCGGCGGAGGAGTTAGAAGCGTCGCGGTGAGCGATGATCTCTGCTCACCGCCCGCCGCCCCAACCCGCTATACTGTCGCCCATGGCAACCACACCGACAGTCGTCCCTATTGAGCTTGGCGCGCGGGCGTATGACGTTCGGATTGGGTCGGGGGTGCTGGGGGAGCTTGGGGGGCAGATGCGGGGGGTGGGGCTTGGGCGGCGGGCGGTGGTGGTGACGCATCCGGGGGTGGGGCGGCACTATTTGGCGCCGGTGATGGCGTCGCTCGCGGCGGCGGGGGTCGAGGTTGGGGTGCTGAACCTGCCCGCGGGCGAGCGGTACAAGCGGCTGGCGACGGTGGAGAAGATTTGGGCCGCGGGGCTCGAGCAGCGGCTGGACCGGGGCGGGGTGCTCGTCGCGCTGGGTGGCGGGGTGTTGGGGGATATGGTCGGCTTTGCGGCGGCCTGTTACTACCGCGGGATCAGCTTTGTGCAGCTGCCGACGACGCTGCTGGCGATGGTCGACTCGTCGGTCGGCGGCAAGACGGGAGTCAACTTCCAGGGCAAGAACCTGGTCGGCGCGTTCTGGCAGCCGCGACTGGTGCTCGCCGACCTGGACACGCTGGCCACGCTGCCCGCGCGCGAGCTGCGCTGTGGGCTGGCCGAGGTCATCAAGCACGGGGCGATCCTCGATCTAGACCTGTTCGAGCGGCTGGAGCGGGCGCTGGTCGAGGCGCCGACACGGACGGGGCTGCGGCTGGCGGCGTGCGCGCGGGGGACGCTGACGCCGGACCTGGCGCGGCTCTGCGTCGAGCGCTCCTGCCAGCTGAAGGGCGCGGTTGTCGCCGCGGACGAGCGCGAGGCGGGGCAGCGGGCCTGGCTCAACTTCGGGCACACCTTCGGGCATGCGCTCGAGTCGGTCTGCGGCTATCGGCGGCTGCGGCATGGCGAGGCGGTTGCCGTGGGCATGGTGCTCGCGGCGCGGCTGGGGGCGCGGCGGGGCGACTTGGCGCCGGAGGTGGAGACGCGGCTGGCGCGGCTCTGCGCGGCGGTTGGGCTGCCGGTGCGGGTGCCGGGCGGGGTCGACCCGCAGGCGCTGTGGGCGGCGATGCTCAAAGACAAGAAGACGCGCGACGGCACGCCGCGGCTGACACTGCTCGCTGGATTGGGCCGGGCGATGGTCACCGACGACACGCCGGCTGCTATGATAGAGAACCTGTTGGCGGAAGCCTGCGCGGAGGGCAACGATGCGGATCGATGAGCAACGAGTGAGCCAGATCGTCGAGCGCGTGGTGCGCGAAATGGCCGGGGGCACGACCTCTTCCGCCGCCGCGCCGAGCACGAGCAGCGGTTCGGCCGGCCCCGTGCGCGGCTACAGCGCGACTAGCGGCATCTTCGCCACGCCCGAGGAGGCGCTGGCGGCCGCCGAACTGGCTTTCGTCAAGCTGCGCGAGGGCGGCGTGGCGCTGCGCGAGCAGGTGGTCGCGGTGATCCGCGCGACGGCGCTGGCGCAGGCCGAGGCCTGGGGCCGGCACGCGCGCGAAGAGACGGGCATGGGCCGCGCGGCCGACAAGAAGACGAAGAACGAGGCCGTGGCCAAGGGCACGCCGGGGCCGGAGTCGCTGCAGCCGACGGTCATGCGCGGCGACAAGGGCCTGCATGTCATCGCCGGCGGCCCGTGGGGCGTCATCTGCTCGATCACGCCGAGCACCAACCCGACCGCGACCGTGATCAACAACGGCATCGCGATGATTTCCGCGGGCAACACCGTCGTGTTCTGCCCGCACCCCGCCGCGCAGGCCTGCACCAACCGCGTCATCGCCGAGCTGAACGAGGCGATCGTCGCCGCCGGCGGGCCGCGCAACCTGATGACCGCGGTCGCCGAGCCGACGCTGAAGACCGCCGCGGCGATCATGGAGCACCCGCGGATCAAGATCATCGCCGCGACGGGCGGCCCCGGGGTCGTGCGTGCGGCGTTCGAGGCGAAGAAGAAGGTCTTCGCCGCCGGCCCGGGCAACCCGCCGGTCGTCGTCGATGCCAGCGCCGACCTGGCGCGGGCCGGGCGCGCGGTGGTCAACGGCGCGTCGTTCGACAACAACCTGCCCTGCACGGGCGAGAAGATCGGCATCGTCGAGCAGGCCATCTTCAACGACTTCATGGCCGCCCTGGAGGCCGCCGGCGCTCAGATCCTCAGCCCGAACGAGGTCGACCGGCTGCTGCCCGTCGTCCTCGACGGCGACCAGATCCGCCGCGAGTCGATCGGCCAGGACGCGGTCGAGCTGCTGCGGCGCGCCGGCCTGAGCCCGCTGCGCGGCGAGCCGCGGCTGCTGGTTGGTCTGCAGCCCGAGTCGAGCCCGGTCGTCCAGCACGAGCAGCTGCAGCCGTTCCTGCCGATCGTCCGCGTGCGCGACTTCGCCGACGGCCTGCGCGTCGCGCTGCAGGTCGAGCACGGCTTCCAGCACACGGCTCTGCTCCACAGCCGCAACACCGACCACATCACCCGCTTCGCCGAGGAGATGGGCACGACGATCACCATCTTCAACGGCCCCAGCTACGCCTTCTCGGGCGACGAGGGCGAGGGCTACGCCACGATGACCGTGACCACCCCCACCGGCGAAGGCGTCACCGGCCCCCAGACCTGGACCCGCCGCCGCCACTTCACGTATTCGGGGATGCTGGGGCTGTAGGGTCGTAGCGCCGGCGCCGGCGGACCGCCGGCATTAGCTCGATCTTGCTTCGGCCTTCGCTGCGCTGCGGCCGAGTCTATGGATGCGGACAGGAATGACCGCGGTCCCAGTTAAGCCGACGGCACAAGGGGATCGCTTAGGCGCAGGCGTGCCGAAGCGCTGCCGCCGAAGCGGCGGCGGTACAACGGGTCCCCGGCAGCCGCCCCGACTCGAGTTGTTCACATCGACCACGCAACACCTACTTGACACTGTTTCCTATCTGCGGCACTCTACCACTTGCGGATGATTACTATCTGGGAGTGATGGGCGAAGATGAGTCAGCGGGCGGAGGCACGGGTGGCGGAGTTCTCGCGGTTGGCGCGGGAGCGGGGGCTGCGGCTGACGCATCAGCGGCTCGAGGTGTTTGCCGAGATTGCCCGCCGCGAGGACCATCCGACGGCCGAGGCGGTGTACCGGGCGATGCGCGAGCGGGTGCCGACGGTCTCGCTGGACACGGTCTACCGCACGCTGCGGTTGCTGCACGATTGGGGGCTGCTGGACATCCTGGGCGCCCGCGCCGAAGGCGTGCGGTTTGACCCGCAGGTGGAGCCGCATCACCACTTCGTCTGCACCCGGTGCGGACACATTTACGATTTCACGAGTGCGGAACTGGACGCGTTGGCGATACCCGCAGCCGCACGTGAGTTGGGGGAGGTCTCAGCTCAGCGGGTCGAGGTGCGCGGCATCTGCCGGGCCTGTGAACAACGCGGCGAGACGGCCGGCGAGGGCTAGGCCGAGGGTGTATTGCGGAGTTTCTATAGCAATGGATGAGCAGGCGAAGAAGAAGCTGACAACGGCGGCCGGCGCGCCGGTGCCGGAAAACCAGAACATCTTGAGCGCGGGCGTGCGCGGGCCGATGCTGTTGCAGGACGTATGGTTCCTGGAGAAGTTGGCGCACTTCGACCGCGAGGTGATCCCCGAGCGGCGGATGCACGCCAAGGGCTCGGGTGCGTACGGCACGTTCCGCGTGACCCACGACATCACGCAGTACAGCAGCGCGAGCATCTTTGCCCAGGTGGGCAAGGAAACCGAGATGTTCGTGCGCTTCAGCACGGTCGCCGGCGAGCGCGGCGCGGCGGATGCCGAGCGCGATATCCGCGGGTTCGCGATGAAGTTTTACACGGACCAGGGCAACTGGGACCTCGTGGGCAACAACACGCCGGTGTTCTTCTTCCACGACCCGCTGAAGTTCCCGGACCTGAACCACGCGGTCAAGCGCGACCCACGGACCAACCTGCGCAGTGCGACGACCAACTGGGACTTCTGGACCGGGCTGCCCGAGGCGTTGCACCAGGTCACGATCACGATGAGCGACCGCGGCATCCCGCTGAGCTATCGGCACATGCACGGGTTTGGCAGCCACACGTTCTCGCTGATCAACGCCGAGGGTGTGCGGCACTGGGTGAAGTTCCACTTCCATACCCAGCAGGGCATCAAGAACCTGACCGACGCCGAGGCCGAGGCGATCATCGCGACCGACCGCGAGAGCCATCAGCGCGATCTGTACGAGGCGATTGAGCGGGGCGAGTTCCCGAAGTGGACGATGTCGATCCAGATCATGACCGAGGAGCAGGCGCGGGCGATGCCGTTCAACCCGTTCGACCTGACCAAGGTATGGTCGCAGCGCGAGTTTCCGCGGATCCCGGTGGGCGAGTTCGAGCTCAACCGCAACCCCGAGAACTACTTCGCCGAGGTCGAGCAGGCCGCGTTCAACCCCGCGCACGTCGTGCCGGGCATCAGCTTCTCACCCGATCGCATGCTGCAGGGCCGCTTGTTCAGCTACGGTGACGCGCAGCGTTACCGGCTAGGGGTCAACCACCATCAGATCCCGGTCAACCGCCCGCGGGTCGAGTATCACGCGTTCCACCGCGACGGCCAGATGCGCGTCGACGGCAACTACGGCAGCACGATCGCCATCGAGCCGAACAGCCAGGGCGAGTGGCAGCAGCAGCCGGAGTTTGCCGAGCCGCCGCTGGCGCTCGAGGGCGCGGCTGACCGCTACGACTTCCGCGCTGACGACGGCGACTACTACTCGCAGCCGGGTGCGCTGTTCCGCCTGATGACGCCGGAGCAGCAGCAGGTGCTGTTCGAGAACACGGCGCGCCACATGGGCGACACGCCGGACGAGATCAAGCTGCGCCACATCCGCCACTGCTACCATGCCGACCCTGCCTACGGGCGCGGGCTGGCGGCGGTGCTGGGGCTGGCGCTGCCCGAGGACTTGAGCGATTACTGATCGCCGCGCAGGAGAGACGGCGACCAGGTGTAAAGGGATGCTGTGGAGACGGCACCCCTGTCCGAACAACAAGGAGGAGAGAGAATGTCTGACGACAAGTGCTGCCAGAGCGACATCGAGTGCTGCGGCGACGACGATTGCTGCTGCTACGAGATCGGTGCGCGCTTCCCGCTGATCGGGGAGAAGGCGCCGGCGTTCAAGGCCGTGACGACCAACGGCGAGATCAACTTCCCCGCCGACTACGAGGGTAAGTGGGTCATCCTGTTCAGCCACCCGGCCGACTTCACGCCGGTCTGCACGACCGAGTTCATGACCTTCGCCAGCATTCAGGACGAGCTGCGGGCGATGAACACCGAGCTGATCGGCCTGAGCATCGACAGCAACTTCAGCCACATCGCCTGGCTGCGCACGATCAAGGAAAAGATCACCTGGAAGGGCGCGAGCAACGTCGAGGTGACCTTCCCGGTCATCGCTGACCTGTCGATGGAGGTGGCCAACCTGTACGGCATGGTCCAGCCCGCCTCGAGCACGACCCAGGCCGTGCGCGCGGTGTTCTTCATCGACCCGAGCGCGACGATCCGCGCGTTGGTCTACTACCCGGCCAGCGCGGGGCGCAACTTCGACGAGATCAAGCGCCTGCTGGTCGCGATGCAGACCGCGGACAAGCACGGCGTGGCGACCCCGGCCGACTGGCGCCCTGGCGACAAGGTGATCGTGCCGCCGCCGACGACGATCGCCGCGGCCAACGAGCGCGTCGCGGGCTCCGGCTCCGGCTATGAGGCGATGGACTGGTTCCTGAGCTTCAAGGACCTGCCCGAGGCCTAACGCCGCCCGGCTCCAAGCCGAACCAAACCGGCCCGCCCCCAAGCTGGGAGCGGGCCGGTTGGCATTGGGCAGGGGTACGGGTTAGGCCAGTTCCCACTGGGCGCGCAGGAACTCGACCGACTTGGGCAGTTCGACCATCGGGTCGCCCTGGACGCCGCACTCGAGGCTGCAGTAGTCGCTGTAGCCGATCCACTTCAGGCCGCGGAAGCCGTCGACGAAGCTGCGGTCGTCCTGGCCGGGCAGGTTACGGCTCCAGCTGGCGAGGTGGACGTGGTGCAGCCACTCGCCGCCGGCGATGAAGGCGGCCATGTCCGAGGTCTCCTCGTGGCGCATGTGGTAGAAGTCGCCCATCACACCGACGCCGGGGCTGCCGACGTCGCGGCAGATGCTGGCCGCATCGCCGACCTGGCGTAGGAAGCGCGCCTCGCCGCGGTTGAGTGGCTCGAGCAGCATGCGCGAGCCTGCCTGCACGGCGTGCTCGCCCAGTTCGCGCAGGAGGGTGATCAGCAGTTCGCGGCCCTCCCAGCCGACCAGGTGGTCCTGCGCGCCGTTGAACGCGGGGACCATGATCACACCGGGCGAGCCGAGCTCGCCGGCGGCATCGAGGATGCGCTTGGCGTTGTCGACCGCGCGGCGCTGCTGCGCCTCGTCGGGCACGATGTAAGGGCCGTCGGCGGCGCAGATGGCGGCCACGCCGAGGCCGTTGTCACCGAGAATCTTCTTGTACTCGTCGACCCGGCCAACGATGCCGGGCGAGAGCTCGAGACCGTCGAAACCGAACTCCTTGGCGCGCTGGGCCTTCTGGGCCAGGCCGTCACCGGGGATCCGGCCTTCCTGGCTGCCCAGCAGCAGCTGCACGTTGGTCGGCGCCACGCGGGCCGCTTCGGCCTCTTGGGTCTGCTGCGCGCGCGCCGCGCCGGCGGCGACCAAGCCCGCACCCACGGCGGCCGCGCCGGTGAGAAAACCGCGTCGATCAGTCATGCCTATCCTCCTTCAAGGTCCATGCCTCTCATTATAGACGCTTGGGAGGGCCCGATGCCAACCCCGCGCGCCCGCCTCCCGCGCCGGATCGAGCCTGCGCCACCAACCGACTCGGCGAAGTAAGTAAGTGTTTATTCACTTTTCGTGTATACTGGGTTCGGTGCGGTGATCGAGAGGTCCGCCAGGTGCCTCCACCGAATCGACGCTGGGTCGATCCCCGGGCTTGTCGGTGGTAGGATTAGCAGGCGGCAGGACCGCGGTAGGACGAGGGCAGCATGCGAAGCTTGACGGGGCTTGCACAGTATCGTCTGGCGCTAAGTGGGCTGGTGTGGGGCAGCCTGCTGAGCGCCAGCATCGCTTGGGGCCAGGGGACGAGTTTGGGGCCGCCGGCGCCGGGCACCGAGGTGGTTGTGCCGCCGGTCGCCGCCGCGCCGACGCAGACCAAGGACGTGCCGCCGGGCGGCGTTGCCGACCCGCTCGCCGATGTGACCCAGTTCGAGACCATCGTGCCGCCCGCGCGCGGCGGCGTGGCCGACCGCCTGCCGGGCTCGGTGGCGTCGCTGGCGGGCGAGGGCGAGATGCTCACGATCCTCGATGTGCTCGAGGAGGCCTTGGTCAACAGCCCCGACATCGGCGCGACGCGCGCGGAGATCGAGGCGGCGCGCGGCCGCAAGCAGCAGGCGCGCGCGGACCTGCTGCCGCCGATTGACTTCAACTACACCGAGATCTTCCAGAAGGAAAAGTCGGTCGCCTTCGATCCGAACACGCCCGCGGTGACGATCACGCCGGGCAACTTCCGGCAATTCAAGATCGGCAGTGACTGGGTCGTCTTCTCCGGGGGCGCGATGCAGGCGCAGGTCGCTATCGCGCGGATGGCCGAGGTCGCCGCGCAATACCAGGATGAGGCGACGATCAACACCGTCACGGGCAACACCGTGCTGGCCTACCTGAACCTGCTCAAGGCCCAGGAGCTGCGGCAGGTGGCCGACCGCACTGTCGAGTTGGCGCTCGAGCAGGAGCGGGTGGCGCAGACGAGTTTTGAGGCCGGCGCGCAGCCGCGGGTGAACGTTCTGCGGGCAACCTCGGCGGTCGCCGCAGCGCGCCAGGCGCAGCTGCAAGCGACCAACGGCATCGACCTGGCGCGCTCGGCGCTGCTGTCGATGATGGGCCGTCCGGTCGACGGGCCGCTGAACATCGCGCCGGTGCCGCGCGTGCTCTTCGATCCGCCGGACCTGGGCGAGAGCCTGCAACTGGCGGTCCAACGGCGGCCGGAGCTGCGCGCGCAGCAGGCAGTCATCGAGATCGACCAGCAGGCGGTGCGCGCGGCGCGCGCGGGCTACTGGCCCAGCCTGGCGGTCAGCAGCGGCTTCACCCACACGGTCGGGGCCGGCGCCTTCGCCGACAAGGACAACTGGCAGGTCGTCCTGGCGCTACGGCTGAATGTTTGGAATTGGGGCAAGACCGCGGGTGCGGTGCGCGAGTCGCGGGCCAAGGTGGTTGCTGACCGCAACCGCCTCGAGCGGCAGATGCGGAACATCGAGCTTGAGGTGCGGCAGGTGCTGCTGACGATGAGCGACGCCCGCAGCCGGGTGGAGCAGGCGGTCACGGAGACCGAGGCCTCGGCTGAGGCGCTGCGGATCGAGGAGTTGCGCTACCGCGAGGGCGCGGGCACGTTCCTCGAGCTGCTGGACGCGCGGCGCGCGCTATCGGCGGCGGAGACGAATCTGGTCACCGCCTACTACGACAACGCGTTGGCGCAGGCCGGTTGGCTGGGGGTGACGGGCGGCTATCTGGTCGAGGGTCAGATGAACCTGCCCGACGCACGGCGGCCGTTACCGCCGCTGCCGGCGCGGCGCGGTGAGGACCTGGACAGCGTGCTGACCTCCTACGGCCTCGACCCCGACGCCGAGCACAAGCCGGTCTCTGACTATACCCCCGATGATTTTGACGCTCAGCCCGCCGCTCCGGCGGCCGCGGCGGACCCGACGAGCAACTGAGGATGATGTCCATGAAGCGAGCAACGACCCTGATCGCGTGCTGTCTGGTGGCAGGCGCGTTGCTAGCCGGCTGCGGCCGCAAGGCGGCGCCGGTAGAGGCGGAGACCAAGGCCGGCGCACCGGACCGGCTGGTGCAGGTCCGCGGCGCGGCGGTCACCGAGACCGTGGCCGACGAGACCATCGCGGTCACCGGTAGCATCGAGGCCAGCACGGACGTGTCGATCGCCTCGAAGGTGCCGGGTCGCGTGGTGGCGATCGGCGCGCAGGAGGGCGAGCGCGTGCCCGCCGGGCGCGTGCTGGTGCGCTTGGACGATGCAGCGGCGCGCGGCGGCGTGACCCAGGCCGAGGCCGGGCTGCGCTCGGCGCGGGCCCAGCTTGAGAAGGCGTCGCTCTCGTTGTCGCTGGTTGAGACGCAGGCGGATTCGGGCGTGCGCACCGCCGAGGCGGCCCTGGCCGCGGCGCGCGCGCGGCAGGAGTCGGCGCGCTCGGCGCTGGCCATGACCCAGACGAAGTCGGGCGACGGCGGCGTGGATGTGGGCCAGGCGCAGGCCGGCCTGCGGGTCGCCGAGGGGCAGTTGCGGCAGGCGCAGCAGGCGCTGCTGATCGCGCGGACCAAGAGCACGGGCGACGTCGAGACGGCCGAGGCGGCGGTCGAGCAGGCCACCGTTGGGCTGACCGCGGCGCACAACCGCGCCAACCAGGCCGAGACGACGCTGACCCTGACCGAGCAGAGCACGCTGAGCAGCATCACCACCGCCCAGCAGGCGGTCAACCAGGCGCAGCAGCAGGTGGCCATGCTGCAGACCGGCGCCCGCACGCAGGAGCGCGGCCAGAGCGCCAGCGCGCTGGTCGCCGCGCAGGCCAACCTGCGCACGGCCCAGGCCGACTACGACCGGGCCAAGATGCTGTTTGACGGCGGCGCCGTGGCACGCGCGACGATGGACGCGGCCGAGTTGCGGCTGGACTCCGCGCGCGAGCAGGCGAAGCAGGCCGAGCTGGCCGATTCGTTGGTCATCGAGGGCCCGCGCGTTGAGCAGGTGGCCATCGCCCAGGCCCAGTTGGCTAGCGCGCAGGACCAGTTGAACCTAGCGCAGACTAGCCGCGAGAGCACACTCTCGCTGCGCCGCGACGATCTGGCCAACGCGCGCGAGGGCGTGACGCAGGCGGAGGCGCAGCTGCGGCAGGCGCAGGCGGCGGCCAGCACGGCCCGTGCCGCGCGGGCGCAGGTGCCGATCGCCGAGGCCGACGTAGCCAACGCCGAGCAGGGCGTCGAGTCCGCGCGGCAGGCGCTGCGGCTGGCGGAGTCCGGCGTCTCGCAGGCGGACATCGCCCGCCACGAGGTGAC
>DHNJ01000247.1:9006-39268 GCA_002409445.1 Armatimonadetes bacterium UBA5419 | reverse complement strand
GCTGACCGCCCCCGCGGCGACGCAGCCAGCGCCGGCGGCGGTTGTCCCCGCGCCGACACCAGCCGAGGCCGGGTCGGCCGCTCCGGCCGTCGCGGCGCCTATGCAGTGAGGAGCAGTCGATGACCTACCAGATCCCTGATATCCGGCTGTTCCACTTCCTGCCGTTCTTAGTCCTCGGCGTCAGTGGGCTGCTCACGCTGATCCTCACCGCCGTCCCCGGCCGCCGCGTCCAGCGCAGCCTGCCGCGGCTGACCCTCGTCCTCCTAGCCGTGACCGCCCTAACCTTCGCGCTGACGGCTTTGTCATCGGTCGAGACCAGCTTTGGCGGCATGCTGCGCACCGACGCTGTGGCGATCTGGTTCGGCCTGGTCCTCGTGCTTGCCACCGCTCTCACCGTAGCACTTGCCGCGCGGCACTTCCGCGAACTCGGCGCCCAACACTTCGAGCTGTACCCGCTCCTGCTGCTCTGCTGCCTCGGCATGTGTCTAATGGCTGCGGCCGGGCACCTGATCATCATCTTCATCGGCCTCGAGTTGATGTCCGTCGCGCTGTACATCATGGCCGCGATGGCCGGTCGCCGCGCCCTGAGCTCCAACGAGGCGGCCCTCAAGTACCTCCTGCTCGGCGCCTTCGCCACCGGCTTCACCGTCTACGGTATGGCCATGGTCTACGGGTCGACCGGGACCCTCGACCTGCTGGGCATCAACACCAGCCTCGAAGCCAGCCAGTACCATGCCGGCTACATGCGCGTCGGCCTCGCCCTGCTGACCATCGGCCTGGGCTTCAAGGTCGCCCTCGTCCCGTTCCACATGTGGGCACCCGACGTCTACGACGGCTCACCGACCGTGGTCACCACGTTCATGTCGGTCGGGCCCAAGATCGCGGGCTTCGCCGCCCTCTGGCGCGTCCTGGTCTTCGCCGCCGAGCCGCTCAGCACCGAGTGGCAGCCGGTCCTCGCCGTCCTGGCGGTGGTCACCATGCTCGTCGGCAACCTCGCCGCGCTGACCCAGACCAACATCAAGCGCCTCCTCGCCTTCTCCTCCATCGCCCACGCGGGCTACCTCGCCCTCGGTGTTATGTCGGCCAGCCAGATGGGGCTACAGGGTCTGCTGTACTACTCGCTGCTCTACACCTTCCTCAGCGTGGCGGCCTTCACCGTCGTGCTGGTGGCCTGCGGCGACAGCAACGACCGCCTGAACATCGAAGAGTTGAGCGGTCTGGGCAAACGCCAGCCGCTGGCGGCCCTCTGCCTGGCCGTCGCCCTCATCGCCATGGCCGGTATCCCGCCGTTCTCTGGCTTCGTCGGCAAGTTCCTGCTCTTCGCCTCCGCCGTCCGCGCGGGCCAGGTCCTCGCCGCGGTCGTCGGCATCCTCTGCAGCATCATCTCGGTCTACTACTACTTCCGGCTGATTGTGCTGATGTACATGCAGCCGGCAGCCGAGGAGAAGCCCGCGATCCAACTCAGCCCGTGGACCAGGTGGGTGCTCTGGGCGACGTTGGCCGGCACCATCGTGCTGAGTTGGCCGTTCGGCACGCCGCTGGTGACGCTCGCCGGCCTGCTCGCCGGCTAGCGGCTACTTCCGCGCGAAGCGACGTTCCAGCAGGTCCAACGGCACGGCGAACATCGTTGGCCGCCCATGGTTGCAGTGGAACGGCAGTTGGCTGCCACGCATCTGCGCCAACAGCCCCTCCATCTCCTCGGGTGCCAGCGCGTCGCCAGCTTTGATTGCCGCCTTGCAGGCCATTGTCCGCAGCACCAGGTCGCGCGCTGCACGGTAGCTGCGCGGGCTGCCATGGGCCACGAGATCGTCGACGACGTCACGCAAAATGCGCTCGTGATTCTGGTGGGACAGCATCGCCGGCACCGCACGAATGAGGAAGGTGTCGCGGCCGAACGGCTCGAGTTGGAAGCCGATCTGCGCTAGCTGTTCGAGGTTCTGCTCGATCGCCTGCGTCTCCCGCGCCGACACCGTCAGCGTCTGCGGCACCGCCAGCAGCTGCATGTCGGTCTGACGCGCCTGCTCGGCGGCAGCCAATTGCTCGTAGATGATCCGTTCGTGCAGCGCGTGCTGGTCGATGATCAGCATGCCGTCGTGCGTGTCGCAGACGATGTAGGTCTGGTTGATCTGGCCCAGCGGGCGGCAGTACAGCGGCAGCCTGTGCCCGGCCTCGCCCGCCGGCGTCAGCGACGCCACCGTCTCCTCGCTGAACAAGTCCAGCTGCGGCTGCACGTTCTCGCCGGTCGCGGTTGCACCGGTCGCCGGCGCTACCGCCGCCGCCTGCGCCGCCATGGTCCGGTCGACCAGGCCCGGGTCACGGCTCAGCAGATGCGCCGACTCGAGTGCATTGCGGATCGCCCGGCGCACCGCGTTGGCCACGTCCCATTCGCGGGTGAAGCGCACCTCGTGCTTGGCCGGGTGCACGTTGACGTCCACCAGACGCGGGTCCAACTCGATGTTGATCACCGCCACCGCATGCCGGCCTTGGGTCAGCAGCGTGTGGTAAGCCTCGTGGATCGAGTAACCGAGCGCGCGGTTGCGGACCGGCCGGCCATTGACGAAGAACAGTTGATGGTTGCGGTTGGGCCGCGCCACTGACGGCTTGCCGACCTCACCGATGATCCGCAGCGGCTCCTGCTCCAGCCGCACCGAGATCATTTCGCGCGCGATGTCCGGCCCCCAGACCCGCGCCACCGCGTCGCGTAGGTCCTCACAGGCCGGCGCCGAGAGCACCTGACGCCCGTTGTGCTCCAGCCGGAAGGCCACGTTGTGGTGCAGCAGCGCAAAGGCCGTCATGTGCGTCGTAATGTGCTCCATCTCGGTGCCCGCGGTCTTGAGAAACTTGAGCCGCGCGGGCACGTTGAAGAACAGATTGCGCACGGTGATGTCGGTGCCGACCGGGCAGCCGACCTTCTCGAAACCCGTCACCGCCCCACCCTCGACGAGCACCTGGTGCCCGTGCTCCGCGCCCTCCTGCCGGGTCACCAGGCGCAGTTCACTGACCGAGGCGATGCTCGGCAAGGCCTCGCCGCGAAAGCCCAAGGTGGCAATCTGGTGCAGGTCCTCCGGCGTGCGGATCTTCGAGGTCGCGTGGCGCTGGAGGCAGAGGATCGCGTCCTGCTCGCCCATCCCATAGCCGTTGTCGCGGACGCGGACCATCTGCCGGCCACCGTCCGTCACGGCAACCTCAATGCGCGTCGCGCCGGCGTCCAGCGCGTTCTCGACCAGTTCCTTGACCACCGAGGCCGGCCGCTCAACCACCTCGCCCGCGGCGATCTGGTTGGCGATGACCGGCTCCAGCACCGCGATACGCGGCGCCAGCTCCGTCGAGTCGGTAGTGCTCCTACTCACGGTGCGGGCCTTAGGCGCTTTCCAAGGTCACGTCGGTAAACACAGCCAGAGCGGTCTTGCCGTTGTCGTGCGCGGTTACACAGAAGCCGATCAGCACCGGATCAGGCATGGTGATGTAGGTGCGGTGCACGCGGACCCAGGTCTGGCCGTCATCGGAGCGGTCGGCGGTCAACGTCGCGCCCGCGCGGGTCAGCCGTAGCCACTGGGGCGGGTCAACCATCTGCCAGCGCTCGTTGCCCTCACAGCCGCCGCCCGGCCAGGGCCGGTACTGCACCACCACCCCATGCAGCGGCGTTGCCACCAGCATGCACATCGCCGCGCCCGGGTCGGCTGAGCCGCGGACCATCAGGCCCGCCTTGGCCCACTCGTCCGTCGCCTCCAGCTTCTCGATGCGCGCGGTCAGCACGCCGTCGCCGCTCAGCTCGTGGTACGCAAACTGGAAGGAGTCGGCGGTGCCCCAGATGTCGCTGCCCGAACCGCTGACGACCCAGCGCCCGGTCTCCTCGCTCGACGCCCCCGCGCTCCCCACCTGGCCGATGTCGCCGCTGGTCCACTCGCCCGGCAGGCCATTCGCCCCCACCGTCAGCGCCAGAGTCCGCATCGCACTGGTCATCAGCATCATGACACCTCCGTCCCTGCCTCCATTGTACCGCCAGGCCCTCAGGCTGTTGCCACTACCCGGGATCGCGCTTAGCCTGGAGGGGGAAGGTGATGATGCCCGGGTTTGTCTACCGCGTAGCCAAGACATTCGAGGTCGAAAGCGGCCACATGCTGAGCAAGCACCCCGACCGATGCCGGTTCCCGCACGGGCACACCCGCCGGGTCGAGGTCGTCATCGAGGCCCGCGGGCTGACCCAACAGGACATGGTCGTCGACTTCAAGGCACTCAAGGTCGCCGTGCTGGAGTTCCTTGACCGGTTCGACCACGCCATGTGCATCCACCGCAACGACCCGGGCTTCGCCGCGCTGAACGAGGCGTACGGCGGGCCGGGCGGGCGAATCATCATCTACGAGGACGAGGACCCGACGACCGAGGTGCTCGCCCGGCAGATCTTTGAGCACGTGCAGACGCGCCTGGAACGGGGTGAGACCGTCATCGACCCAGCCACCGGCGCGGCCTACCCGCTGCCCGCGGGCCTGGTCGTGCGGCGCGTGCGGCTCTGGGAGACGAGCTCGTCTTGGGCCGAGGTCGAGGCAGACTAGTCGGCGTCGTCAGCCGCCAGCGCCGCGCGCAGCACGAGCCGCTCGACCTCGAAAGTCAGCCGCTCCAGCGCTTCGTCGACGCCTAGCCAGCTCAGCCCGAAACGCTGCGCATCACGCCGCGTCCGCGCCCGACGGCTGTAACCGCGCAGGGTCATGACGTAGTAGGTCAGCTCGCGGCGGACCAGCCCGTTATCCAAGTGGTACTCGATGCTCCGTGTGCCCAGGTCGGCGCCAGCCTCAAGCTGGGTGAAGCCCGTCTCCTCGGTGACCTCGCGCAGCGCGGCTTGCAGCGGAGTCTCGCCACGGTCGATCCGGCCCTTGGGCAAGCGCCACTCGCCGTTGAGCCGGTTGTGCAGCAGGAGCACGCGTCCCGCTTGCAGCAGCACCCCGCCCGCGGCCGCCGGCAGGCGCCGGGGCTCAGCCACGGTAGCGGCGGAAGGCCAGGGTGACGTTGTGCCCGCCGAAGGCGAACGAGTTGCTCAGCGCGACATTGAAGCTGGCCGCGCGCGGCTCGAGCGGCACGTAGTCCAGGTCGCACTCGGGGTCGGGCTCGTGCAGGTTCAGCGTCGCGGGCAGGAAGCCGTGGTGCATGCCGAGCACTGTGGCGACCGTCTCCAACGCGCCGGCCGCGCCGATGGTGTGGCCGTGAGCCGACTTGGTCGAGCTAACCGCCAGCCGCCGGGCGTGGTCGCCGAAGACGCTCTTGATTGCCGCGGTCTCCAGCGGGTCGTTGATCGGCGTGGCCGTGCCGTGGGCGTTGATGTAGTCAACGTCCTCCGGCTGCAGTCGCGCGTCGGCGAGCGCATTGCGCATGGCCAGCTCAAGGCCGTCAGTCTGCGGCTGGGTGATATGGTGCGCGTCCGAGCTGAGGCCAACACCGGTGATCTCGGCGTAGATACGCGCGCCGCGTGCCTTGGCCCGCTCTTCGCTCTCGAGCACCAGCACGGCCGCCGCCTCGCCCATCACGAACCCGTCGCGGTCGGCCGAGAAGGGGCGGCTCGCCGCCTCCGGCCGGTCGTTGGCCGTCGACATCACGCGCAAAGTGTCCCAGGCGGCCATCAGCGCACGCGGGGGGAAGGTCTCGGTGCCGCCGGCGAGGAAGGCGTCGGCCTGGCCACGTCGGATGAACTCGAAGGCCTGGCCCAGCGCATGGGCCGAGGAGGCACAGGCGGTGACGATCATCTGGCTCGGGCCGCGCAGACCGTACTTGATCGACAGATGACCTGTCGGCGCGTTGAACATGCAGCGCGGGATCGTCGTCGGGCGGGGCTTCCGCTGCTCCAGATGGACGCCGGCAATCGCCGAGTCAATCGTCTCGCCCGGCCCCATGCCCGTCCCCAGGATGACCCCGCAGCGGGGCCCGTCCTGGCTCGCATCGAACGCGGCGTCCTCGACAGCCTCGGCGGCCGCATAGAGCGCCAACAACGAATGACGATCGAGGTGGCGCTGCTCCGAGCGAGACACGGCGCGGTCGAAGTCGATCTCACCGGCCTCGGCGCCGACCTTGGTGTACAGCCAGTCGGCATCGAAGGAGGAGATCAGACTGGTGCCCGAGCGTCCGGTCTGCAGGGCGTCTAGGTGGGCGGGTATGTCGTGGCCCAGGCTGCTGACCGCGCCCAGGCCGGAGATCACCACACGGCGCATCGCGGCACCTCTTGGGGCGAGAGTGGGCCAGCCGCTCTCGCTCTAATCCTGGTCCTTGTCTTTGTCGGCGTCCGCCGCGGTCGGCTCGGGGGCGAGGTCCAACTGATCGCCCAGCTCGGCCGTGAGGCGGTCCGTGACTTCCAGTATATCGGCGACGCTACGCGCGGTGTTCAAGTCGAGCGCATCGGGCGGAATCTGAAGCCCGAGCTTCTCCTCGATCTCGAACATGATATCGATCGCGTCAAGGCTGTCGATCCCGAGGTCTTCGAAGGTACTCTCCGGCTTCACTTCCGAGGGATCTACCTCCTTATAGCCCGCGATAATGCGGATGATCTCGGCCTTGATATCCATGCACAAGCTCCCAGCCCGTGCGCGGGGCGGCAGCGGACCATCCGCGAGTCTAATGGAGCGACTCCGCACTGTCAAGCCAACGCTGAACCCACCTGCCAGCAATCGCGGGCGCGTGCTACCATGCGCGTGAGGCACCCGCATGGAAATGCAGTTCGATCCCGCCGAGCATCCCCATCGTCGCCGCAACGCGCTGACCGGCGACTGGGTGCTGGTCTCGCCCCACCGCACCAAGCGCCCCTGGCAGGGCCAGCACGAACGCGTCGCCGCCGAACGGCGTCCGGCCTACGACCCGCAGTGCTACCTCTGCCCCGGCAACGAACGCGCCGGCGGCCTGACCAATCCGCCTTACGACTCGACGTTCGTCTTTACCAACGACTTCGCCGCGCTGATGCCCAACGCTCCCGCTGTGGGCCACGCCGACGGGGACTTGCTCGCAGCCGAAGCGGTCGCCGGCACCTGTCGTGTGATCTGCTTCTCCCCACGCCACGACCTCAGCCTGCCCGAGCTCGAGCTGCCCGCCATCCGCGGCGTCGTCGACCTGTGGGCCGCGCAGGTCGCCGAACTGCGCGAGACCTACGCCTGGGTCCAGGTCTTCGAGAACAAGGGCGCGGTCATGGGCTGCTCGAATCCGCACCCCCACGGGCAGATCTGGGCCAGCTCGTCGCTGCCCAACGAGATCCTCAAAGAGGATCAGCACCAACGCGACTACCTCGCCAAGCACGGCCAGCCGCTGCTCGGTGATTACCTCGCGGCCGAGCTGGCCAGCGGCGAGCGCCTGGTCGTCGAGAGCGCGCACTGGGTCGGTCTCGTGCCGTGGTGGGCAGTCTGGCCGTTCGAAGTGCTCCTGTTGCCCAAGCAGCAGGTTACCCATCTGCCTGAACTGAGCGAGGACCAGCGCCACTCGCTGTCCAAGATCATGCGTGAACTGCTGAGCCGTTACGACAATCTCTTCGAGACGTCCTTCCCCTACTCCATGGGCTGGCACGGCGCGCCCGCGACCGAGGGCGACCAGAGCCACTGGTGGCTGCACGCACATTACTACCCACCCCTGTTGCGCAGCGCGACGGTCAAGAAGTTCATGGTCGGCTACGAGATGCTCGCCGAGGCCCAACGCGACCTGACCCCCGAGCACGCCGCGGCCCGTCTGTGCGAACAGGATCCACTGCACTACCGTTGGCGCGGCTAGGTACCAAGCACGCGGAGAAGGAGCAGCGGTCTGGTTGTTCTATACTGACCAAACTCGGAGACCTCGATGCGTTACGCCCTGGCCACCGTCCTCCTGCTGCTCGCGCTTGCCGCCACCGCCCAGACCCCCGACCTCCTCGGCGTTGATACCCTCAATACCCCTGTCGCCATCTCGGCCACACCGACCGGCACCGTCTTGGTCATCGATCAGCGCGGTGACGAGGCGGCCGTCGTCGAGCTCAGCGCCGACGGCACAATCCTCGCCGACCTGCCGGCCCCCGCTGAAATGGCGCCCCTCGGTGAACAGAGCGGTGCCCTGCGCGACAGCGCCGGCAACCTGTACCTCTGGCGCGGCGGCCACAACCAGCTGGCCACCCGCACCGCCGGCGCCGACTCGTGGCAGCTGACCAATCTCCCGCAGGCCGCGCGTGCTGTGGCGCTGGCGACGGTCGACGGCGTTGACTGGCTCTACGCGCTGGCCGACCAGCAAGAGAACAGCCTCCGCTACCGCCTGCCCGCGCTCACCGCCGAGCCGCTAGAATGGGCCGCCTGGCCGGCCGAGGGCCGTTTCGACGCGCTCCGCGTGCGCGCCGACGGCACCGCGTACGCTTTCGCCGGAGCCGAGAACCTGGTCTACCAGATCAGTGCCGACGGCGCCCTGGTCGCCTACCACGGCAGCGGCAACAGCAACCTAAGCCAACCCGCCGGCCGGCTCTGGGCGGCCTTCGACGTGGACCAAGCGAGCGGCGATCTGTACTGGTCATTGGGTGACTACGGCGCACTGTACCGCCTGCTGGCTGACGGGCAGACCGTCGTCGGCTGGCGCGGCCGCGAGGCTTGGAACCGCACCTGGATCGGCCCGATCCACAACCATCCGGCCGTTGCGGTCGCGGGCCAGACCGCCTTCATCACCGACCGCGAGAACAAGCGTGTGGTCGCCGTGCCGCTCAGCGCCGTGGCGCTCGATGCCGAGAACATTGACGTCTTCGACACCCGCCGGTTTGGCCTGCTGCCCAAGGTCTTCGTCGGCGCGCCACACGGCCTGGTCACCGAGCCGCGCGCCGAGGTCCGCCTCGATCTGGCCGCTGGTAACCGCCGCGTAGCGCAGGTCAACGTGCGCTGGGAGGTGGTCGACTACTACCGCCAGCCGGTTGGTGGCGGGCAGCTCGACCTGGACCTCGGCGGCCGCGAGGCGATCAGCTTGCCGCTGGGCACCGTCGACCTGCCGGCCTACGGCTGGTACCAGGCGATTGTCAGCCTGCGCGACGGCGACGAGCTGCTGGACGCTCACGCCGGCCACGTCGCCTACACACCGAACTGGCCCGGCCTACCCGACGCCGATGACGTCGTCGAGAGCAAGTTCTGGAACGACCTCGACCGCACCGCCTGGTGTGGTCAGGGCATGCACCGCGTCCACATCGGCGACCTGGACACCGTCGAGCAGTGCGTCGAGGATGCCGAGCGGCTCGGGCTGGTGCTGATGGTCCAGCTCGAGAACCGGGAGCACGCCGAACTGGGCCGCGTGCGCGAGGCGGTCGAACGCTTCCGCGGGCGCGTGAAGTACTGGGAGGTCATCAACGAACCAAACTTCGGCTTCACGCCCGAGGAGTACGCCGAACTGCTGGTGCCCGTCGCCGAGGTCATCCGCGAGGTCGACCCCGACGCGCTGGTGCTCGGGCCAACGGTCTGCGGACTCATCCTTGATTGGCACGAGCGGTTCTTCGCCACCGGCGCCGGCGCCGCCCTCGACATCATCACCACCCACAGCTACGAGGGCAACGAGAGCATCGACCCGGACCACTGGGCCTGGAAGTACGGCGAACTGCGGCGGATGATGGCCGACGCGGGCCTCGGCGACCGGCCCATCTGGCAGACCGAACGCGCCACCGGTGGCGTCCGCGCGCGCACCTTCCTCGGCGGCGTGCAAGCGGCACGCGTCACCCTCGAGCGCGACGTGCTCGACAGCCTCGGCGTGCCGAACGAGCACAACTGGCACTACTACGTCAACGAGGGCGGTTACCACGACGTGCCGACCTACCTCTGGTCCAGTAGCGGGCCCCACCCCGCCGCGCTCGCGCTGCGCACGCGCACCGGCGTTCTGGCCGGTGCGACCTTTGCCGAGCGCCTCGACGCTGGCACCCTCGCCCAGCGGCTCTGGTGGGTCACGCGGCATGTGGACGCCGCCGACGGCCGGCAGGTGGTCACGCTCCGCGCCCTGGGCACCGAGGACCAGCCAGCACAGCTTACCCTCGCCGGCGCAACCAGCCCCACGCTGACCGACTCGTGGGGCAACCAAAGCGAGCTGACCGCCGCAGGCGGCGTGCTGACGGTGCCGACCACGCCGTTGCCGGTCTACCTAACCCTGCCTGAGGCCGCGACGGTGCAGCTGGTCGCCCCGACCTGGGGCCCGAACCTGGCGCCCAGCGCGACCCTGGCCTACTCCGGCGCGACCGAGAACGACCTGGCCACGCTGACCAACGACGTCATCGAGAACGTCCACCCCTCGACGCCGTGGGGCGCGCTCTGGAGCGGTGAACTGACGCAACCCGAGACGCTTGAGCTGACCTGGGCCCAGCCCCAAAGTCTCGACCGCGTCGTGGTCTACTCCAGCCGCGCCGATAACCCGCACTGCGCGCTCGTCGAGTTCGAGGTCCAGGTGCCCGACGGCGCCGGTTGGCGGACGGTCGGCCGCTACGCGATGGACCTACCACCGAGCGACCCGGCCGTCAGCGCCAACTCGCTGGTCAGCACCTGGTACCGCGACCAGAACATCGCCGTCGTCGAGTGGCCGGCGGAGACCACCGACCGGCTGCGGCTGCGCTTCCTACGCTCGACGATGGGCTTCGTCGCGGATCGTGTCGCGACCGAGATCATCGACTGGGAGCCGGGCGGTGACCGCGTCTGGCTGCGCGAGGTCGAGGTCTTCGGCCCAGGCGGCTAGGCCGAGTAGCGGGCGACGAACTCGCCTTTGGCTAGCGTGTAGCGCTCGCGATCGGCGCCCAGCGTCGCCGCGAGGTCGGCCTTGAGCGCCGCGTACTCGCGCCGCAGCGCCGCGTCGGCGCGCAGGCGGTCGCGGAACGTCAGCCCGGCCCAGATCGGGTCGCCGACCGCGGCCACGTGCAGATGGTAACGCCGCCGCCCACCCCAACGCCAGCGCCCGACATACGTCGCCGCGCCGTCCTGGCGCCAGTACTCGACCTCCCGCCCACACAGCGCCGGCACCAACGCCTGCCGCGCAGCCGCCTCGTCCTCCACCTCGGCCAGCAGGTCGAGCACCGGCTTGGCGGGCAGGTCGGGCACCGCCGTGCTGCCGTGGTGCTCCCAGCGCCGGACCAAGCCGGCCGGCACGATCGCGCCTAGCTCCGCGATCAGCGTCGCCGCCTGGTCCGGCCACGTCGGGTCCGGCGGCACGAGCTGCACGTCATCCGGCTCGCCATCAGCCGGCGGCAGCCAAGCCGCCCCGCTCAGGGCCCACGCCCCCGACTCGTCCGCATACTCGCCAACCAGGCCCCCATCGCGGTCCTCTGCCTGCCAGGTCCAGTCAACGTCGCCCAGCGGCCTCCAGCCTGGCATCGTCGCCCCGTCGACGGCAAACCGATGCACCTCGCCGCCCGCAACGGCCCACCGATGGACAAGCACCCGGCCCGCCAGCCCCGCCGTCGCGCCAAAGCAACCGCCGTAGAACTCCAGCAGCGCGGCCGTGTCGTCGTCGGTTAGCGCCGCCTCGCGGTAGACCACGCGCTACAGCCCCGCATCGAGCACCACGTCGCCGCCCACATGCCGCGGCACCGCCACCGACTCGACGACGTTGCCCACGCTGACGACCTTCATGCTCCGCTCGCCGTCCGTCGTGTAGCGCAGCCCCACGCCACGCGGCGTGCCGCTGCCGCGGATGGCGTTGCCACTGATCGTCGCCACGCCGTGCCCGTAGTTGACGCTGACGCCGAGGTAGCGGTACTCCGCGCCCTCAGTCGGCTCGCCGCCGTGGTTGAAGATGCGGTTGCCGCTGATCGTGCTCGCCGAGTCGCCCTGCAGCGTGACCCGCAAGCCATAGAACGTACCGGGCTGCCGGCTCTCGCCGAAGCCCTCGATGTAGTTGTCGGAGATAACCGTGCCGAACGCGCGCTGCGCGTCGATCGCGTGCCGGCCGACGCCGTAGATATGGTTGCGCTGGACCATCCAGCCGGCGGCGTTCTCCATCCGGATGCCGTCCTCGCGCGAACCCGCGATCCACGAGTCCGCCAGGATCCAGTCGGTGACCTGGTTCTGCGGGTCCTCGACGTAGATGCCGTGGCGGCCGCTGCCGTCGATGAACAGGTGCTGCAGGCGCCCGTTGACCTGCGTACTGCGCAGGCCGCCGCCCTCCGCGCCGACGCTCGTCAGCCGGATGCCGTCGCTGCCGCATTCGCGGATATGGACGTCCTCCACCGTCGTCAGCCAGGCGCGCAACAGCAGGCCGACGGTCGGCGTGTCGGGGTTGCCCGCGCGGTTGCCGTCGAGACGCAGATGCCGCACCGCCAGCGGATGGTCGGTCCATTCGCTGTTGCTCAGCCAACTCGCCGAGACCATCAGCGCGGGTAGCCCTGCACCGTCGGCCTGGCGCAGGACGGTCCCCGCGCGGCTGTCGCCCCGGTAGGCCCGGTCGCCTAACAGCCGCACCGGCGCGGTCAGCAAGAAGCGCCCGCGTAGCAGGATCTCAGCACCCTCCGGGCTCGCCTCGATCGCCGCGTTGATGCGCTCCGCGTCGCCCGCGTCATCCTGCCCGATAACGACGATGCTCGCCGTCGGTTCGGCCGCCGGCTGCAGAGCCAGACCCGCGCATATCAGCCACATGCCCAACACCATCGTTCACTCCCAGACGACGTCATCCAGATAGACGGTCAGTGGCCCGGGCGCGTCAGCGATCACCAGGCAGAAGCCCGTCTTGACGCGGCTCAGGTCCAGGTCAGCGACGTCGAGGCTGAACTGTTGCCACGCGTCGGTCAGCGTCACCGCCAGCTCGCCCTGCGCGCTGTCGCGGTAGTCGCCCGTCTGTGTCAGGCCGAAACGTACGGTAAGGCGCTCGCCGCCCGCCGCCCCGCGCGCCCAGAAGCTGAGGCGGCGCGCCCCGCGCAGGTCCCAGCCACCAGCCTGCTCGCCGCGCCAATCGTTCGCCGGGTCCTGCCAGACCACACCGGCCCAGCCGCCCACCGCGCGGTAGTCGACGCGCAGGCAGTGCGTCCCGCCGTGCGGTGCGTCGGTGCTCGCCGGATCGAGCACCAGGCTCGTGTGGTCGCCCATGTACCCCGACGGCACCCACGCGGCCGCGCCGCCCGGCTCGTCGTAGACCACTAGGGGCAGTTGCGCGGCGCGGGCCGGGGTCAGTTCTGGCAGGGGCGGTGGCGCGCCGGCCTGGTCCAGCCCGACCCACTCGACTCCATCTACGAAGAAGACAACTGGCCGCCCCTGCCCCGCGACGACCCAGGCGAAGCCCGACTTGATGCGGCTCAGGTCCGCGCCGGCCACGTCAATCGTGTACTGGGTCCACTCCGGGGTCAGCGTGACCTGTAACTCGCCGTGAGCCGTGTCGCGCACTGGTGTGTCGCGCAGCGTACCGAAGCTGAAGGTGACGACCTCGCCACCTCGCTCGCCCCGCGCCCAGAAGCGCAGCGCGCTCGCCCCGCTCAGGTCCCAGCCGCCCGCCTGCTGCCCCCAGTCGTTCGCCGGGTGCTGCCAGACGACCCCGCCCCAGCCCTCGCCCGACTCGTACGCCACCCGCAGGCACGTCGCGCCCTCGTGCGGCCGGTCGGTCCAGGCCGGGTCCATGGCGATGGCCTCGGTCGTGCCCATGTAACCCGTCGGCGCCCACAGCTGTGGTGCCGCGCCTTCGGCCAGGACCGGCAGCGCCTTGGTCGGGTCCGTGGCGACCGCGCGCGGCACGCCGTGGAGGGCGAGGTTGGCCGTGGCCGCGCCCCCGCGGCCGTTGCGCACGAAGGCGAACAGCCGGTAGCGGCCAGCCGCCGGCAGGCGCACCGTCGCGCCGGTCTCGTCGGCGGCGAGAATCGATCGCGGGTAGGTCGGCGGCGTCGCCTCAGTCGCCCCACCGGCGTTGCCCGTCGCTGGGTCGCCGGATAGCAGCCAGTCAACCTGCAGCGGCCCGCCCGCCGGGTCAGACGCGACTAGCCGCACCCGCACCTCATGCCCCGGCTCACCCTCGCGCGGGCCCTCGGCCACCAGCGGCTCGATCGTCGGCACCGGGTCGTCGACTGGCCGGCCCGTCCAGAACTCGCTCAGCGCATCCGTCGCCGCCAGCCGCGCGCCATCGGGGAGCAGCAGCCCAAACCACGTCGCCGAGGCCTCCTGCTTCGTGCCCCAAAGGAACGCGTAGCTACCCAGGCAGGTGTCAGCGTTGTCGAGGACGTTGGCGCGATACGAGCGCTCGTACCAGGCGACCTTCTCGGCGCTGGTCAGCTCCTCCGGCGCGTCCCACGGCGTGCGCGGCCCGCCCTCCCAGACCCCGGGCGGGCCAAACTCGGTCAGCAGGTACGGCCGGTCGCCACCCTGCTCGGCGTAGCGCCGCGGCACACTCGGCGCGCCGGCGTAGCTGTTGATGCCGACGATGTCGATCGACGGGCAGTGGGCTTGTAACGCCGCTAGCTTCGCGCCGCCCAGCTCCGCGATGACCGTCATCGTCGGGTGGTGCGGGTCCAACACATGCGCCAGCTGCGCCAGCCGCTGAATCTCCTGCCAGACGACCGGCTCCTCGGCCTGGCCCATCTCCATCTCGTTGCCCAGGCCCCAAGCCAGCAGCGCCGGATGGTCGCGGTACTGCTCGATCGCCGCGCGCACCGCCGCGCGCTGCCGCTCCAGCGCCGCCTCGTCGTGCCAGTCGAACCCGTGCGCCACGTGACCCAGCCAGATGCCCGCGGTCACCGTCATGCCCAGCGCATGCGCCACGTCGAGCTTGGCCCCGAGTCCCTCGACGCCCCACGTGCGGATCGAGTTGGCACCGAGCCGCGCAGCGACCTCCAGCTGACTCTCGCCACCCAGCCCGAGCACCCGGTACGGCTCGCCCCCACGCAGCAGCTGCCAACCGGTCGCCGTCCGCTCCACCTGCACCGGCACGGGCTGCGCGAGCGTCGGCGCGGCAATGAGCACCAGCGCACCAAGCCAGCGCCAGCCCGTCACTCCGTCGCCCCGCGGTCCATGTTCAGCGTCACCCCGGCGCCGGTGGCGTCCAAGTCGATCGAGCGCAGCAGGATCGTCAGCCCCTCCGCCTCAATCCGCAGCAACCCGTCGACGAAGGCGACCGTCAGCTTGCCCGGCTGGTTGACGAAGCGCTCGAACACCAGGTTCAGTGCGGCGGGATCGAGATGGATACGGCTGGTCTGCTCCGGTGTTTCGTCCACCTAGCTTCTCCTCGGTCAAGGGGCCGGCGTGAGGTCCAGGGCCAGCTCCAGCGCCGCCGGCGAGACGTCAAGCGCCTCGATGCGCATCGTCAAGCCGTGCGTCACGCCCCGGTCGAGCAAGTACTGGTTCAAGACGGTCAACGACACATTGACAGTAATCGCGCGGCCGCGCGTGTCCTCGATGTTGTCGACCCAGACCATCTCCCAGGGCAGGCCGCGGTCGGCCAGCGCCTTGGCCACGAACCGGTCGAGGCGGGTCTCGAGCGCGCGCCAGATGATCTGCAGCGCGCCGCGCAGCAAGCCGCCGACGCCGCGGTCGACGCTCAAGTCCTCGAAGGGAATGACGAACCGCAGCCGGCTGCCGGCGACCTCGGGGTAGACGCGGGCGCGCGCCTGGAACAACGCAATCTTGCGGCGGACAACAAAATGGTCTTGGGCCAGCGTGAGCCGAATGCCGAACGGGCTGTCCGCCATGAGACGGGCCAGGTCGCTCGCCGCGAGCCGTATGGAGACCACCGCTGCAGTCACACGCTACTCCGCCGCCACGCGGACTCCAGCCCGCGCCTCGCCGCGCGCCCCGCCCGCGCGGCCCTCGTGTATTGTACACGCCAAGACCCGGCGTAGTACGCTGTTGCCCGGAGGGTTGCCGATGAACACCTGCTTACCTCGCCATCATCTGTTGGCGTGCGCCGCCCTGCTGCTAGCCCTGGCCGCTTGCGCTCCGCCCCGGCCGACCGAGGGCCCCGCGACGCCCGCGACCGGCGGCGCGCCGACCACCAAGCTGACCGTCTACACCCCCCACGGCCGCGAGATGCTCGAGCCGTTCGCCGAACGCTGGGCCGCCGACCACCCCGAGATCACCCTCGAGACGGTCGACATGGGCGCCCAGCAGGTTTTCGACCGCCTCCGCGCGGAGCAGGCCAACCCCATCGCCGACGTCTGGTGGGGCGCGCCGCACACGACCTACGCCCAAGCTACCGAACTGGGCCTGCTTGAACCGTACAAGCCCACCTGGGCCGACCGCATCGCCCCCGAGCGGCGAGATTCCACCGACCATTGGTACGGCCAGTGGCTGACGCCGGGAGTCATCGTCTACAACTCCGCGGCGGTCCGCAAGCAGGATGCACCCGCCGACTGGGACGACCTGCTCGATGCACGCTGGAAGGACAAGATCATCATCCGTGACCCGCTCAGTTCGGGCACGATGCGCAGCTTCATCGCCGCGATGATCCAGCGCGCCCCCTCCATCGACGCCGGCTTCGAGTGGCTCACCCGCCTCGACGCCAACACGGTCACCTACGCTGCCGACCCGGCCCTCCTCTTCCGCCAGTTCCAGGCGCAGGAGGGCGTCCTGACGGTCTGGAACCTGCGCGATGTCTTCATCCAGCGACGTGACCACGACTACCAACTGGGCTACGTCCTGCCCAAGTCCGGCAGCCCGATGGTGGTCGACGCGATCGGCATCGTCGCTGGCACCAAGCACCGCCGCGAGGCCGAGATCTTCTACGAATGGGCGACCGCCCCCGCCCAGATGGCCTTCGCCGCCGAGCAGTTCTACTGCCTGCCGGCAATCGACCTACCGGGCCTCGAGTTGCCTAGCGACTTGCCGGCGGTCATCCCTGAGCTGCACGTCGACTGGGAGCAGGTGCGCACCGACGGCGACGAGTGGATGCGCCGCTGGAACACGACGATCAAGGGGCGCGGCACGTCGTGAATCGCGGCCCGCTGCGCGTTCTGCTGATCCTCGGGGTCGGCGGCGTCCTCCTTTGGCTCGTCGCCGGCCCCTATACCCGCCTGTTCACCGCCAGCCTCTTCGAGTGGCGCGACAGCACCTGGCACCTCGATCTCTCGGGCTGGCGAGAGTTGTTCTTCGGGCTCGGTGACGGCTTACCGAACATCGAACTCGAAGCCCTGCGGAACTCGCTGACTATCTCGCTACTGACCGTCGTGCTCTCCGCGGCGATCGGCATCCCGCTGGCCTTTCTCGTCGCCCGCCACGACTTCCCCGGCCGCCGCATCATCGCCGCCGTCGCGCTCGTCCCGCTGCTGCTGCCGCCGCTGGTCGGGGCCATGGCCTTCTACTTCCTCTACGCCCCCAGCGGCATCGTCACCCGCCTGGTGCAGGCCCTGTTCAGCCTCGACCGCCCGCCCTGGGCCTTCCGTGGCTACGGCGCGGTGCTCGCGGTCCATGCCTACAGCTTCTACGTCTACTTCTACGCCTTCGTCTCCGCCGGCCTCGCCCGCCTCGACGAGTCGCGGCTGGAGGCGGCCGCCAGCCTTGGCGCCAGCCCGGCCCGCCGCCTGTTCACTGTCACCCTGCCGCTGCTCACCCCCGCGCTCGTCGCCGCCGCGCTGCTCTGCTTCATGCAATCGATGGCCAGCTTCACCGCGCCGTACGTGCTCGGCGGCGTCCGCGTGCTGACCACCCAGCTGCTCGAATCGCGTCAGCGCACCTCACTGTCGCTGATGCATGCCGAGACGGTGGTCCTCGCGCTGGTCTGCGTGCTGTTTCTGCTGCTGCTGCAGTGGGTCGAGGGGCGCGGCGACTACCGCGGCGGGGGCAAGGGCGCCGAGCGGCGCCGGGTGCCGCTGAGCCACGGGCTCGGCCGCTGGGCGCTCGCGGCGGTCGGCGCGCTGGCCACGCTAGTCCTGCTCCTGCCCCACCTGATGCTCGTCCTACTGAGCTTTGCCGACGATGCCGCCTGGACCACCCAGATCGTCCCGCCCAGCTACAGCCTCACCGCCTGGCGCTTCGCCCTCTCCGAGCCGGCCGGGCAGGTGCCCCTGATCAACAGCCTGGCCATGGCCACCCAGGCCACCGCGGCCAATGTCTTCTTCGCCGTGCTCGCCGCCTGGCTCCTGGCCCGAGTCCGCTTTCGCGGCCGCGGCCTGGCCCAGGCCCTGGCCGTGCTGCCCTATGCGATCCCCGGCACGGTCACCGGCCTCGCGCTTGCCGGTTGGTTCAGCGTGCACCAGCCGGCCATGGGCCGCTTCGTCTGGCTCGGCACCTACACGATCCTGCCGCTGGCCTACTTCGTCCGCTCGATCCCGCTGACGGTGCGGGCGGTCGGCGCCTCGCTGGCCCAGGTCGACCCAAGCCTCGAGGAGGCCGCGGCCACCCTCGGTTCCCCGCCCGCGCGCGTGCTAACGACCGTCGTCCTGCCGCTGGTCGCACCGGGCGCGCTGGTCGCCGCACTGCTCGCGTTCATCGCCGCCGTCGGCGAGTTTGTCGCCTCGATCGTCCTCTACACCCCGGCCAACCGCCCGGTATCGATGGAGATCTTCGGCCAGTTCCGCGCCGCCTACTTCGCCCGCGGCGCCGCCTATGGCGTGGCCCTAGTCCTCGTGACCATCGCCGTCCTCGGCCTAGCCAGCCTCATCGGCCGCCGCCGGGGCGCCGCGGTCATCGGCTGACCCCGTGCCAGGGGCAGGGCTGCGCTAGGCGCTCCACATCTCCAGCAGCTGCGCGCAGTTGATTACCTTCTCGCGCAGGTCGTTGACCGTGTAGTAGTAGTGGTTGGTCGCCTCGAAGCCGAAGCGCGAGTCGGCGCGGACCAGACCTTCGAGGCGCTTGGCGATGTCCAGTTCGGCCGCGATCACGTCGCGCACCGCGGCGCGGGTGACCGGGTCGGCGGACTCGCGGCGGCGGGTGAAGAAGACCTGGTGGTAGACCGAGCGGAAGTGGCACCAGCAGGCGTCCGCGACGCGCTCCAGATCGGCCAGCGCCGGGTCGCGCTCCCAGCCGCCGTAGCTCCGCAGCAGCTCCAAGCCGTCCTGCCAACCCTCGGAGAGCTTGCGCCACTGGTTCTCGAAGACGTCCTCGGGGTAGATCGCACGCCAGGCACCTAGCGTGTCGTAGGCGAAACAGACCATCGTCGCGTTCCAGCCGGTCGGCTCCGGATAGAGCAGGTTCGCCGGGCCCAGCTGCTGCGGACCGTTGTAGGCCACGCCGATGTGGAACGGATACTCGCGGAACGCGCGGGCGAACAGCCGGCAAGCCTCGATGACCACCGGCGCCGCCTTCTCGCCGTACCGGCGCCGCAGCACCTCGTCGGCGCTCGCGGTGACCACCTCGTGGTTCGGCGAGGGCCAACCGCCCAGGGTCCAACTCAACTGGATGCCGTCGACGCCCAGTTCGCGCAGCCGGTTGACATGTTCCTCGACCAGGTGTGGCACCGGGATCCAAGGCACCGAGGACAGCTCCCAGGTGTTGTTGGCCTGGATCTTCGCGCTCGTCGGCAGGCCGCGCTCCTGTGCCCGCGCCCAGATCCGCGGCGCCTTCGGCCCGGGACCCGGCTGCGATATGGTGTAGTCGACCACCGCGCCCTCGACCCCACCGACTCGAGTTACGAGCTGTTCCTCGCTCGTCGCCTGCACCCGCATGCCCGCCGGCAGCAAATCGATGGCCCGCAGGTCCACCTCATTCGGCCAGGCCCAGGCCCAGGCCGTCGCCTGCGCGTCGGGCTTCGCCGCCCACGCGCCTTCGGCCAGCGCGGTGTTGACCTCGGCGATCACTTCGGCCATGTCGCGATCCGCACAGCGCGGGCACTGCGCACCGCGGTGGTGCGACCAGCAGTGCGTCGGGTTCTCGCTCATCGAGATCGTGAAGAAGCCGGCCAGCTGCGGCACGTGGCGGAACAGATGCTCGGTGGCCGTGCGCAGGTAGTCGAGCACCGCCGGCTGCGAGGTGCACAGCGAGGCCTGACCCAGTTGTGGGTGCTCGACGCCCTTCAGGTCGGGATTGGCGTCGAAGAAGTCGAACGGCATGGCCCGTGGCTCGTTGAGATACAGGTGCACCCCGACTCCATACCGCCCGGCCCGCGCGCACAGCGACTCGAGCGCGGCCAGCCGCCGCTCCCAGCCCGCCGACCGTTCGCCGGCGGCGGCCCACGGGAACAGCGTGTAGAGCAGCCCTTGCAGCCAGACCCCGTTGACCCCGTGGTCCGCCAGCCGCGCCAGCAGCCCCGCGGGGAACGGGTCCAGTTCGGGCTCCAACAGCGGGTCGCCGTAGACCGCGGCGTAGCTGTAGATGATCCGCGAGTCGAACGGCGCGTCGGTCCGTGGCTGCGTCACACGCGCCGGTGGTCGGGCCAACTCACGGAGGAAGCCGAAGGGCGGATCGGCGTCAGGCTCGTGTCGCGTCGGAAAGTGCAACTCCAGCAGGTCGCGCACCTTCGCCGCCGCCTCGCGCTCCGCGACGTCCAATTCGGCCCACGCCAGCGGCGCGCAGGCGGGCTTCAACAAGCCCAGCTTAATCCAGAGGAAATCATCCTCGCGCAAGGCAAAATCGAGTTGATCTGCGCTCCAGCCCAACAGGACCAACAATTGATCATACGGAAGGAGATGCCAGTTGGCGCGGATCAGCGTGACGTAGCCTCGCTGCAGCCAGGCTGGGGAGACGCGCGGCGGGACCCGCAGGCCGAGATGGGCCGCGAGCGCGATGACGTTGTCCGTAGACGTCTGCAGCACCTCGGCGAGTCGTGATGGGGGTACCAACTCCCAGTTGCGCCATACGAAGGTGATTAGGCGATTGGGAAAATGGGAAAGTACCAGCGCGGGAGGGTTGCTCCCAATGGGTAGGTCGCTGACATTCACGTTCGTCTCCCGACGCCTGACGCCTGGTGGCCGCGCCGCTGGCGGCATGCTTCCGCCTAGCGCGCCGTTCTCCTGCCTAGGGGGCCGGTAGGATGCGCCCCGGCTACACGGTCGGCCTGCTTGGTCTCGGTTTGGCCGTCGGTGGCGCTGCGAGCGCGGCTGATGCTGCCGGCGCAGCCGGGCCCGGCGCGGTCCAGTTCACGGGCTGGCTGGGCGCCCGCCTGACCGCCTGCGCCCAGCACGGACTCGTCGAGCAGCCGTTAGAACCTTTGATCGCCCCTTTCCGCGATAAGACCGAGGTTGGTGACGGCGACTGGCGCTGCGAGTACTGGGGCAAGTGGTTCACCGGCCTGGCCCTCGCCGACGCCTACCTCCAGACACCCCGGTCCGCGCGCGTGCGCGATGAAGCGGTCGCCGCACTGGTGGCCACGGCCGACGACGACGGCTACCTGGGCACCCGCAGCCGCGAGCACCGCGGCGCCGGCTGGGATGTCTGGGGGCGCAAGTATGCGCTGCTCGGTCTGCTCGCCGCGTACGACCGCACCGGCGCCCAGGGTACCCTCGCCGCCGCGATGCGCGCGGGTGACACGCTGATCGCCCAGTTTGGCCCCGGCGGCGCCAACTTGCCCGACTACGGCTTCGCCGCGTGGAAGGGCCTGCCGACCAGCTCCGTGCTCGAACCGATCGTCCGACTCTACCAGCGTAGTGGCGAGCAGCGCTTCCTCGATTTCGCCGCGCACATCGTCGCGGCCTGGAGCCGCCCGAGCGCCCTCGCGCCGGAGGGCATGCGGCTCATCGAGTCCGCGCTGAGCGGCGCCCGCCCGGTGGAGTATGTCGCGGCCAAAGCCTACGAGATGATGTCCTGCTTCGAGGGCCTCTGCGAGCTCTACCGCGCCACGGGCAACGAGGACTACAAGCGCGCCGCGCTGGCGCTGGGCGAGGGTGTCCTGGCCCACGAGACGACCATCCTCGGCTGTGGTACGTCGCGCGAGGTGTGGTGCGATGGGCGCACGCGGCAAACCGAGCCGCTCGACATGCCCATGGAGACCTGCGTGACGGCGACCTGGATGAAGTACGCCGAGCACCTCTGGCAGCTGACCGGCGAGCCGCGCTGGATCGACGAGCTAGAGCGGAACCTGTACAACGCGCTGCTGCCCGCGATGATGCCCTCGGGCCGCTGGTGGGCCTACTTCAGCTCACCCAACGGCGAACGCGTCCCCAGCTACATCCAGCATGCCGATGTCGGCCTCAGTTGCTGCGTGGTCAACGGGCCGCGCGCCCTGTTGCGCACACCGCGCTGGGCGGTCGGCACGCTCGACGGCGCACCGTGCATTAACCTGTACGCCCCCGGCCACGCGATGGTTAGCACCCCCGCCGGCCAGCAACTCGGCCTGCACCTTAGCGGCGACTATCCGTTTGCCGCAACAACCCAGGTGCGCCTGGATTTGGAGCAGCCCGAACGCTTCACCCTGGTCCTGCGCAGCCCCGCCTGGAGCCCGCGCTGGCAGGTGCGCATCAACGGTGAACCGGTGGAGGTCGAGGGCGCCGGGTATGTGCGCCTAGAGCGCGAATGGCGCGGCGCCGACCACCTCGAACTCCGTTTCGACCTAACGGTACGCGCGGTCGCCGCCCCAGACGGCAACGGCCAGGTTGCCCTCGTGCGCGGTCCGGTTGTCTTAAGTCTAAGCGAGCGACTGAACACGGCCGCCGCGGGGACGTTCGACCTACCAACGGGAGTCGATGGAGAGGTCACCGGACAACTGGACCCAGAACTAGCTGCCGAGGCTGGAACCAACGTCGCCTTGCGCGTCTCTGATGGAACACGCGCGGTTGTATTTTGCGATTATGCCTCCGCGGGAACTGGCTGGAGCACGACGGATCGGTTCCGGACTTGGTTGACGAATCCGCTTGAATTGGGTGGCACCTCACTGTATGATACCGGGCAGGATTGGCGCTCGCTCTCACACCAGCGCGACCACCGACCCGCCGAACCGCCCGCCGGCGAAGTGCTTGCCGACGAGCGATAAGCGAACAGGACTTACCCCATGGCAGTAACGATCAAAGACATTGCACGGCGTACCGGAGTGTCGATCGCCACTGTTTCACGCGCCCTTAGCGAAGCCCCCACCTACCCCGTGGCCGAGGAGACGCGGCGACGCGTGCGCGCGGAGGCGGAGCGCCTGGGCTACGTGCGCAATGAGGCGGCCCGTTTGCTGGTCCAAGGGCAAGCGACCCTGGTCGCCCTCTTGCCCGACTGGGGCACTTCCCTGTTTGCCGACAGTCTCGCCTGGCATGTGGGCGAAGCCTTGATCGCCAATGATCTTGCGCCACTGAACGTCCACTGCAGCAGTCCCTCGGGCGATGGCGCGGCCACGCTGCCGGGTTTGCCCCTAGCCGGCGGGATCGTGCTTGAGTGCGGCGAGGTGCAGCAGAAGAACATCGAGCTGCTGCAACAGCGCAACGCATCAATTGTCAGCGTTGGCGGCACCCCGCTGCCAAACACCGACCGGGTCGAGGTGGACCTGGCCCTCGGTGGCGAGCTCGCCGCTCAGCATCTGCTGAGCACCGGTCGCCGCCGGTTGGTGATGGCTGCCCCAGCCCAGGCCAGACCGACCGGAGACGCCCGCCGGAATGGGTTCCAGAACGCGGTCGTGGCGGCCGGTCTCGAGGCCGGGGACTTCGAGGTCCCCGCGGCCATCGTCGGGCCCGAGGTCCGTGCCGCCGCGCGCGAGTGGGTTGCCGCGGGCAACCTGCCCGATGGCCTCTTCTGCCACAATGACGAGCTGGCCTTTGCCCTCCTCCGCGCGCTGCTCGAGGCGGGCGTGCGGGTGCCTGACGACGTGGCCGTGGTAGGGTTTGATGGGCTGCCCGAAGGTGAGTTGTACTGGCCTTCGCTGACGACGGTGGCCTATCCGTTCGACGCGGTTGCGTCTGAAGCCGTGGCCATGCTCGCCGCGCGCATCGAAGACCCCGAGGCCGCGCCTCAGTTCTCTCGTCTGGCACCAAAGCTCGTTATCCGAGAGACCGCCTGACGGCCTGAGGTCAGTTACAGGGGCTGAGAAAGAACCGCTATCACCGTTGGCAGTCACGATCAAGGACATTGCACGGCGTACCGGCCTGTCGGTCGCCTCCGTCTCCCGCGCGCTCGCAGATTCCCCTAGCTATCCGGTCTCCGCCAAGACTCGCGAGCGAGTCCGTGCCGAAGCGCAGCGCATGGGCTATGTACCGAACGTTGCGGCCAAACTCCTCGCACTGGGCGAGACTAATATGGTCGCGGTCCTGACCAGTGGCGACTACGACGCCTACCACGCCCGGCTCACCTGGCACCTCAACGAACTGCTGGTCGAGCGGGGGATGACCACGCTGACCTGGTATAGCCGCAGCGCCGACGACGCCGAGGACCACGCCGCGCCGGGCCTGCCGCTGGCCGGCGCGATCATCGCCTCCACCGATCCGGCGCAAGCCCGTGTCGCTGAAGTCCTCGTCGCGCGCCGCCGGCCCCTGGTCTGGCTGACGAACAATAGCGATGGACCGGGCGACCGTGTGCTGTTCGATCTCGAGGCCGGGGGCCGCCTCGCCGCCGACCACCTTGCCGCCCAGGGCTGCCAACGCGTCATCTTCGCCAGTGACGCCCAAACGCTCGCCGAACCGGCCGAGAGCGCCCGGCAACAGACCTTCACCAACGTCGCGGAAGCCGCCGGCCTAACCGTCGACACGCTCGTGCTCGACACCGGCGACGCCCGCGCCTACGAGACTTTTGCCGCCGCACTGAGGAACGGTGCGCGGGTCGCCGACGGTTACTACTGCGCGACCGACACCGCCGCGACTGCGCTGTTGTGGGCGCTCGGCGAAGCCGGGCTGCGGGTGCCCGACGACGCCAAGGTCATCGCCGGCCAGGGCACGCCCGACTGCTGGCAGCGCTACCCCGCCTTGACCGCGACCGAGGCGCCGCTGGCGGAGGCTGCGCAGGCCGCGGTCGACTACCTGCTGGCCCGACTCGACGATCCGGGCCGGCCCGCGCAGGTTCGCAGCCTCCCGCTGACGCTTGCCGTGCGGCATAGCACCGCCGGTTTCGACAGTCGTTGACATTGCATCGGCGACGTGGCAGGATTTGACCGCGTGACCTGGAACACAGGTCCGAGTAGGTGGCCGACCTCCGGCAACTTGGCGCGCGTCGAGGCTGTCTAAGCCTCGCGATGGCCCGCGGAGTGCGGCGCCATGTTGCCGAATTGCCGGCGGAGGCGGGGTAGCAAGCGTATGAAGCGAGCACACGCATTGACCGTACTGGCGGCCCTGGCGCTGCCCTGCGTGCTTTGGGCCCAGCCCGAGGCGGCCGAGATCAACCGCGAGATCGGGCTCCCGTTCTATGAGCGGCAGCTCGCGGGCGTTCGGCTCGGCCAGCACGCCCAGAGCATCACCGGCCTCTGGAACATGCGCATCGACGCCATGCAGCCCGAGGAGTTGGGCCGCAATCGGCGCACGTACAGCATGCCCGACCACATCATCATGCGCCTCGGCACCAAGCCGCCGCTGGTCGTGGGCAGCGGTGCCTTCCCCGAGGGCACGATGCACTTCCTCTACGGCCCCTACTCGCCCGCCGCGACGCCCACCACGTCCGGTGCACCCGCCTCGTCGGGCGGCATGGGCGGCATGGGCGGCCCGATGGACAGCGGCATGGGCGGGCCCGGTAGTGGCAGCATGGGCATGGGCCAAGGCCTGGAGGCCGCTGGTGAGCCCATGTCCGACGCCGACCTAACCGCGCGCGTGCGTGGCTTCATGGCGGAGGCGATGGGCGAGGAAGCCGCGGCGCAAGTGCCGATGCATCTGGCCCAGGCCCAGGGCATGATGGGCGACACAATGGCCGGGATGGCCGGCATGTCGACCCTCGCTGGTGGCGGTGGCGGCTCGTTCCGGCCGCCGAGCGCGATCGCCGCGCCCGCGACCGGGGCGGCCTACAGTGGCGGCTCGGCGGCCGCCTTTGGTGACGCCGCCTACGGTGGAGGCCTCGCCGCTATCTCCGCCGACAACCCCGTCAGCGTCGCCAGTGCCTTGATCAGCGGCGGCGCTGTGGCCGAGGTCGCCGTCGAGACCGTCGAGCGCTTCCAGCGCGAGATCGGGCACCTGTTCAACGCGCCGATCCCCGAGGTCGCGCTGTTTACCCGCGGGCTGTACGCCAAGCACCAGGAGGCGTTCGAGCGCCTCGCCCTGGCCCGCGCCGAGGGCCGCGACCGCGACGCCCTTATTCACCAGCAGGAATCCTCCTGGCTGCAGGCCGAGATCCAGATCCTCGAGTGGTTGATGGTCAACCCCGACTACTACCAGATCTTCCACGTCGGCCAGCCCAACCGCGACATCGTCTTCACCTACGAACCGAGCCCGGGCGTCTGGGTCTCGTTCACCATCAACTTCTACACGTGGCAGATCAACGGCATCACCGTCGCCGGCAACAAGCCCTGGGGCGGCGCCGAGTCGACGACCGCCGGTGGCGTGCGCGGCGTGCGCCTGGGCGACAGCCTCGAGCACGTGATCAACCGCTATGGTTGGCCGAACGGCTGGGAGTCGTACCTCGGCCGCTACATGCTGATCCACTACTACGACGACAACAACATCGGCTTCCTCCTGGACCATCCGGCGCCGAAGGTCTGGCGGGTCATCCGCATGATCATCCAGCCGCGGCCTAACGGCGTCGAGCGCCAGATGGCCGGCTTCCGCTTGGGCGACAACGCGCAGACGCTGCTCATCGACCACGCTAACCGCGGCTACGGTCCCCTGGCCTACGGCCAGCCCTACTCGGTCGAGCGTCCCCTGCACCGGCTGACCCGCGTCAACCCGGGCATGGACCCGCTCCCCGAAAACCGCCCACCGGGTATTCTGCTCGACCGGCGGCTCGGCCCGTTCATCGATAGCCTCGGTGGCGGGGGCGGCATGGGCGGTATGGGCGGCGGCTCGGGCAGCATGGGTGGGCCGGGCGGGCCTGGTGGCTCGGGCGAGATGGGCAGCATGGGACCCAGCGGCCCCGCGCCCGCCATGGGTCAAGGCCTACCGCAGGCCGAGGCACAGGGTGAGATGGGCGCCATGCCGCCTGGTATGATGGGCGGCCCCGGTGGGATGGGCATGGGCATGGGCATGGGTATGGACACGACCGTCCAGGTGCCCGTCAGCACCATGATCCTGCAAGTCTTCCCGATGCCGTTCTATTACAGCTACGACCCGTTCAACAACGAGGCGCTCTGTGCTGGCGCGGACCCGTCTGGCGCGGCCTCGGCCACGGCGGGCATGGGTGGCATGGGCGGCTCCGGCATGAGCGGGCCGACCATGGGGCCGACGATGGGTCCTGGGGGGTCGGGCGGTTCCGGCGGCTCTGGGCCTGGTAGTGGGCCCGGCGGCTTGGGCGCGCCCAGTGGCATGGGCGGCATGGGTGGCGCAGGCGGTGGTGACAGCGCCGGCGCGCGCATGGCCCTTGCCCAGTTGCTCAACTGGATGTACATCGACGCCAGCGGCCAGACCGGCCTCAGCCTCGCCTTCGGCCTGCGCTCCGGCCCCGGCAACTGCGAGGTGGACGCGGCGATCCCCGAGACCCAGTTCCGCTGGGACTACCGCTTTTCGCCCGATGTGCGGGCCGAGTTCGGCATCGATGCCGACGGCTTCACCACGCAGATCGGCGTCCTCGGCACCGTCTGGGGTGGCGCGCGCACCGAGCGCGGCATCGGCCTCGGCTCGAACCTGCGCGACGTCCTCCTGCGCTACGGCCCGCCGTTGATCTACAACGACTTCACGCAGCACGTGGCGGAGCAGGACCCGGCGGTCCAGTTCCTCTCCTATGCACGGGACGACTTCTCGCGGCCCTTCGGCAATCTGAACATGACCATGCAGAACCACCGCATCACGGCCATGCAGATCCTCGCCCTCCAGCCGCGCTAGTCACCGCTCGTTCTGTCCCCAGCCACCTCTCGCCGGCGAGCGGCGGGAGGTGGTCTGGCGTTGGGTAGAAGTAAGGATCCAACAGAGTAGCCTTGGCACTGCAGCCCGTCGATCGCGACACGCTCCGGAGCCGCCTCGACCTGCTTGAGGTGGCCGGCAGTTACATGCGTCTGCAGAAGGCGGGCACGGAATGGCGCGGGCTCTGTCCCTTCCACGACGAGCGCACGCCGTCGTTCTACGTCAATCCCGGCAAGGGCCTCTGGATCTGCCGCGGCCAGTGTGGCGTCGGCGGTGACGTCTTTGACTTCGTGATGCGGGTCGAGAAGCTCGACTTCCGCCAGGCGGCCGAGCTGTTGGCCAATCGCATCGGCTGCACCCTCATCACCAGCCCCGGGGACGCCCGCCGCAGTGAGGAGCGAGATCGGCTGTACGAGGTCTGCGGACTGGCCACGCGGCTGTTCGAGACCGCGCTCTGGCGCCCCAGCGTCGGCGACCGCGCCCGCGAGTACCTCTTCCGCCGCGGTCTGACGGAGGAGACCATCCGCGCCTTCCGCCTTGGCTGGGCGCCGGCCAGCTGGGAGGCGCTGGCTCGCCACCTCGAGCGCGCCAAGGTGCCCCTCGCCGACGCCGAGGCCGCCGGCCTGATCCGCGCCCGCGACAACGGCCGGGGCTACTACGACCGGTTCCGTGGGCGCATCATGTTCCCCATCCTCGACGGCCAGGACCGCACCCTCGGCTTCGGCGGCCGCGTGCTCAACGCCGAGGAGGAGCCGAAGTACCTCAACACCGCCGAGACACCGATCTTCGCCAAGAGCACCGTGCTCTACGGCCTACCCTTCGCCGTCGGCGAACTGACTGATGGCGCCATCATCGTCGAAGGCTACATGGACGTGATCGGTCTGCATCAGGCCGGCGTCCGCGCCGCCGTGGCGACGCTGGGCACCGCGCTGACCTCGGGCCACCTGCGGCTGCTGCGACGTCACACCGAGCGGGTCATCCTCTGCTACGACGCGGACGCCGCGGGCCAGCGCGCGACCGAGCGCGCCGCGGTCCTATTCATCGACGAGGGCGTCGAAGGCCGCGTCCTAACCCTGCCCGCGGGCCAGGACCCCGACGAGTACATCGCCGCCGAGGGCCGCGCGGCGTGGGACGCGCTGGTCACCGCCGCGCCGGACCTGATCAGCCATCGGGTGCAGACCGCGTTGGGCCAGGCCGGCGACGACCCACTGGCCCGTGCCGCCGCGGTGCAGGAGGCTGTGGTGCCCATCCTCGCCGACCTGCGCGACCCGCTGCGCCAAGCCATGGTCCTGGGCCAGGTCACCGAATGGTGGTCCAGCCAAACCTCAGGTCTGAGCGAGGAGTTCGAGCGCTCGCTCGCACAGGCTGTCCGCGACTACCGCCGCCGTGCCGCACGCCGCCGCCAGGGCGACGAGCGCGGCGCGTCCGCTCCGCCACCAGCACGGCTGACGCGTGAGACCCGCCTGGAGCACCTGGTCCTCGCCGACCTGCTGGCCCATCCGAGCCTGCTGGCCCGCGCTCGCGAGGACCTCGGCCCATACCTCTTCGCCGCCGGCCCCAGCCGCGAGCTCTACGAACAGCTGCTCGCCGGTGGCGAGGAGGGCATCAACAATCTACCCAGCCTCCTTTCCGACGCGGCTAAGAGGTTGCTGGCCGACCTCTCCTGTCGCGCCCCGCGCGAAGCACAGGAGGCCGAGGACGCGTTCGCGCGCCAGGCGACCGAACTGCGGGCCAACGCCCTAGCTGCGCGCCTCGACGACTTGCGACGCCAGCGCGCAGACCTCGACCCCGAGGATTGCGAGGGACAGGAGGCGAATTTGCGTAACGTGTATGCGCTGGAGCAGGAACTTGCTGCCGTGCGACGGGAACTGACGAGATCGGATTAGCGTTCTACAACGTAAGGACCGCAGGCCGGAATCCGGGCGGTCAGCGCCTTGCCGCCCGCGCTGGCACAATCATTGCAGTGGCGGATTCGGGTTGGGTAACATAAGATAGTAGATGGCCTGCGCTCGTTTCGGGGCACGGCGTTGGGGGCACTCTAGCAACGGTACGGTGGCGTGATGTTGGGCGGGAAGTGGTGATGGCAACTCGTGATATCGCGGGCCAGATCGCGGATCTGGTGCGCTTCGGCAAAGAAGAAGGGTCGATCAGCACGGCCCAGGTAACGGCGTTCGTCAAGGAGCACCCGAACCTGTCTGTTGACACCGACCTCGCAGAGGTTATCCGTCTGCTCGAGGCGGAGAGTGTCGATGTTGTCGACGATGACGACGACGAAGAAGTCGAGACCCCTAGGCCCGCCGCGGCGACCGCGTCAGACAACGGCGACGACGAGGACGATGAACTCCAGGACCGTTTCGACCTGGGTGAGGGTGTCCCCCTCGATGACCCGGTGCGCATGTACTTGCGCGATATCGGGCGCGTCGCCCTGCTGACCCAGGAAGAGGAACTCGACCTGGCGCGCCGCACCGAAGCTGGCGACCTGGACGCTAAGCAACAACTGACCGAGGCCAACCTGCGCCTGGTTGTCAGCATCGCCAAGCGTTACACCGGCCGCAATATGAGCTTCCTGGACCTGATCCAGGAGGGCAACATCGGCCTGATGAAGGC
>DHNJ01000247.1:0-8802 GCA_002409445.1 Armatimonadetes bacterium UBA5419 | reverse complement strand
TGGTGGATTCGCCAGGCGATCACCCGCGCCATCGCCGACCAGGCACGCACGATCCGCATCCCGGTCCACATGGTCGAGACCATCAACAAGCTGCTCAAGACCAAGCGTGAACTGATCCAAGCGTTGGGCCGTGAGCCGACGGTCGAGGAGCTGGCCAGCGAGCTGGACATGCCGCCCGATCGCGTCTCCGAGATCCAGCGCATCGCCCCCGAGCCGCTCAGCCTGGAGACCCCGATCGGCGAGCAAGAAGATTCGCATCTGGGCGACTTCATCGAGGATGAGCGCTCCGTCTCGCCGCCCGACGTCGCGAGCAACAAGGTCCTCCGCGAGCAGCTGGACGCCGTGCTCGAAACGCTCAGCACGCGCGAACGCGACGTCCTGCGCATGCGCTACGGGCTCGATGATGGCTGGCCGCGGACCCTCGAGGAGGTCGGCCAGCACTTCGAGGTCACCCGTGAACGCATCCGTCAGATCGAGGCCAAGGCACTGAAGAAGCTGCGCCAGCCCAGCCGCATGCGCCAGTTGCGCGACTATATCGGGCACTAGCTATGCGCCGTGTCCTCACCGGCCTTGCCTGCGTCACGCTGCTGATCGTCGCCGGCTGCGCGCCGCGGGCCGAGCCGCCCGCACCTGACCAGGCGGCGGCGGCCTTCGCAGCGCCACCACCGCCGCCAGCGGCCGTCCGGACCGACCCAGCCTCGGTCAAGCCGGAGGTGCCACTGCGCCAGGCCACGGCTGAGGACGTCGGTCTGCCGCTCTACCCCGGCGCCGAGGAGGAGCACAACCAGACGACCGGCGCCTTCGAGCGCCACGCGACCATGAGCCTGCGCACCGGTGACTCCGTCGCCAAGGTCACCGCCTGGTACAAGGCGGCACTGGCGGACCGCGCCGGCATGACGGTGTCTGACCGCAGCGACAACGCGCTCATGCCCACTGCGGTCTTGACCGAACAGATGCCCAACGGGCTGCGGTCGTTGTCCATCCTGCGAGATGGCGACAAGACCCGCATCATCCTCGTTGAGCTGAGGACCGGCTCGGGACAGGCACCGTGACCCGACGTTGGCCGGTCGCTATCCTGGTCGCGCTCGCTCTGGCACTCGTGTTGCCAGGATGCGGCAAGGATCGCAAGGGCCATCCGACAGAGCGTAAGCCGCAAGTCGCGCTGACCACCGAGATCAGCGAGGCTGACCTCGGCGTCGCACTGTACCCCAACGGCCACACCGCCTTCGATGCCGGCCGAGAGAATACCCGGACCGGCAGCGCCTTCCTCAGCACCACGCAGGACTCCAACGACTCCGTCGAAGAGGTCTACGCCTGGTACCGTGAGAAGCTAGGCCGGCCGCTGCAGACGGATGTGCTGATCACTGACGGCCGCGGTGCCGAGGCGACGCTGGTCAAGCAGGACGGCGCCGACTCCATCGAAATCAGCATCTTCGGTGTTAGTGGCAAGACCCGCACCGTCATCGCCCGCCGCCGTGCCCCTGACGCTGAGCAACCCAAGTCAACTCCAGAGGAGCCCACCAATGAGCCAAACTGACCTCGCCCGCGAACTGGCCGAACTGATCCATGAACGCCTCTTCCTCCACCGCAAGGGCCTGACCGTCGAGGATCTGAAGCCCGAGGCCGACCTGATGGACGCGTTCAATATCGACTCCGTCGAGCTGTTCGAGATCGTCGTCGCCCTCGATGAGGAGTACGGCGTGGCGGTGCCCGAGGAAGAGTTCAGCATCGAGCTGTACCGCAGCATCAACGCCATCATCGAGCTGGTCGACAAGTACGGCGACAGCTAGCTCGCCCGGCTCATAGCCATGTCCGCACCCCGTGCGGTGACGTTTGTAAACCACGTCGGCTGGCTGGGCGGCGCCGAGCGCAGCCTGCTGATTCTGCTCGCCAACCTCGACCGCGGCCGCTTTGCCCCCACCCTCGTCTGTCCGCCAGGCGAGTTGGCGACCGCCGCCGCGGGACTGGAGCTGCCCTGGCGCGCCTGGCCCGGCTACGACGCCCGCCGGCGGCTCCAGACGCTGCCCGCGCTCCTCCGCGCCAGCCACCAACTCCGCCCGCTCCTCGCCGACGCGGACCTGGTCCACGCCAACAGCTTCGCCGCGGGCCTGGCCGCCGCGCTCGTCTGCCGCCCGAACCAGGTGCTCGTCTGGCACCGCCGTGACCTGCGCTTGCCGCGGCTGCCAGCGGCGTGGCTGGCGCAGCAGGCCCAGGCGGTCATCGTCCTCAGCCCACACCACGACCTCCGCGCTAATCCGCGCGTCCACGTCCTGCCCAACGCGCTCGACCCCGCTACCTTCTGGCCCGCACGCCCCGCGGCGGCCGTGCGTGCGGAGTTCGGCGTGCCGCCAGAGGCACCGCTGGTCATCTGTGTCGGCGCGCTCATCCCCTGGAAGGGCCACAACCTTCTGCTCGACGCCTTCTGTCAGGTCCTTGGTACGCTGCGCGACGCCCGTCTGCTGGTCGTCGGCGCCGACCCCAGCGGCGAGCACACCGCCCACGTCGCTGCTCTCCAGCAGCGCAGCAGCGAGCCGCCGCTCGCCGGCCGAGTGGTCTGGGCCGGCCAGCGCAACGACGTCGCCGACCTGATCGCCGCCGCCGACGTGCTGGCGCTACCGTCCGACCACGAACCGTTCGGCCGCGTCCTGCTCGAAGCCGCCGCGGTGCGTCGACCGGTCGTGGCCACCGACCTGGGCGGGCCGCGCGCGGTCGTCGTGCCGGGCGAGACGGGTTTGCTCGTGCCGGCCGAGCCCGCCGCGTTCGCGGCCGCGCTGGTCGCCGCCCTGACGCTGCCCTCCGACGAACAGGCCGCCATGGGCCAGCGCGCCTACGACCGCCTCGTCGCGCGCTACTCGCCGCAGCAGCAGGCCATGCACCTGGCCGCGCTGTACGACCAGCTCCTCGCGCGCACCGGCCTCTAGCTCAGCGGTGCAACCGCGCGTACCGCACCATCGCCCGCAGGTTGTCGTGCGGTGTGTTGCGCGGCACCTCGCAGCCCGCGCCCACGACGAATTGCGGCCCGGCGATGCGGTGGCACTCGCCCAGTGTCTCGTAGACACCGTCGGGCGTCCCATTCAGCAGCCAGCGCGTCGGCTCCATGTTACCCAGCAGCGCCGTCCGCGGTAGGTGGCGCCGCGCGTGGGCCAGGTCGCACATGTAGTCAATGTCGATCAGGTCGCAGCCCAGCCGGTCGAAGTCCGCAACCAAGTCGGTCACGTTACCGCAGACGTGCAGGCGCACACGCGCGCCCGCGGCGTGGATGGCGTCCACCAACCGCTGTTCGTACGGCAGCACCAACTCCGCGTACAAGCTCGGCCCGACCAGCGAGGCCGCCGCGTCGCCCACGCCGATCGTGTCCGCGCCCGCGGCGATCTGCGCCTGGGCGAAGGCAATCTCCAGCTCGACGCAGAACTCGAAGACCTCCTCGACCCACTCCGGCGCGTCGATCAGGTCCAACATCAGCGCCTCCATGCCGCGCAGGTCGACCGCCAGCGCGATCGGCCCCTCGACCCAGCCGAGCACCGGGAAGTCGGGCCCGACCCGCTCGCGCAGCAGCGCCACCCCGGCGATGCGGTCCGCCATACGACCGTCGCTGTCCAGCGCGGGCGGGCGAAGCTGGGCTAGGTCGCCATGCGCCGCGAGCAGCGGCTGCCGCGAGTCGTTGGCCGGAGCCTCATCATCGAAGTAGACCGGCGCGCCGCCCAGGTCGTCGGTCTCGCGACACGGGTCGGAGATGACCGAGACGAAGTCGACGCCGAACTCCTCGACCACGGCCAGCTGCCCCTCGGCCAGCACGCGGTGGTCCATGATGTAGTCGCGGTACGGCCGGCCGATGAGCCGCGCGGCGAAGAGCATCGTCAGCGGATGGCACGGCAGCTGGTCGACCGGCGCACCGGCCAGCGCAGCATGGTAGCGTTCGAGGGCCGTCACGGGCACGCTCCACAGCCGCCGGCCGCCCCCAAATGGCAAGACCGGCGCTGTCGCCCCAAGCTTGGGCGGCAGCGCCGGTCGCTGTCAACTGCGCGGAGCCTAGAGGGTGGCGTCGCCCGGCTTCCAGTTGCAGGGGGTCAGGCCACCCGACTGCAGCGCGGCGAGGACGCGGAGCAACTCGTCGACGTTGCGGCCGGTGTCCTTGCCATTGATGTTGATCCACTGCAGCACTCCGTCGGGGTCGATGAAGAACGAGCCGCGCAGCGCGATGCCCTCCTCCTCGATCAGCACGCGGTAGGCCCGCGAGACGGTGTGGGCGGTGTCGCCGAGCATCGGGTGCGCCATGTTGCGCAGCTCCGGCTGCCGCTCGGTCCAGGCCAAGTGCGAGTAGACCGAGTCGGTGCTGGCCGCGATGACCTGGCAGTTGAGCTTCTCGAACTGCGGCACGGCGTCGTTGATCGCCCCGATCTCGGTCGGGCAGACGAAGGTGAAATCGAGCGGGTAGAAGTACAACAGAACCCACTTGCCGCGATAGTCGCTGAGCGAAATCTCTTTGAACTCACCGCCGACCAGCGCCTGGCAGGTGAAGTCCGGTGCCGGCTTGCCGACCTGCGTCGAGACCTGGTTGCTGTTATGGCTGCAGCACTCGTGATCCTTACCCAACGTTGAACTCCTTTCACAGCGCCCCGTCGGCGCTCGCTACGGCGCCATTCTATACCGGAACAGGTGAAAGGTTAACCTGGTCACAGAATCCGCGAGTCGGCAAACAGCCCGACCCCGCGAGGCCTCCTCCGAAGCCGGCGGCGTCGGGCTGTGGGAGTCAGTCCAGGACCCTAGAGCGTCTTCTCGCCCGGCTGCCAGTCACACGGGGTGAACCCGCCGGTCTTCAGCGCCGAGAGCACGCGCAGGACCTCGCTGACGTTGCGGCCAACGTGCAGGCTGTTGACCTGCGACCACTGCAGCACGCCGTCCGGGTCGATCAGAAACGAGCCGCGCAGCGCCACGCCCATGTCGGGCAGCAAAACGCCATAGGCCTTCGCCAGGCAGTGCGAACCGTCGCTGATCAGCGGGTGCTTGACGGCGCCCACCGCGGGCTCCTTCTCCGCCCAGGCCCGATGCGAATACATCGAATCCGTGCTGGCAGCGACGACTTCGCAGCCCAACGCCTCGAACTCGGCGCGCTTGGCGTCGACGTGGGCCACGTCGGTCTGGCAAACGCCCGAGAAGTCGAGCGGATAGAAGTAGAGGAACAGCCACTTGCCGCGGTAGTCCTTCAGTGAAACGGTCTTATCCTCACCGCAGCACAGCGCCGTCGCGGTAAAGCAAGGCGCCGGCTGGCCGACCTTGACCTTGTTCTTGCAGCGCCCGCTACCCCCCTCACCGCGACAGCAGCCGCCCTCGCCGTGCTCATGATCGTGGTGGTGGTGACCTTCGCCTCCACAGCATTCCTTGTCCTTGCCCATGTCCGAACTCCTTTCGGGGCGCGCCTCGCGCCCGGCGTTACCGGCATTCTAAGGCGCGCTCCGAGGCCGTCAGCGGGCGGGCACGGCCAGCGGTGCGTTGAACTGGCTCAGGCGAGCCAGCTCGACCGCGGTCAGCGCCCGGTCGAACACCGCCACCCCACCGATCCAACCGGTGAAGCCGACGCTGCGGCCGCTGTGGATCACCCGGCCGATGGTGAACGGACCGCCCGTCCCATCGTCGGCCGGCACGTAAATGCCGTGCGGGTACCACCACGGGTTAACCTTTACCGCGACCAGCTCGCGGCTCTCCTCCTTCCACTGCGCCCCGTCCCACCGCAACTCGACACGCACCCGCGTGTATGGGTACTCGCGCTCCTCGACGCGGCGGTGGACCGTCGCCTCCAGCACGGAGACCCGCGAAGGTGCAGTCTCGGGTGGCAGATAGTGCTGGTCGGCTGGGAAGGTCGAGTCGGCGGCCGGCGTGCCTGCGCGGTGGCCCTCCTCCCAGGCCCGAACGACGTTACTCCACATGCTATCGGCACGCGGGTTCTCGAACCAGCGCTCGCTGGCGACGCCGTCGATCCAGCCGGTCAGCTCCTGCCGCTCGGCGTCGAGCGTCATCGCCACGGTGTGCCAGCTCGCGTCGAGCACCTCGGGCGCCGCCTCGGCGGGCACGCGCGGAGTGAGGTCGCGCGAGTGCGATTTGTGCAGTGCGTAGCGAAAGGCGAACGAGCCGGCGCCGTTGTCGCTGACGTGGCCGCAGGCCGAGCCCTCGAACTGTAAACCCGCAAACAGCGCGTACTGCCGCTGCCCTCGCTCCTTGCGCTGCACTGCGCCGGCATACGACAGGTCCGTGCCCTCGTGCCAGATACCGGCCAGCGCATGGTTGCCAGACTCGCGAATGGTCCAGACGACCACGGTCACCGAACGGCGCGGCCCCTTGATGTCCAACGGTGTGTTGTGCAGGCGGCTCCGCGGCACCGCCAACAGCGGCCGGAAGTCCGCGTCGGTCTCATTGCGCAGCTCGATGGCCTGCCCGAACGGCCCCCGGCCCAGCAGCGGGAAGTCGGCCTGCGTGGCCTCGCGCCCCGCGCCCCAGTGCGAGCGGATGTAGTTGTGAGGGTCCAGCGCGTAGTCGGCCTCGCGGCCCGGTGGTGTGTGGGCGATGAACCGACCGGTCGCCCCTGGCTCGCGCGCGACGAAGTCCCACAGCGCGACACACCCGGGCAGCCCCAGCAGCACCGCGACCCGCTCCTCGGACGTCAGCGGCGGCGCCGCGGCGAGGGTGAGCAGGCTCAACAGGTGCAGAGCAGGCATTGGCGGCTCCGGGGCTCTTAGCAGACCGCCCCGCCACCCTCGCGGGCAACGGGGCGGTCGACTTCTGTTGGACGGTCCCTGACTAGACCTTCATCGGCAGGTCGACCCAACTCCCAGACTCGACCGAGGCCTCCATGGCAACGACCATCTCGAGCGCCTTGTAGCCAGCCTCGCCCGGCACCGGATTAGGCTTGCGGCCGAGGATCGCGTCGACGAAGTCCTGCACGACGCCGAGATCCCAGCGGTCCTGCGTATTGTCCTGCATAGCGACGGTCGGGTAGACCTCGCGGCCGCGGGCCGGATCCTTGTGGTAGACGACGACCGAGTCGCCCGGCTCCACGTTGACCTTCAGCACGCCGTTCTCGCACATTGCGACGAAGGAGTTGTCCTCGCCGCCGTGATAGGTCCAGCTGGTCGCCAGCATCGCCAGCGCGCCGTTGTCCATCAGCATCAGAGCCTGGCTGTTGTCCTCGACGGTACCCGGCTTCTCCAGCGTGGCCTTCGAGCCGCAGACGCGAACCGCCTCGAGCCCCGTCAGGAAGCGGACCAGGTCGGCCTTGTGGACGCCCAGGTCAGCCAGGGGGCCGAAGCCAGAGATGGACTTGTTGAAGAACCACTCGCTGGTCGGGCTCCAGCCCTCGGGGCCGGGGTGCGCGAAGGTGGTCTGGATGTGGTAGATCTTGCCCAGCACGCCGGACTGCATGACCTCGCGGGCCTTGAGGTGGGCGGGGCTGTAGCGCTGCGCCTGGTTGATCATCAACTGCGTGCCGGAGGCCTTCGCCGCGTCGATCATCGCCTGCGCCTCGGCCAAGTTCATCGCCATCGGCTTCTCGCAGAGCACGTGGATGCCCCGCTTGGACGCCGCGATCGAGACCGACGCGTGCAGGTTGTTGCGCTCGCAGACGCTGATCGCCTGGACCCCGCTATCGAGGAAGGCGTCCAGGTCGTCGTAGAAGACCACGCCCTTGGGCTCGTACTCGGCGACCACGTCCTGACAGAAACTCAGGTCGCCGTTGTAAACCGCGGTCAGCTCGGCATCGGGCGACTCGTACCACTCGTGCAGGTGCAGGACCCGCGCGATCTTGCCCGCCCCCGCGACACCGGCCTTCAGCTTCTGAGACATGTAAACCCTCCGTTCTTGCGCCCGACTCTATCGCCCCGCCGGGTCCGCGTCAACCGCCCCACCGCCCTCTCAGGCGGTGATCGGCGCGCCAACCAAGGTCCCGCGCACCACCAGTTCAACCAGCTGCAAGCCGCCGTCCGAGGTCTGCCCCAGCCGTTCGGTCGACTCCAAGCGCACCTCGCGGCTGTCAGCGCCGTAGATCTGCGCTGACGCCCGCAGCGCCGTGTCCAGCAGGCCGCCCGCCGCCGCCGTCGCGGCCTCCAGGTCGTCGAACTCGCCATGGCCCAGCGCGCTGACCATCACGAACGTGCCACGGCTCGTGGGCTGAATGCGTACCGCCTCGCGGATCAACACCTGGCCCGTCGCCGCCCCGACCGCGTTGGCCACCTGCGCCTGCGGCGGCACGATCAGCTCCGCACCCAGCAACGCACCGGCCGGCGGGGCGAGGACATGCGCGGGCGCGCCAATGGCGACGAGCGGCCGCCGCACGGTGAACTGCAGCGACCAGGCCGCCCGCGGCGTGGCCCGCGCCTCGACCAACTCGCCCAGCAGCGCCGCCAGCAGCGGGTCGCTCGGCGCCTCGCCCGGGTCGCCCAGGGTCGCCGCCAACTCGCGCCGCACCACGGTCAGCGCGATGCGTCGGTGGACCGCCGCCTCGACCCAGCGGGCGAACGTCTCCGCGCTGCGCCGCACGAACCGGCCCAGGAGGTCGGCGACCAGGCGCGCCGCGCCCGCATCATGCCGCACGTCGCGGCCGAGCACGTGCAGCGCATCGGTCGGCGTGAAGGCGCAGCGGCGGATGACGCCGAGCGCCTCCAGCCGCGCCGTCGGCAGCAAGTCGAGCGACGGCGCGGCCAACTCCGCGCGCAACTGCCGCCGGCTGCGCGGGCCGTCCGTCAGCCCCCCCCCCCAACACACCCCCCCCCCCCCCCCACCCCCCCCCCCACAAAAAAAAGGGGGGGGGGAAAA
>DHNJ01000222.1:2848-3221 GCA_002409445.1 Armatimonadetes bacterium UBA5419 | reverse complement strand
TACTAACAAAAATGGTGAAGTAATTTTCCAAAGTACAGACATTAATAAGCCGGGGGCCGGGCGGGCCGCCGGGGCCGCGCGAGGGCGCTGACGAGCGGGTGATCGAGGCGCAGGCGTTCATCCTGCGCGACGCGAAGGGGCGGCTGCGCGGCTCCTTCGCCCTGGACGACCAGGACCAGCCGACGCTGGCGCTGTACGACGAGGAGGAGCAGCCGCGGCTCGGTCTGAAGGTCGAGGACGACGGCAGCGCCTCGGTCGACCTACTGGACGAGGCGGGCGAGTCCGGCGTCGGGCTGCGCCAGACGGGCGAGGGGCGCGGCCTGGAGGTGCTTGCGGCGGGCACGACGCGGCTGTTCATCGGCCTTGATGGCGA
>DHNJ01000222.1:1513-2721 GCA_002409445.1 Armatimonadetes bacterium UBA5419 | reverse complement strand
CTGTTCATCGGCCTTGATGGCGACTCGCCGACGGTCGACCTCTACGACGGGCGCGGCGAGCTGCGCGCGCGGGTGGCGCTGAACGAGGATGAAACGCACCTGGTGCTGCTCGACGAGGCCGGCACCGAGCGCGTCGTGCTGCTGGTTGGCGAGACGGGTGAGACGGCCGAGGTCTCCGCGCGGGGCGGCCAGAACGAGATGATGGCCGGCCTGATGGTCTCCGAGGGCGACAGCTCGCTGCTCTTCACCGACGAGGAGGGCCGGCCGCGGACTAGCCTGGGCACGTCGGCGGCGGGCGAGAGCGTGCTGGCCATGACCGACGCCGAGATGCAGCCGCGGCTGGCGCTGTTCTGCGACGACCGGCTGGCCGCGGTCGAGCTGATCGATGGCGCGGAGAACACGCGTGCGCTGCTCGGGCTGACCGAGGCGAGCATCGCCGGCATCTCGCTGCACCGCGCCGACGAGAGCGCGGTCTGGGGCAAAGCCTTCGACGCTGAGGGCAATGAGGTGCCCGTCGATGACCTCGCGCCCGACGAGACCGACGACTAGGGCCCGAACGTAAGGGGCGGCTGGCGCGTTTGTACTATCATTGCGGTGGTCGTCCGCGGGGCGGCCACCAAGAGGATCACGTCGATGCGTTGCACGCCTTGGGCCCACCTGGCACGCTGGGGCTTCATCGTTCTGCTCGCGGGCCTGGGGCTCGGGGCGCCGGCTCACGCGCAGGCCGCGCTGGGCGAGCCGGCTTGGGTCGACGGGCAGGCCGGCTACGAGTACCGCTGGACGCCGGTGGTCAGCGCCAGCCCGGCGGCCTTGGCGGCTGGCGCCGTGCGCCTGCTGCTCGATTGGCAGGACGCGGACAACACCTATTACCTTGATCTGCGCGGCGACCAGGCCACGTTCGGCCTGCGCCAGGGCGGCGTCGAGCGGCAGATCGGCGTCGGCGGTCCCATCCGCCGCGGGCTCGGCGGCGACACGCTGAACCTCTCCATCCAGCGCGCCGAAGGCTCCTGGGCGCTCTACGTCAACCACGTCCGCGCGGCGGCGGCCGAGGGGCGCGCCTGGGACGGCGGCCAGTGCGGCTGGCAGATCGCGGGCGAGGGCGTGGGCGTGCAGGCCGGCGTGCTGCAGAACCTCGAAGAGCTGTTCTTCGCCGACGACTTCATGCGCACCGACGAGCAGCTGGGCGGCTGGACGACGGCGCTCGGTGC
>DHNJ01000222.1:993-1380 GCA_002409445.1 Armatimonadetes bacterium UBA5419 | reverse complement strand
GGCTGGACGACGGCGCTCGGTGCCTGGGAGAACAACCAGCAGGGCAGCAAGGTCAGCCGCAGCGCCAACGCCTTCAGCTTCCGCTCGGTCGGCGGCGAGACCTGCCTGGTCACCCACGGCAACGCCTACGACCGCGACTACCGCGCGCAGGTCGCCGTGGCTAGCGAGAGCTCGGGCGCGGTTGGGTTGGTCGTCGGCTACCAGGACCCGAACAACTACTACCTCCTGCGCCTGACTTCCGCGAGCCACCCGGACGGCGGCACGGCGCGGCTGGTGCGCGTGTTCGAGGGCCAGCGGGTCGATCTGACACCGGCCGTCCCCGGCGGCTACCAGCCGGACACCTGGTACCAGCTCGAACTGCTCCTGGCCGGCGGCTGGCTGCGCGCC
>DHNJ01000222.1:429-860 GCA_002409445.1 Armatimonadetes bacterium UBA5419 | reverse complement strand
TGGCCGGCGGCTGGCTGCGCGCCTGGATCGACCAGCGGCCACTGTTCGAGGTCGCCGCGCAGTGCTTCGGCGAGGGCTTGGTGGGCCTCTACAGCGAGGCGGCGGTGGGCGAGACGGCGAGCGACGCGCACGCGGGCGCGCTGTTCGATGACGTCATCCAGCGCTCCTGGCCGCTGTTCGAGGATGCTTTTGTCGACCACGCCCACAACGCGCGCTGGGGCGCGCCGGGCGGCTGGGAGCAGACCACCCGCGGCGATGGCCTGACCGCGCTGGCCCTGCCGGCGACGGGCGAGGCGACCTTCGGCGCCGAGAGCTGGTACGACCCGACGGTCAGCGCCGACTTCTGGGCCCAGAGCGGCGCGGTCGGCCTGGCGTTGGGCGAGGCGCGGTACCGCGTCTGGCTCGACGCCGGTGAGGTGCGGCTGGAAGGC
>DHNJ01000222.1:0-284 GCA_002409445.1 Armatimonadetes bacterium UBA5419 | reverse complement strand
CCGGTGAGGTGCGGCTGGAAGGCTCCGACGGAGGCGTCGTGGCGCGCGCGCCATTCGCGCGCGGTGGCGAGGGGCCCTGGCGGCTCGAGGTGACGGCCGATGCGGGGCTGTTGCGCGTCAGCGTGGACGGGCGTGAGGCGCTGACCAGCTGGGTCGGCGCGCCGGTGGAGGGCCGCGCGGCGCTGCTCAGCGCGGGGGCGGCCGGCGCGGCGGTCAGCGACGTGCGCGCGGGCTTCCGGCCGGCCTGGTTCAGCTTGCCGCCGGCGCTGCCCGCCGAGTTCGTC
>DHNJ01000115.1:6108-12970 GCA_002409445.1 Armatimonadetes bacterium UBA5419 | reverse complement strand
GCTGCGGACACTCTTGTCCGCAGCCCAGTACTTAGCCCAATCCTGCTTCGGCCTCCGATGCGCTGCGGCCGAGTCTAAGGTCGCGGGCTAGCAGCCCGCGCCACATGGCTACTGGGGTCGCGGGCGCATTTACAGTTCGCGCCGCAGGACGGCGAAGCGGCGGGTTTCGCGGAAGCCGAGGGGGCCGTAGACGCGCTCGGCGGTTTCGTCGCTGGTCCAGAGGACCCAGGCGTTGTGCAGGCCGCGGGTGCGCATGGCGCGCAGGCAGGTGGCCAGGAGGACCTTGCCCACGCCGCGCGCGCGGTAGCCCTCGCTGACGCCGAACGGGCCGAAGTGCTCGCCGCGGTGCTGGCAGTAGCCGATGACGCGCGCGCCGTCGCGGGCGATGGTGAACGTCTCGAGCGGCGCGTGGGCCAGCAGGTCGCGCGCGTCGCGCAGCCAGTCGTGGGGCAGGTCGGTCTCGGCGAAGCGGAGGAAGGCCGGCAGCCAGTCGGCCGCGAGCGGCTCGACGAACAGCCCCTCGGCGGCCAGCCGCGCGCCGCGTTCGAGATACGGACCGTAGTCGAAGGTGACGAGGTTGGCGTCGAGGGCGACCGGGCGCTGGACGACCTCGTAGCCGCGGCCGGCGAGGAAGGCGAGTGCGGCGGGGTAGGCGGCCTCGTCGACGCCGGGGACGAAGTAGCCAGGGATGTACGGCGCGACCGCCACGCGGCGCACGCCGGCCGCGGCCAGCTGGCCCTCGGCGGCGTCGAACAGCGCGCGGCCGAGCCCCTGGCGCTGGTGGGCGGGGTCGACGCCGAAGGCGGTGATCCAGGCCTGCTCGGGCTGCAGCCCCAGGTCGCCGAACGGCTCGCGGCGGCGGATGGCCAGGACGAACCCGCGCGGCTGCCCGTCCGACTCGGCGACCAGCAGCGACTCGGGCCCGACGTTCGGGTCGAGCAGGACGCGGCGGCGGAAGGCGGCGGTGTCGAGCGCGTCGAGCGGCAACGCGGCGGCCCACAGCGCGAGCAGGGCGGCCTCGTCGGCGCCGGTGTACGGGCGGATGCTGTTCATGGGCGCAGTCTAGCGGCCGGCGGCCCCGCCGGTCAAATGGTAGACATGCACGCCGAGCGGCGCGAAGTCGTCGCTCAGGCTGGCCGCGCCGCGCGCGACGGTGCGCCCTTCGTAGAGCACCTCGACCGCGCCCGCCGCGCCGGCCGGCAGCGGCACCTCGAAGCGCTGGGCGGTGTCACCGGTGTTGACCGCGATGACGTAGCTGTCCTGGCTGCCGTGGTAGGTCGCGGCGTAGAAGCCGGGCTGGTCGGCCGGGGTGTCGGCGGTCAGCTCCCAGCGGCGGGCCAGCAGTTCTGGGCCCAGCTCGGCTAGCTCGGCGTTCAGCCCGGCGATGATCGCCATCAGCTGCGGCTCGTGGATGATGCCGGTGACGTTGTCGTCCCAGGGGTAGTAGAAGATGCCCTTGGCGCCCCAGACCAGGCCCTGGTAGACCATGTTGCGCAGCTCGGCGGCGGTCGGCGCGCGGCCGCGGTCGGGGTTGGTGCCGTAGGCGGCGGTGTTGTGCAGCTGGGGGATCAGCCAGACCGGCCGGCGGCCCACGGCCGACTGCTGGGCGGTGCGCATCCAGTCGCTGACCATGCTGACGGGTTCGTGGGGGATGGGGTAGGGGTCGATGCCGAGGATGTCGGTGACCTCGCCGTACATGGCGAACTCGTCGGGGATGTAGGAGACCAGGTAGACCGGATGGTGCGGCTCGTGGTCGCGCAGGTACTCGTAGACCTCGCGGCACCAGACGACCTTGGCCGCGCCGACGGGCTCGTCGAGCAGGTACCAGGCGAGCAGCGCGGGGTGGTCGCCGAAGGCTTCGAGCGCGGGGCGGATGGCCGCCAGGTTGCCCGCGTCGGCGACCCGCGTGGTGCCCTCGAGGACCACCAGCAGGTCGGCGGCGGCCGCGGCGTCGAGGTTCTCGCGGGCCTGTTCGAGCGAGTTGCCCCAGGCCTGGATGCTGTTGAAGCCGAGCGCGCGGACGCGGGCGAAGTCCTGGGTGGCGACGTGGTAGAGGGCGATCGGGAAGAACGGACGGCCGTCCACGCGGAGGTTCTGCTGGCCGTCGATGGCGACCTGGGGCGGGCGGCGGGCCAGCAGCGGGAGGGTGACGGTGCGGGCGTATCGCGGGCGGCCGCCGGCGGCGGGCACGAGCTCGAGGTCGAGTTGCGTGTCGCCGGCGCCGCGGGCGACGAAGGGTAGCGAGACCTCGAACTCGCGGTCGGTCAACGCTCGCGGCTCGGTGGTCGAGAGGACGACCTCGCCGCGGCGCAGGCGGGCGCGCCAGGCCAGGCCGTCGAGCCGCTCCTGGTAGGGGTGCAGGCTGACGCGGGCGGCGACCTGGGCGGGCGGGGCGGCCTGGACGATCTGGGCGCGGTAGCCCGGCGCGGTGACGGCGATCTCGATCAGCGCGGGGATGACCAGCTCGGCGTGCAGCGCGGGCAGGGCGGCGCCGCCGGGCAGGCTGGCGGCTAGGTCGACGGCGAAGCGGCCGCGCTGGGTCAGCTGGGGGCGATGGCGCAGGACGCCGGTCGCGCCGGCGGGCAGGGCGAGCTCCTCGGTCAGTTCCTGCCGCTCGGCGGCGGGGCCGGTGAGCACGAGCTGCGAGCGGACGGTCAGCGGCTGGTCGGTCAGGTTGCGCCACTCCTGCTCGAGCTGGTTGGCGCCGAGGTGGAGGGCGCCGAGGTCGTCGAAGGTGGGCAGTGCGCCGGCGCGGGTGTACTGGAGGGTGGTCCAGAGGTTCTGCAGCTGGGCGGTATCGAGCGGTTGGTAGCTGAAGAGCGCGACGAAGCCGCGGCCGACGGTGCGGAAGAGCACGCGCGGCTGGTCGTCGCCGCAGCGCGCGAGCACCTGCCAGGCGGGGCCGGCCTGCAGGTGGGTCCAGGTGTTGGGCAGGCCCTCGACGGCGTGGGCGGCGGCGAAGAGCGCGTGGTGGCGCTCGAACCAGGGCGTGGCGCCGTGCTCCGGGGCGCAGGGCGCGTGCGAGACGGCCCAGTCGGGGCCGAGCCCGGCCAGCCAGCCGAGGTGGGCCGGGTAGTTGAGGTCGGTGAGGACCAGGGCGCCGCCCCCGGCCAGCCAGGCGAGCAGCTCGGGGCCCCAGGCGGAGAAGTCCTGGACGTTGTCCTCGTAGTTGAAGAGGGCGGTGCCGAGGATCAGGTCGTACTGGTCCAAGCGCGGGACGAGGGCGCCGAACTCGCGGTTGACGACCTTGTCCATCGGCCAGCGCAGCTCGGCCAGGCGGCGGTCGTAGTCGTCGCGGTGGCGGAAGTTGTCCCAGCTGCCGTGGAGCAGCGCGACACGCGGGGCCTGGGCCAGGGCTGTGTCGCCCGCGCCGAGCAGGACGAGGGCGGCCAGGCAGTACCAACGGGTCATCGGCGTTATCCTGGCCTCACCATACACCAAACAGCCCCCGCGCACCGGGTGGTGGCGGGGGCTGTTGGTCTCGGCGGGGCCGAGTTGGCTAGGGTTAGCCGACCGGACCCGAGTCGATGACGTCCTGGGAGACCTGGTCGTGGTACTGGCGGAAGTTCTCGACGAACATGCCGGCCAGATTGGCCGCGGCCGCATCGTAGGCGGCCTTGTCGGCCCAGGTCTGCCGCGGATCGAGGATCTCGGCGGGCACGCCGGGGCAGGAGGTGGGCATGTCGAGGTTGAACACCGGGTGGCGCTGGTACTCGACGTTGTCCAACTCGCCGTTGAGCGCGGCGCGGACCATGGCGCGGGTGTAGGCGATCTTGACGCGCTGGCCTTCGCCGGTCGCGGGGCCGCCGGACCAGCCGGTGTTGATCAGCCAGACCTTGGCGCCGTGGCGCTCGATCTTCTCGCCCAGCAGCTTGGCGTAGACGCCCGGATGCAGGGTCATGAACGGCCCGCCGAAGCAGGTCGAGAAGGTCGGCGCGGGCTCGGTCACGCCCGCCTCGGTGCCGGCGACACGCGCGGTGTAGCCGGTGAGGAAGTGGTACATAGCCTGGTCGGGCGAGAGCCGGGCGACCGGGGGCAGCACACCGAAGGCGTCCGCGGTGAGGAAGACGATGTCCTTCGGGTGGCCGGCCATGCCGGTCAGGTCACAGCCGGGGATGTACTTGGCGGGGTAGGCCGCGCGCGTGTTCTCGGTCAACGCCTCGCTGTCGAGCTCGAGCTCGCGCTCGACGGGGTCCATGACCACGTTCTCGAGCACGGTGCCGAAGCGGTGGGTGGCCTCCCAGATCTGAGGCTCGGCCTCCTGGCTAAGGCGGATGACCTTCGCGTAGCAGCCGCCCTCGATGTTGAAGACGCCTTCGTCGGACCAGCCGTGCTCGTCGTCGCCGACGAGGATGCGCTCGGGGTCGGCGGAGAGGGTGGTCTTGCCGGTGCCCGAGAGGCCGAAGAACAGCGCCACATCGCCGCCCTCGCGCGAGTAGTTGCACGAGCAGTGCATCGACAGGATGCCCTTGAGCGGGAGGATGTAGTTCATGACCGAGAAGATGGACTTCTTCTGCTCACCGGCGTAGTTGGTGCCGCCGATGACGATCAGGCGCTTGCCCAGGTGGACGATGATAAAGCAGTCCGAGCGGGTGCCGTCGATCGCGGGGTTAGCGTGGAAGTCCGGCGCGTGGATGACCGTGAAATCGGGCACGCAGTCCTGCAGCTCGTGGGCCTCCGGGCGGAGGAACAGGCTGCGGACGAACAGGTCGTGCCAGGCTTTCTCGTTGATGAAACGCACGGTCATGCGGTGGTTCGGGTCGGCGCCGACGTACAGGTCCTGGACAAACAGCTCCTTGGCCTGCAGATAGGCCAGGACGCGGCTGTGCAGCCGGTCGAACATGGCCTCGTCGATGGGCACATTCGTCTTGCCCCAGGCGACCTTATCAGCCGAGGACGGCTCGCGGACGACGAACTTATCGTTAGGCGACCGGCCGGTGTGCTTGCCGGTCTCGACGACCAGCGGGCCGGCATTGGCCACCAGGCCTTCGGAGCGCTGGACGGCGGCTTCATACAACTGGGCGGTCGTTAGATTCCACAACACCGGACCGGGATAGACAATCCCCGCCTCGGCCAAGCCGTACCGGCTTTCGCGCGGACCAATTTCAGACATTCGAGTCTCCTCTCAGGGTGTGCACCATCGTTCAGTATAGGGCCCAACGCGGGGTTGACAAGGGACAACCGCCGCGCGGACCTGTCTGGCCGCCCACTCAAACGAGCGGCATTAAGGAGGTGAACCCGTGGGGGCGCGGATTCTTTCAGGCGGCGTTGAGGGGGCGGGCGCCTCCTCTACGGAGCGCCGGCTGGTGAGCCGGCGCTCCGTTCCGCGGCCCGGCATGGCGTGTCCTGCCGCGCCCGGGATTCGGCGGCAGAATGGTGGGGGTGTAGACTGGACGCGGAGTCTTTGGTTCGGTGGCTGGGTTTACGCGGCTGGTGGTGTTCTTGCGGCCCTACTGGAAGTGGGTGCTCGCGGCGCCGGTATTGATGACGCTCGAGGTGGCCATGGATCTGCTGCAGCCGCGGTTGATGCAGATCGTCATCGACGAGGCGTTGCCGCTGGGTGATGCGGCGTGGACGCTGCGGCTGGCGGCGATCATGGGCGCGGTGGCGGTCCTCGGGCTGGGGTTTGGGTTCGGCTGTGGGGTGTTCGCCAACCTCGCCGGGCTGTCGATGGGCGCGGATCTGCGCGGGGCGCTGATGCGCAAGGTCCAGACGCTGGCCCACGCGGACCTCGACCGGCTGCAGACCGGCGCGCTGGTCACGCGGCTGACCAACGATGTCGAGCAGGTCCAAGAAGCGGTCATGATGATGATGCGCGTCATGGTCCGCGCACCGTTGATCGCGGTCGGCGCGCTGATCATGGCGGTGATCACCTACCGCGAGCTGTCCTGGCTGCTGTTGGCGATCATGCCGGTCTTCTTCCTCAGCTTCCTGACCATCCTGCGCCGCGGCCACCGGCTGTTCCTGGCCCTGCAGTCGAAGCTGGACCGGGTCAACGTGGTCTTCAGAGAGAACCTGGCCGGCGCGCCGCTGGTCCGCGCGTTTGTCCGCGTCGACCACGAGAAGCGGCGGTTCGGCGGGGTTAACGACGACTGGATGAACAAGGGCATCGAGGCGGGCATCATGACGGCCAACATCTGGCCGCTGATCCTCGGCTCGCTCAGCTTGGGCACAGTCGCCGCGATCTGGCTGGGCGGCTGGCAGGTGCACCGCGGCGAGGCGCAGTTGGGGCAGCTGTTGGCGTTGATGCAGTATCTGGGTCAGGTGCTCTTCGCGCTGATGATGGTCGGCATGGTGCTGATCCGCATGATCCAGGCCGGCGCGTCGGCCGAGCGCATTGTCGAGGTGCTCGACGCGCAGCCCAGCCTGAGCGACCCAGTGCCCCTGCCAGCGCCCGCTGCGCTGCCGGCGGTGCGCGGCGCGGTGGTCTACGACCAGGTGACCTTCACCTACGCCGGCGAGCACGCCGAGCCCGCGCTGATCGACACCAGCTTCGAGCTGCGCCCGGGCGAGGCGCTGGCGGTCGTCGGGACGACCGGCTCGGGCAAGTCGACTCTAGTCAACCTGCTGCCGCGGCTGTATGAGGTCACCGAGGGGCAGATTCGGCTCGACGGGCTGGACGTGCGCGAATGGCCGCTGGCCGCTTTGCGCGAGGCGGTGGCGATCGTGCCGCAGGTGCCGAGCCTGTTCAGCCGCTCGATCGCCGACAGCATCCGCTTCGGCCGGCCCGAGGCGACCGACGAGGAGGTCCGCGCGGCGGCCCGCCTGGCGCAGGCCGAGCGGTTCATCGAGGGGCGGCCGGACGGCTTCGACACGCGGCTGGAGGCGGGCGGGCACAACCTCTCGGGCGGCCAGCGCCAGC
>DHNJ01000115.1:349-5974 GCA_002409445.1 Armatimonadetes bacterium UBA5419 | reverse complement strand
CGCCAGCGCCTGGCGATCGCCCGCGCGGTCTGCTGCCGGCCGGCGGTGCTGATCCTCGACGACTGCACCAGCGCGCTCGACGCGGGTACCGAGGCGCGGCTGCTGGCGGCGCTGGCGGCCTGGGAGCACCCCTGCACCAAGCTCATCGTGGCCCAGCGGCTGGGCGCGATCCGCGCGGCCGACCGTGTGCTGGTGCTCTCCGAGGGCCGCGCGGCGGCGCTGGGCACGCATACCGAGCTGCTGGCCAGCAGCGACATCTACCGCGACATCGTCACTTCGCAGGCCGACCAGGGCGATGCCGACGCCGGCCTGGAGAACAACGTGCGGCCGAACGCGGCGGATTAGCCGCGCGGCAGGAGTCCGCGCGCGGTGGGCGAAGCGCGCGGGCGAAGGAGTCTGCCGATGTCGCCCGAGCCCACGCGCCGCCGTTTCCTGGGCACGACCGCCGGTCTTGTGCCCCTGGCCGCACTGGCGGTCAGCCGCCCCGCCTGGACCCAACCGGGTCTGCCGCCCGACAACCATATGGTCCCGGTCGAGAAGGGCCTGGACCGTGCTTGGCTCGATGGCCTGCGGGCCAAGGGTCAGCCGGCCTGGTACCGCGGCGCCGACCTCGAGCGCATCGGCATGCCCGTCGGCGGGATCGGCTGCGGGCAGCTGTACCTGCACGGCGACGGGTCGCTGGGTGCCTGGCGCATCTTCAACCGGCCCACGGGCAGCCAGCCGGAGGTCGCCAGCGGCTTCGCGCTGGGCGTGAGCGTCGGCGGTGAGCGGCTCTGGCGCAGCTTGGACCGGCAGGGCTTCGGCGGCGTCAGCTTCCGCGGGGAGTACCCGATCGGCCGCGTGCGCTACTTCGATTGGGGCCTGCCGGTGCGCGTCGAGCTGACCGCGTTCACGCCGTGGATCCCGCTGCGCGAGAACGACAGCAACCTGCCGGCGACGGTCTTCGAGTTCGAGGTCGAGAACACCGCGGACGAGCCGGTGGTCGTCGAGCTGGCCGGCTGGCTGGAGAACGCGGTCGGGCTGAACAGCGGCCCGAGGCAGCCGACGGCTGGCGCGCGCCTGACCACCGTGGCCACCCAACGCGGGCGCGGCGTGGTGGTCCACGACGGGGTGGAGGTCGAGCCGCCGGTGGCCGCCGCGCCACGGCCGGCGATCATGCTGGGCGATTTTGAGGGCCCGACCTGGGACCCGTGGGTGGCCGAGGGCGAGGCGTTTGGCACCGGGCCGGCGAAAGGCACGCTGCCGAACCAGCAGCCGGTCAGCGGGTTCGACGGCGCGGGTCTGGTCAACAGCTTTGTCGGCGGGGACGACCCGCAGGGCCGGCTGACCTCGCCCGAGTTCACGGTCAACCGCGACTTCCTCAACTTCCTGGTTGGTGGTGGCGCGATGGCTGGGCGGACCTGTGTCAACCTGGTCGTCGACGGTGAGGTCGTGCGCACGGCGACCGGCCGCAATAACGAGCTGCTCGAGCCGCACACCTGGGACGTGCGCGACCTGGCCGGGCGGACGGCGACGATCGTCTGCGTCGACGAGGCGTCGGGGCCGTGGGGGCACATCAACGCCGACTCGTTCGAGCTGGCCGATGTCGCGCGCAGCGGCTTCCCGCCGTTCGCCGAGTGGGACGACGCGGGCACGCTGACGCTGATGGCCGAGGGCGCCGCGGAGCCGTTGGGCGCGGGCGACGGGCTGGAGCTGCCGCTCGAGCTAGTCGGCGGCGCAGGCGCGCGCTACGGGCTGGACGAGCGGCGCGCGGCGGGCCTGCGCAGCACGGCGGTCGAGCTGGCGCCCGGGGCGAAGCACACGTTCCGCTACGTGCTGGCCTGGTACTTCCCGAACGCGCCCGACTGGACCGGCGGCCGCGGGCACTGGTACGCGGCGCGCTTCGCCGACGCGGCGGCCGTCGCCCACCACGTCTTCGACGACCTGCCGCGGCTGGCCGCCGAGACCAAGCTGTGGCGCGACACCTACTACGACTCGACGCTGCCCTGGTGGCTGCTGGACCGGCTGCACGCGCCGCTGGCCAACCTCTCCTCGGGCACCTGCCGCTGGTTCCACGACGGCCGGTTCTGGGCCTGGGAGGGCGTCAACTGCTGCGACGGGACCTGCACCCACGTCTGGAACTACGCGCACGCGCAGGCGCGGCTGTTCCCCGGCATGGAGCGGCTGGTCCGTGAGCGACAGGATCTGGGCGAGGCGTTCGACCCGGAGACCGGCCTGGTCCAGTTCCGCGGCAGCCACGCGGGCTACGCGGCGGACGGCCAGGCGGGGACGGTGCTCAAGGCCTACCGCGACTACCTGCTCTCGGCGGATGACAGCTGGCTGAAGCGGCACTGGCCGCGGATCAAGAAGGTCCTCGAGTTCTCGATTGGCCGCGATGGCAACGACAACGGGCTGATCGAGGACAGCCAGCACAACACCTACGACATCAACTTCGAGGGGCCGAACACGTTCGTCGGCGCGCTGTACCTGGCGGCCTGCCGCGCGGGCGAGCGGATGGCGCGGGCGGTCGGCGACACGGCCTTCGCCAGCCGTTGCGCGGCGATTGTCCGCAGCGGTCGCGAGCTAACGATGGAGCGGCTGTACAACGGCGAGTACTTCATCCAGGAGGTCGACCTCGGCCAGCACCCGAGCTGGCAGTACGCCGAGGGCTGCCTGGCGGACCAGATGTTCGGCCAGGGCTGGGCGCACCACGTCGGGCTGGGCTACTTGTACCCGGCAGAGGCGGTGCGGTCGGCGCTGGAGGCGGTCTGGAAGTACAACTTCGCGCCGGATATCGGCCCGCAGAACGTGGCCCATCCGCCCGAGCGCTGGTTCATCTGGCCGGGCGAGCCGGGGCTGTTCATCTGCACCTGGCCGATCAGCCGCCACCTGGAGAACGACGGCGTGCGCTACCGCGACGAGGTCTGGACCGGGATCGAGTACCAGGTCGCGGGCGGCATGGTCTGGGAGGGGCTGCTGGACGAGGCGCTGACGATCTGCCGCGCGGTCCACGACCGCTACGCGCCGGACCGCCGCAACCCGTACAACGAGATCGAGTGCGGCGACCACTACGCGCGGGCGCTGGCCTCGTGGGGCGTGTACACGGCACTCTGTGGCTTCGACTACCACGGGCCGGAGGGGCGGATTGCGTTCGACCCGCAGCTGACGCCGGAGGCGTTCCGCGCGGCGTTCACGACGGCCGAGGGCTGGGGCACGTTCGAGCAGACGCGCGCGGACGAGGCGAGCCAGACCGACCGGCTGACGCTGGCTTTCGGCACGCTGCGGCTGCGCGAGCTGGCCTTCCAGGTGCCCGCGGGGGTGACCGGGGCGACGGTCTGGCTCGACGGGCGGCAGCTGCCGGCGACGGCGAACGTGGGCGGCGGGCGGCTCGGCGTGGCGTTGGCCGAGGCGGTCACGCTGAACGCGGGCCAGACGCTCGAGGTGCGCGCTGCGGCGCGCTGACGCGCGCCGTGGCAGGAGTGGGCGGGCGGGTGCCGAACCTGCCCGCCGAGTGCGGAGGAGTAGGTCATGAAGATCGGTTTGCGACAGCCGCCGTTGGTGCGGGAGATGGGTTTCGAGGCGTTCTGTGCGTGGGTCAAGGAGGCGGGCTTCGACCACGTTGACCTGGGCCGGGCGGACGCCGAGCAGGCGAAGATCCTGGCCGACAACGGGCTGGAGGTCGGCTCGGTCGACCTGCCGAACCCGAAGAACGCGCTGTTGAACGAGGACGAGTCGGCGCTGGCCGAGGCGCTCGAGGTCTGGCGGCGGGAGCTGCCGGCGGCCGCGGAGATCGGCGCGAAGGCGATGTTCACCGTGCTCCTGCCGCCGGACCAGGCGCAGCCGCGGTCGAAGTCGGCCGACATCGCCGCGCGCACGCTGCCGCAGCTGGCGGAGCGGCTCGAGGCCAACGGGCTGAGCCTGGCGATCGAGGGCTGGCCGGGCGGCGGCCCGCAGTATCCGGCGCTCGGCTGCACGCCGGAGACGCTGCGCCGCATCTTCGCCGACACCCCATCGGCGGCGATCGGCATCTGCTTCGACCCGTCGCACCTGGTGCGCCTGGGCGTCTGCTACAAGCGGTTCCTCGCCGAGTTCGGCTGCCGCGTGCGCCACGCCCACGGCAAGGACACGGTTTTCAACCGCGAGGAGCGCTACCTCTGCGGCAACCTGGACTCGTCGTTCGGCGGCATGTACGTCTGCGGCGACCGCGCCTGGCGCTACACCATCCCCGGCGAGGGCATCGTCGACTGGCAGTACGTCGCCGACCGCCTGGCCGACGCCAAGTACGAAGGCCGGATCAGCGTCGAACTCGAAGACCACCACTTCTGGCAGACCCCCGAACTCCAGCAGGAAGGCCTGCGCCGGAGCCTGGCGCTGCTGAAGAAGGTGGCGGGGCGGGTCTAGGGCTAGCGCGCGGCTGGGCCCTGGGCGGTGCGAGGGGGCGCCGCCCGGGGCCTAGGCCTGCCGGCCGAGGACGCTGCCAAAGACCTCCGCGGCGATCTCGTAGACGATGTCGAAGCCGTAGTGCCGGTCTACGGACTGCGCATGCCAACGTCCGTGGGCTAGGTAGTCGCGGTAGCCAAGGACGCGCTCGTACCGCGCGATGGCCTCACGGCAGGGCTCGTCGCCGGCCTCGCTGTACCGTGCGAGGATCTTGCGCAGGGAGGCCCGCTTGGATCCGTAGTCCGCGCGCAGGGCTCCCTCCACCGCGGCGAGTAGCGCCAGGGACATCACATGGTCGAGCTCGCGGAGATAGCCGTCGGGGCTCGTTTCGTGGTCACCCGGCGCGACCTGCACGCCGGCACCGCTCGCTGCCGGCGGATCGGCATCGGAGGCCCGACCGTCCGAGAGGTAGAACCGAAGGGCCTGCCTCGTCAGCCAGTAGAACTCACCGATGCGGGACGGTGTCTGAAGCTCGGCGGGGTACGTGTGCCGTCCTGGATATGGGTGCTCGTGTGTCATTCCTCCTGGAGCTCGGCGCGCGCACCGACGACGTAGAGGAGGGCGGCCAGGAAGCGCTCCTTGGTCAGCTCCAGGTAGCGGAACTGCGGCGCCTCCGTCACGATCTTGAAGCAGGCGCTGGTATCGAGCGCGGGTGGGTCATCGATTCTGCGTCGGGAATGCGGCGCGGCCTCGCGGTCCGCGGGTACCAAGAGCAGCCGCACCGAGCCCATCAAGCCGTCGAGGTCCACGCGTCCGAGGGCATCACGGACCTTGATGCCGACCGGCTCCAGACTCGCGCGGAACCCGGGACCACTGATCTCCAACGCGGGTACCTCGTACCGCCCGAGGTCGGTCTCAACCAGCGTGCGGGGCACCTCTACGCACTCCATGGCCTGCGCGTCAACGTGGCTCTGGAGCCAGGATCGCACGTCGGCGTAGAGCTGGCGGACAGCCTCCAGCCAGAAGCGCTGGCGGGCGTCCCAGTCCTGTCGCCGCGCTTCCGTCTGCTTCTTGATGAAGCGCTCAAACTCTTCCACCACTGGCGCACCCATCGGCCGCTCCTTCCCCTACTTCAGTCTAGTATACCCAGGCCTGGGCGGTAGCGCCGCGGCGTCGCTTCGCTTACCCGATCACCTCTGGCAGCGGTCCCTTGGGTGGCCGGCTTCGGTGCAGGGTGTGCCGGGGCGCTGCCGCCGAAGCGGCGGC
>DHNJ01000115.1:0-190 GCA_002409445.1 Armatimonadetes bacterium UBA5419 | reverse complement strand
GAAGCGGCGGCGGTACAACCTTGTGGTCCGTGGCTGCGCGCGGCTCCGTTGTCCTGGGAGTAGCGACGGGTACCGCCGATCGGCTATGCTCTGAGCATGAAACTCTTTCATGCTTTGATGATGATGCTTGTGTGGGCCAATCTGGCTGTGGCTTCGCCGTTCACGGAGGCCGTGGCGGAGGCGTGGGCGG
>DHNJ01000084.1:2476-2597 GCA_002409445.1 Armatimonadetes bacterium UBA5419 | reverse complement strand
GCGGGGAGCTCCTGTGCCGCCAAGCAGTATACACCGCCCACGTTGTACCACCGCCGGTTCGGCCGCAACGGCGCGGCACACCGCCAGCGACGACGGCCCACCCAAAGGAGCGCCGGCCAAG
>DHNJ01000084.1:0-2181 GCA_002409445.1 Armatimonadetes bacterium UBA5419 | reverse complement strand
CGAGGGCGCCGGCGCTACGAGCAGCGGCGCAACTCACTTTCACCGCCGCCCGCGTCACCGCAGCCGCAGCCCTAGCCCCGGTGCCGCGGACAGGGCGATCTGGCCGCCGGCCAGCTCCACGCCCTGGTAGGGGTCGTCGGCAGTCAGGAGGGCGCCGTCGAGGTCGCACCAGTCGGCCAGTGGGGCCAGCTGGGCGGTCGCGGTGATGGACACGGAGCTGCTGCCGAAGCCGCCGTACATGACGCCGAGTCCGGCGCAACGCGCGGCGCCGGTAGCCAGCAGGCCGGCGCTGATGCCGCCGATCTTGTCCAGCTTGAGGTTCACGCCGTCGACGCAGCCGGCCAGCCGCGCCACATCCGCCGGCCCCGCGCAGCTCTCGTCGGCGACGATCGGCACCGGGCTGACTGCGCGCACCGCCGCCAGCCGCTCGGCGTCACCGTCGCCGGAGACCACCGGCTGCTCGATCATCTCGACGCCGAGCCCCGCCAGCTCGCCGGCCAGGTCGGCCGCCTGTTCGACCTCCCAGCCGCCGTTGGCGTCGACCCACATCCGCTTGCCCGTGCGTTCGGCCAGGGCGCGGACGGTGGCCAGGTCCTGCGGGCCGCCGCACTTGACCTTGAGGATCGGGAACTCGGCCGCCTCGTCGGCCTTGGCCAGCATCGTCTCGTGGTCGGCCAGGCCGATGGTCATGCAGGTCTGGCCGGCGGCGGCAGCATCGAGGCCGAGCAGGCGCCAGACGGGTTGGCCCAGGTGCTGGCCCCAGAGGTCCCAGAGGGCGGAACTGACCGCGCCGAGCGCCGGCCGCACCTCGCCCTCGGCGGCGCGCAGCGTCTCGGCCAGGCTCAGCGGCGGCTGCAGGTCGAGCGGCGCCAGGCGGCGGGCTAGGCCGTCCAGGGCGTCCTCGACCAGCTCGATCGGCCAGCCGAGGAAGCGGAAGGGGATCGCCTCGCCCAGGCCGACCAGGTCGCCCGCGCGCAGCTCGACCAGGACGGAGGTGGTCTGCGTAGCGCTGCCGCGGGAGATGCCGAAGGCGTGGCGGTAGTTGAGGGTTAGGCGGCGGTGGGTGAGTTGCATCGGGCGGCCTCCGTGCTATTGTTGCGCCGCCATGGGCTTCTTTTCGGCGCTGACCGACATCTTCGCACAATGCTTGCTGCCCGTCTTCCTGATCGTCGGGCTTGGCTGGGCCGTGCAGCGCGGAATCGGGCTCGACGTCAAGACGATGACCCGGCTCAACCTGTGGATCTTCGTCCCCGCGCTGATCTTCGACCGCCTGGCGAAGGCCGATGTCCCGCTGGGCGACCTGGCCCGCGTCTTCCTCTTCGTCGCGACGATGATGGGCATCACCTGGGGCCTGACCTGGGCCTGGTGCCGGTTCCGCGGGTACACGCAGTCGCTGACCGCCGCCTTCACCTGCTCGACGATCTTCATCAACAGCGGCAACTACGGCCTGCCCGTGGTCGAGCTGGCCTTCGGCGCGGCCTCGCCGGCGCTGGCGCTGCAGACGGTCGTCCTCGCCTGGCAGAACATCACCACCTTCAGCCTCGGCCAGGTGATCATCGCCGGCCCGCACCTCGGCGTCGGCGGCGCGCTGCGGCAGTACCTGCGGATGCCGTTCCTCTACGCGATCGGCGCCGGCCTCGCGCTGCAGCTGACCGGTTGGCGGCTGCCCGGGCCGATCGACCAGGCGGTGGTCCTGGTCGCCGACGGCATGGTGCCGATCGCGCTGCTGACGCTCGGCGCGCAGCTCGGCATGGTGACCTGGAGCCGCCAGCTGGGCCCGGTCGCCGCGGCGGCCGGCATCCGGCTGGTCCTCGCGCCGACGATCGCCTTCATCCTGCTCAAGCTGCTGGGCTGGAACGGCCTGCTTGCGCAGCATCTGCTGATCACTAGCAGCTTCCCCTCGGCGGTCAATGGTGCCCTTTTGGCCATCGAGTACGACAATGAACCTGACTTTGCCGCGCAGACGGTGGTCGTCGTCACCGCGCTCTCGGCGCTGACGGTGGCCGTCGTGATCTGGGTGGCCCGGAGCTTCCTATGAGTGACGCTGAACGCACGCGGATGTACGACCAGCTGGCCGCGGTCTACGACCGGTTTGTCGATTGGCCGGCGCGGCTGGCGCGCGAGCTGCCGCCGCTGACCGCCTGGCTCGGCGGGCCGCCGCTGCGCATCGCCGACGTCGGC
>DHNJ01000050.1 GCA_002409445.1 Armatimonadetes bacterium UBA5419 | reverse complement strand
CGATCGGTGCGCTGGTCGTCGTGCAGGCGGTCGGCGGCGGGCTGGTGCCGTCCATCGCGCAGCGCGTCATCGTCCGGCCCAACGAGCTGGACCGCGAACTGCCGTACCTCGAGCGGGCGATCGCCGGCACGCGGCAGGCCTTCCGCCTGGACGACGTGCGCACCGAGGACGCGCAGGCCAGCGGGCGGCCGGCCGCGGCGCAGCTCGCCGCGCACCGCGACACGCTCGACAACGTCCGCGTCTGGGACCACCGGCCGCTGCTGCGCACGTTCAAGCAGCTGCAGGAGATCCGCCAGTACTACGACATCATCGACGTCGACAGCGACCGCTACGTGCTCGACGGGCGGATGCGGCAGGTGCTGCTCGCCGCGCGCGAGATGAACGCGGCGCAGCTCGATGTCAAGGCGCGCTCCTGGCTCAACCAGCACCTCGAGTACACCCACGGCTACGGCCTGGTCGCCTGCCTGGCGTATGGCGCCGCGGCCGACGGGCAGCCGGAGTTCATCCTCCGCGACCTGCCGCCCACCGGCACGCCCGAGCTGCGTATCGACGAGCCGCGGATCTACTTTGGCGAGGTGATCCTGATGCCCGGCGCCGAGGAGGACGGCCCGCGCGCGCTGCCCGGCACGCCGACGCAGGCGGGGCCCTCCGCCGATGAGATCGCCGAGCGCTGGCGCCGGCGGCTGAACGACACCGCCGAGCCCGCGCCGACCGACTACGTCCTGGTCGGCGGCAGCCGCGACGAGTTCGACTTCCCCGAGACCGTCGGCGACCGCGAGGTCCAGCGGCGCTACCGCTACACTGGCGAGGCGGGCGTGCCCATACCCAGCTTCTGGCGGCGGCTGCTGTTCGGCCTGCGCTTCCACAGCATCGAGCTGGTCATGACCAGCTTCACCGGCCCCGACAGCAAGCTGCTGATGTACCGCCAGATCACCCGCCGGGTGAAGAAGGCGGCGCCGTACCTGGTCTGGGACACCTCACCGTACCCGGTGGTCATCGACGGGCGGATCAAGTGGATCTGCGAAGGCTACACGATGAGCCGCAGCTATCCGTACGCCGAGATGCATCTGGAGCGCGTGATCACGCCGCGCGGCTGGCGCGTGACGCCGACCTGGAACTACCTGCGCAACCCGGTCAAGGCCGTTGTCGACGCCTATGACGGGACGATCGACCTGTGGGTCGTCGACGAGCAGGACCCGCTCTGCCGGACCTTCGACCGGCTCTATCCGGGCATGCTCAAGCCCGCCACGCAGGCGCCGGCCGAGCTGCGCGCGCACTTCCGCTACCCGCAGCTGCTCTTCCGCTCGCAGGCCGACTTGTACCAGCGCTACCACATGACCGACCCGCGGCAGTTCTACGCCGCCGAGGACCTCTGGGCCACGGCCCGCCGTTGGGACCGCGCCAGCGCCGAGCAGCGCGCCAAACCGGGCCGCGCCGGCGTGCAGCAGCCCGACGCCTACGCGCCGATGGACCCGTACTACATCATGATGAGCCTGCCGGGCGAGGGCGACGAGCAGTTCATGCTGCTCAACGCCTACACCCCGTTCTCCGCGCGCGACCGCTCGCCGCGCGACAACCTCATCGCCTATCTGGTCGGCCTCTGCGACGGCGACCGCTACGGGGAACTGCGGGCCTACCGCCTGCCCAAGGACCACACGACCTACGGGCCGCTGCAGGTCGAGGCGCTGATCGACCAGGACGAGACGATCAGCGCGCTGCTGACCCTCTGGGACAAGGGCGGCAGCCGCGTCGTCCGCGGGCATCTGCTGGTGGTGCCGGTGGCCGAGACGCTGCTGTACGTCCAGCCGCTATACCTGGAGGCGGAGCAGAAGGGCCTGCCAGAGCTCAAGCGGGTGGTCGTCGTCCACGATCAGCGCGTGGTGCTCGGCGAGACCTTCGCCGACGCGCTGCAACAGCTGTTCGGGCCGGAGGTGATGGCGGCGCCACCCACACCGGTGGTCACGCCGCCGACGCCGGCCGACACGCCGCCGCTGATCCCCGCGCCGACCGCGGGCACGCGGGCCGAGGTCGAGGCGGCGCAGGCGGCCTTCGCCGAGTGGGACGAGCAGGTCCGCGCGGGCGACTGGCAGGCGGCCGAGGCGGCCCGCGAGAAGCTGCGGCAGGCGCTGGCGGCGCTGGAGGCGCTAGGCCAGACGCTGCCCTAGGCCTCCGCGGCGACGGCCAGCGCGGCGGCCAGGTCGATCGTGCCCTCGTACAGCGCGCGGCCGATGATCACACCCTCGACCCCCAGCGGCGCGAGCGCGGCCAGCGCACGCACGTCGTCCAGCACCGCCACGCCGCCCGAGGCGATCAGCGGCGCGGTCAGCGTCTCGGCCATGGCCCGTTGCGCGGCGACGTTCGGCCCCTGCAGCGCGCCGTCGGAGGCCACGTCGGTGAAGACGAACCGCAGCGCGCCGGCGTCCTCCATCTGGCGCGCGAACTCCAGCGCGTCGAGGTCCGTCGCCTCCGCCCAGCCCTGCACCGCGACCCGCCCATCGCGCGCGCCGATGTCGATCACCACGTGCGGACCGTAGGTCGCCAGCGCCGCCTCGACAAACGCCCGGTCGCGGACGGCCGAGGTGCCCAGAATGACCCGCGCCACGCCGGCCTCGAGGTAGGTCTCGATCGTCGCCAAGTCGCGGATCCCACCACCGATCTGCACCGGCAGCGCCGTCGCCGCGAGGATCGCCCGCACCGCTGGCAAGTTCTCCGGCCGCCCCGCGAACGACCCGTCGAGGTCCACGATGTGCAGGAAATCAGCCCCCGCCTCGGCCCACGCCCCGGCAAACGCCGCCGGGTCGTCCGAGTAAACCGTCTTCGCCGCCATCTCCCCCCGATGCAACCGCACCACCTGCCCCGCGGACAGGTCAATGGCTGGATAGATGCGCAACGTCGAACTCCCTCTGGCCATGGTACACCGGGTGGGGGTAAGCGCCATCAAGCACGGGCACGTCCTGCCATGTGGCGCGGGCTGCCAGCCCGCGACCTTAGACTCGGCCGCCGCCTAGCGGAGGCCGAAGTAGGATATGAGCGATGCCGGCGAGGCGCCGGCGGTCCCC
>DHNJ01000095.1 GCA_002409445.1 Armatimonadetes bacterium UBA5419 | reverse complement strand
GCCGCCTCATCGGCCGGCTCGGCTGGGTCGGTGGCGCGGGCGCCTGGCGCGCGCTGGACATCCTCCTGGGCGACCCGCCCCTGGCTGACGCCGCTGCTGCCGCCCTGGCCGCCGCGGTGACCAAGGGCCCGCGCCCGGTCCTGACCGAGGCCAACCGCACCGCCATCGCCCAGGCCGCCGACGTCACCACCGACCAGGCTCTGGCCACGCGGCTGCGCGGCCTGCTCGCGGGCGGCGGCGCCGTCGGCGGCGGCACAAACCTCGCCCTCAACGCCGACGTCTTCGAGAGCGGCGACCACGAGGGCGGCAACGTCCCCGAGTTCGCCGTCGACGGGCAGAAGGACGACCCGGGCTTCGGCTGGTGGGCCGATGGCGCCGCCAGCCTGACGGTCAACCTAGGTGAAGTGCAGCGCATCTCGCGCACCGTGCTCTACACCTACTGGGTCGGCGATCGCTACTACCAGTACACCGTCGAGGTCAGCCTGGACAACCGCAACTGGTCCCAGGTCGTCGACCGCAGCGCCAACACCACCCCCTCGACGCCCGCGGGCGACGAGGTCACCTTCGAGCCGGTGGACGCGCAGTTCGTGCGGTTGAACATGCTGCACAACAGCGCCAACCCCTCGATGCACGTCGTCGAATTCGAGGTCTACGGTGGCTCGGGCAGCGGGGCCACGGGCAACCTCGCCGAGGGCAAGCCGGTCACTGGCACCCCCGAGCAGGAGGGCACCAACGCGCCCGAGGGCGCCGTGGACGGCCTGGTCGACAACCCGGGCGTCGGCTGGCATGCCCATGGCACACCGGCGACCCTGACCGTCGACCTGGGCGTGCCCGAGCGCATTGACACCACGCAGACCTTCTTCTTCTACGGGGATGGTCGGCACTACGCCTGGCGCGTGGAGGTTAGCCAGGACGGCAACGAGTGGACCACCGTCGCCAGCCGCGAGGACAACACCATCGAGTCGCGGCCGGAAGGCTTCGTCGACAAGTTCGACGCGGTTGAGGCGCGCTGGGTGCGGCTGGTGGTCGTGCGCAACAGCGCCAACCCCTACTCGCACGTCACCGAGTTCCGCGTCTTCGCCGCGGGCAGCGGCCCGGCCGCCGACCCGGTGCCGGCAACGCCGGTCGTCCTCGACCCGCCGCCGCCCGACGCCGATGGCTTCGTCAGCCTGCTGTACGACCGCGACCTCGTGGCCAGCGGTTGGATTGGCAGCACGAACGGCTACGTCGTCGACGAAGAGATGGTCATGACCTGCATCCGCGGCCAGGGCGGCAACCTGCTCACGGCTAAGGAGTACGGCAACTTCCATCTCATCTTCGACTTCCGCCTGACCCCCGGCGCTAACAACGGCCTGGGCATCCGTACCCCGGCCAGCGGTAACCCCGCCTACGCGGGCATGGAAATCCAGATCCTCGATGACCGCCACGAGATGTACGAGAACATCCAGCCCTGGCAGGCGCACGGGAGCATCTACGGCGTTGTCGCCGCGCGGCGTGACCTGCTCAAGCCGGCGGGCGAATGGAACACGGAGGAAGTCATCGCCGACGGGACCAAGATCAAGGTCATCGTCAACGGCGAAGTCGCGGTCGATGCCGACCTGGCCGACATCACCGACGAGAACATCCTCAACGAGCACCCCGGCCTGAAGAACGCGAGCGGCCACCTTGGCTTCCTGGGCCACGGTGACGAACTCTCGTTCCGCAACATCCGGATCAAGGAGCTCTGAGCCTAGCGCCGGTACCCCAACTGCCGCGGGGCGGTCGCACCAGGGACCGCCCCGCGTCGATCTTGGTCAGCCTGGCTAGCGGCGCTCGGCGTCGGCTAGACCGTTCCACCACCCGTTGTCCGGCGTGCCGTCGCGGTCGAAGTCGTCGAGCTGCGACAGCATCATCGCCTTGCCGTGGCCATCGGCGAAGATGACCATGACCTGGCCCACATGCCGGTCATCGGGCCAGCTGCGGTTGCCCTGCGGTCCGCTACCACCCTCGCTGCCGTCGCCGTAGTAGCCGCTAGGCTTGCCACTGCCCCGCTGCGAGGGCCAGGGCGGGTCGACCACGTACTCGCCCGCGCCGACGCTGCCGTCATCGCGCCGTACACCGCGCGTGTCGGTGAAGGCCACGGTCTGCGCCGGGACCTCAATCGTCGCGTCGGCCGCGGCCCAGGGGAAGCGGCTGTTGCCCAGATACTGGTAGTTGTAGCCCATGCCGCCGAACGTCGCGCCGGAGATGATCGTGAAGCTCTTGACCAGGTCGCGCGGGGAGTTCGGGCAGGAGAACATCGGCACGCTCTTCACGTACGGATGCAGCCGGTCGGGCCACTTGAAGCGCACCGGCACGCCTTCCGGGTCCGACATCATCGGGTAGACCTCGTAATCGCTGACGTACATCGCCAGCGCTAGGCCCAGTTGCTTACCCTGGCTCAAGCAACTGATGGCCCGGGCCTTCTCGCGCGCCTTGGCAAACACGGGGAACAGGATGGCCGCGAGGATCGCGATGATGGCGATCACCACAAGCAGTTCGATCAGGGTGAAGGCGCGCCGCTGGCAACGCATAGGCCGTCTCCTCGCGGCCCAGTCTAACCCGCCGACTGTTAGGTTGCCATGAGCCGTGGCACCTTCGCCCCGAATCAGCGCACGATCTCGTAGTAGAACTGGCCGCCCGTCGCCCCGCGCGAGGTCGCCTCGAAGACGAGTCGGCCGTCTTCGACCCGGCTGGCCAGCGCCGCGCCGCGCGACCCGTCGAGGGCCAGCGGGTAGACCGTGTAGGCCGCCGGCTCGTCCAGCGCCAGGCGCACTTCCGTCGTCAAGGCGCGCACCAGGAGTGGTGGCTGGCCCCAGTCCAGCACGGTCTGCCGCGCGCGCTCGCCGAAGACGCGGCCCGTCGCCTGCACGTCGGGCAGGTGCGCCAGCAGCAGGCGCGGCGCCGCAGCCAGCGGGGTGTCGTCCAGGCTGGCAACGAAGACGCCGATCGGCCCGTCGGTCGCGCCGATGCTCAGCACCGCGCCCGCGTCCGCCGCGGTGCCCCGGGCGCTGAAGACGCAGGCGGTGCCAGGCGTGTCGACGGTGAACATCCCAGCGCCCGAATCGAGGCGCAACTGGTCCGTGTCGCTGACGTACACACCGGCGCCGGCATCGGTCCCGTTGCCGTCGAGCCAGCCGCGTTCGGCCATCGCCGCGATCACCGCCGACTCGTCGGTCGCCGCCAGCGGGTCGTCCGCCTCCAGCACGTCGATCGTCAGCTCGCCGTCCGCGGCCGCGCCGATGCGCGTGCCCAGCCGGCTGAGCAGGCTGACGCGGCCCACCGTGTCGAGCGGCACCGCCGGCCCGTCCGTGCCCAGCACCGCCTCCGGCGTCGCCCGCAGCGCGACCGTGTGCCGCGCGGGTGCGGCGTCGCGGCGGAAGAGCAGCACGGCGAACCGGTCCGCGGCCTGTGCGGCCGGGTCGGAGGCGAGGTCGAAGTAGCTGCTGACCCGCGTCTGGTCCAATGCCTCGCGGCTGTGGCTGTAGGCGAAGCGCCAGATGCCGTCCCAGCCCTGCAACGCGCCGTACGCGCCGGTCAGCGGCCCGCCCTCGGCGCGGAACTGGTTCGGGACGCTGTAGTTGAACTCGCTGAACGTGTATGGCCGGTCGAGCAGCTGGCTGACGGCGCGGCGGCGGTGCAACGGGCTGCGCTCGGTGACCGAACTGAGCCCGCCCGACCCACCGCGCGAGGGCAGCTGCCAGCTGTTGCGCAGGAAGACCGGGTGGTCCCAGTAGGCGTGGTTGTCGACGAAGTCGAAGTTGGTCCGCAGCTGCTGCAGCGGCCAGACCTCACCACCGTCGTTGCAGTCGGAGAGCAACACCGGGCAAGCCAGCTCGTCGCGGATGAAGCTGGCCATGTCCTCGTAGAACTCGGTGTGCAGCTGCGCGAAGAAGACGTGCAGATCGTACATCCGCTGGCCGGTGGTCCAGCCCGGCAGCGGCACCGTGCCGGCCGCCGGGTCGCCCGCCGCCGCATCGTCCCAGGCCGCCGCCAACCCCGCCGCATCACCGTACCGCACCAGCAGCCATTCGTTCCAGCGCGCCTCGTACAGGTCGCGCACCTCGCCCTCGATGCGGCCGATGAAGCGGCTCGACGTGCCCTCGTTGACCAGCACGAGCGTGGTCATCACCGGGTCCTGCGCCAGGCTGACCGCACGGTACGGGTTGACGTGGGTCAGCGTGCGCCGGGTCCACTCCTTGAGGTTGTCGCGGGCGCGGTCGCTGACGATGACGGCCTGCTTGTAGCCGTCCATCGTCTGGCCGCCGGGCACGGTCTCGTCGGCCATCACCTGGCGCGAGACGAACAAGTCGAGGGTGACGTACACCCCGTGGCGGGCCAGCGCGTCGACGAAGTAGTCGAAGCGATCGAGCACGTCGGCGCGCAGGCCGAGCGAGTTCGGCTGGTTCGGCTCAACCAGCGGCCGCTCGTGGTGATGGAAGCGGACCGTGTTGTAGCCCGCGGCGGCGAACCGCGCGGCCAGCCGCTCGGCCAGGTCGTGCTCGGGGTAGTTGGCGGTGCCGACCAGGTTGACGCCGTAGAACGTCACTGGCTGGCCCGGCTGGTCGGTGAACTCGAAGTGGTCGCCTACCGCGCGCAGCCAGCCGTGCTCGCCGGCGGGCCCGTCCTGCAGGCCCATCCGGCTGAAGTCGAGCGCCGAACCGGCCAGGGTGTCCTGGATCAGCGTGATCGGCACCCACTCGTCACCGGCCGCCAGCGTGACCGGGCCGTCGATGACCAGGTCCAGCCCGTCGCTCGCGGTCAGTTCGTAGGTGATCTCGACCGGCTGGTCGAAGCTGACCGCCGTGCCGGACAGGCCGTAGAGCCGGACGGTGAAGGTGTCGTTGGCCCACTCCCGGTTGTCCTGGAGCAGCACCTGAGTCGGCTGGGCGAAGCGCCAGGTCAGCGTCGGCCCACCCGGCGGCGTCAGCGTGAACTCGCTGGCCATGCCGCTCGCCACGCTGGCCCCACCCCGTTCGACCGGGATGGCGCCCGCCTCATCGTCGACCGTCCACGCCCCACCGGCCCACACTCCGTACGGCAGCGTCCAGGAGATGACCACCGCATTGACCGGCAGCGGCGCGGCCGGCGTCAGCGTGTACGCGGCCCGCACGCCGTCGGCCGTCGCCGCGACCTCGGCGGTGACGGTCACCGCCGGGTCGGTCGCCAGCGTCACGCGCCGGGCCGTGCCCTCGACCAGCGCGTCGTAGTCGATGGTCGGCGAGATCATCTGCCAGGTCGGGCTGAGGGTCGCCGGCACGCTCGTGGCCAACGTCTGGCCATCGTGGCTCACGGCGAGGCCGCCCACCGCGCCCCAGAGCGCCTCGGTCGCCGGCACGTCCGTTGCGCTCGCCGCGAGCGCAACCGCGAGCAATCCACACATCCGGTAAGCCATCGTCGGCCTCCTTCTCGCGGGGCCGCGGCCCGGCTACATGCGGCGCACCATCTCCTCGCCGAACTCGCTCGTCGACAGCAGCGTCGCGTTGGTCATGAACCGATGGAAGTCGTAGGTCACCAGCTTGGCCGCGATCGTCGACTCCAGCGACTTTATGATCCGGTCGGCGGCCTCCGGCCAGCCCATGTAGCGCAGCATCATCTCCCCCGAGAGGATTACCGAGCCGGGGTTGACCTGGTTCAGGTTGGCGTATTTCGGCGCTGTGCCGTGGGTCGCCTCGAAGACGGCGTGGCCAGTGTCGTAGTTGATGTTGCCGCCCGGCGCGATGCCGATGCCGCCGACCTGCGCCGCCAGTGCGTCACTGAGGTAGTCGCCGTTGAGGTTCAGCGTAGCGATCACGTCGATGTCGCTCGGGCGCGTGAGCACCTGCTGCAGGCTGATGTCGGCGATCAGATCCTTGATGACTAGGCCGCCCGGCAGCTGTTGCCATGGACCGCCATCGAGCGGCTCCGCGCCGTACTTTTCGCGCGCCAGTTCATATCCCCAATCACGGAAGCTGCCTTCCGTGTACTTCATGATGTTGCCCTTGTGGACCAGAGTCACGCTCTTGCGACCCTCGGCCAGGGCATAGTCGATGGCCGCGCCGATGAGCCGCTTGCTGCCCTCTTCGCTGACGGGCTTGATGCCGAAGCCGCTGGTCTCGGGGAAGCGGATCTTGTCCACGCCCAGTTCGTTCTGCAGGAACTCGAGGAGGCGCTTGGCCTCGGGCGTGCCGGCGGCCCACTCGATGCCTGCGTAGATGTCTTCGGTGTTCTCGCGGAAGATGACCATGTCGACCAGGTCGGGCCGCTTGACCGGTGAGGGCACACCCTCAAACCAGCGCACGGGCCGCAGGCAGACGTAGAGGTCGAGCTCCTGGCGCAGGGCCACGTTGAGCGAGCGGATGCCGCCGCCGACCGGCGTGGTCAGCGGGCCCTTGATGCCCACCAGCCAGGTACGGAACGCCTCGACTGTCGCCTCGGGCAGCCAGGTGCCCGTCTGGTCGAAGGCCTTCTGCCCAGCGAGGACCTCGACCCAAGCGATCTTGCGCTTACCGCCGTAGGCCTTGGCCACGGCCGAGTCGAAGACGTTCTGGGCCGCGCGCCAGATATCCGGGCCGATGCCGTCACCGATGATGAACGGGACGATCGGCTGGTCGGGCACGCGCAGGCCACCGTCCATGGTGATCGGCGCGGCGCCGGCGGGCGGCGTGGGCAAGGTTATCGCGCTCATGCAGAAGCCTCCTGTGGTTCTCTAGCCTAGCTTAGCCGGCTCGTGGGCTGAGGGTCAACGCGTCAGCTCGTAGTACATGACGCCCTTGTCGTTGCGCCGCGAGGCCGCCGTGAAGACCAGTTCGCCACCCTCGACCGTCGCCTGCACCGTGCCCAGCCGCGCGCCATCGAGGCCCAGCGCCCAGACGGTGTAGTCGCCCGGCTGGTCCAGCGCGACGCGCACCTCGGTGGTCACATCGCGGACCAGCAGCGGCAGACGACCCCACTCGAGCAGCGTCAGCTGCGCGCTCTCGGCGAACCGCCGGCCAGTGGCCTGCACGTCCGGCACATGGGCGAGGACCAGGCGGTCGGCCTGGGCGATCGGCTGGTCGGAGAGGCTGGCGAGGAAGACGCCGATCGCGGCGTTGCTCTGGCCGGCGCTCAACGGGCCTGCCTGGCCGCCGAGGCCCTGCGCGCTGAAGATGCAGGCGGTGCCCGCGGTGTCGATCAGCAGCAGCCCGTCGGCCGAGTCGAGCGTGATCTCGCCCGTGTCGCTGACGAACCGCGAGGCGTCGAGGTCGGTGCCATTGTCCGCCGGCAGCCAGCCGCGCTGGCGCAACTCGGCGACGACCTCGGCCGCGGTGCCGACGTTGTCGTGGCTCAGCCGCAGCTCGCGCGCGCCGACCGGCCGGTCGGCCAGCAGGCTGCCGACCCGCGAGACGAGGCTCAGCGCGCTCAGCCCGCCGGTGCCCAGCGCGTGCCCGCCGCCGCCGCCCATCACCGCCGCCGGGTCCGCGGCGACGCTGACGGTGTTCTCGGCCTCACGCACATCGCGCATGAACAGCAGGGTCGCGAAGCGGTCCGAAGCCATCAGCGACGGATCGGTCGCCAGGTCGAAGTAGTTGCTGGCGGCCGGCTCGCGCAGTGCCTGGATGCCGTGGCTGTAGGCGAAGCGCCAGACCGCGTCCCAGCCCTGCAGCGCGGCGTAGGCGCCGGTCAGCGGGCCGCTCTCCGCGCGGAAGACGTTGGGGTTAGCGTAGTTGAACTCGGAGAAGCCGAACGGCTTGTCGATCAGCTGCGTGATCGCCTTGTCGCGGTGCAGCGGGCTGACGTTTGCCGTCGCGCTCACGCCGCCGGACCAGCCGCGCGAGGGCAGGCTCCACGGGTTCTCCAGGAACGAGGGGTGATCCCAGTAGGCGTGGTTGTCGACGTAGTCGAACTGGTTGCGCAGCCACTGGTTGGGCCAGTTCTCGGTCCAGGCGTTGATATCGGTGAGGATCGCCTCGCAGCCCAGGTCGTCGCGCAGGAACTGCTTCATGTCCTGGTAGAACTCGGTGTGCACGTCGGCCAGGAAGCGCGCCAGGTCGGAGCCGCGGGCGCCCTGCAAGTCGCGCGGCATCGGCACCGTGCCGGCCGCCGCGTCGGCCCCGGCGGCGAGCTGGTCGCCCCAGGCGCCAGCCAGCGCCGCGCGGTTGGCGTAGCGCTGCGCCAGCCACGAGTTCCAGCGCACGGTGAACAGCCGCAGCACCTCGCCCTCCAGCTGGCTGAGGAAGTTGCCCGCGGCACCTTCATTGACCAGCGACAGCGAGCACAGCGCCGGGTCCTGGGCCAAGCTCACGCCGCGGTGCGGGTTGACGTGGCCGAGGAAGGTCCGCGCCCACGCCTTGAGGTTGTCGCGGGCGACGTCGCTGACCAGCACGGCCATCTTGTAGCGGTCCATCTCGCGTCCGCCCTCGACCGTCTCGGCGGGCTGGATCGGCCGCGAGGTGAACAGGTCGGTGGTGATGTAGATGCCGCGCTCGATCAGCGCGTTGAGGAAGTAGTCGAGCCGCTGGATCTGGTCGTCGCGCAGCGTCAGCGAGGTCTCCTGGTCGAGGACGACCAGGTCGCGCTCGTAGTGGTGCAGGCGGACCGAGTTGTAACCGGCCATGGCCAGCCGGTCGGCGATCAGGTCGGCCAGCTCGGGCTCGGGGTACTGCGCGGAGAAGCAGAAGTTGACGCCGTACATGCGGAACGGCACGCCCGGCTGGCCCTCGAACTCAAGCCGGTCATCGACCGCGCGCAGCCAGCCGTACTGGCCTGCAGGCCCATCGAGCAGCCCCAGCGGGCGGAAGTCCAGGGCGGAGCCGGGCACGGTATCCAGCACGGAATCGAGTTCGACCCACTCGGGGCCGGCGGCCAAGGTCACAGGTTGGTCCACGGCAAACTCCAAGCCCTCGGCGGTGAGGGTCACATCAAGCGACACAGGATCGGTCACGGTAATGCCGTCACCGCCGACGGCCGACATGCGCAGGGTCACCGTCGCATTGCCCCACTGGCGGTTGTCCTGGATCAGCACGGTTGTCGGCCGCGCGAAGGTCCAGGTCAGCTGCTGCCCGCCCGGCGAGGTCACCGACACCTCGCTGACCGGCGCGTTGAACAGGCTCGTCGCCCCGGGTTCGACCGGCAGCGTGCCCGACTGCGCATCGGCGGTCCAGGTGCCGCCGCCCCAGTAGCCCAAGGCCAGGTCCCAGGCGACGTGCAGGCTGTTGACCGCGACCGGCCCGGTCGGCGCGAACTCGTAGCTCAGGGCCACGGCGTCGCCCGCGGGCTGCGCGTCGGCGATGACGTTGATCGGCGGCGTGCTGGCCACGCGCAGCGTGCGCTGGTTGCCCTGGTTCGTCGCGTCGCGGTCCGGCGCAGCCGAGCGCATCGCCCAGCCCGGCTCAAACATACCGGGCGACGAGGTCGTCAGCTGGCGCCCGGGCACCGAGACGACCAGCTGGCCGTCCGTGCCCCAGACAGCGCGGGGTTGTGCGTTAGCCATCGTGCCCACGAACAAGGCGAGGCTGAGGCTGGTCAGTAAGTGCTTGGTCAATGGATCACTCCGGCTCGGGGAACATCATCTGTTCGATGAGTTGCTCCTGGTAGATCGGATTGGTCGCGAGGTCGACAACCTCCACCTCGGCCGCCAGGCGGGCCGCCCGCTCCATCTCCTCGGACGACAGGAGCGCCAACTTGGCTCCGCCGCCCGCCGCGTTGCCAACCGCCTCGATGCGCTCCAGGGGCATCTGCGGCAGTAAGCCGATGGCCTGGGCGCTCTCGATGCGCAGGTAGTTGCCGAACCCGCCGGCCAAGTATACCGCGTCCAGTTGGTCCGCCGTAAGGCCCGCGCGCGCCAGCAGCGACTCGATGCTCGCGCGCAAGCTGCCCTTGGCCAACTGCACCTCACGCACGTCGCGCGCGGTCAAGCTCAGCTCCTGGCCCGTCGCCGACTCGGCCGCCGTGGCCAGCCGCCAGCGCGCCTCCCGCCCCTCGCCCGAGAGCCGCGCGTTGAGGGCGGCGCCGTCGGAGCCGACCTCCTCCAGCCGCCCGGTCATGTCGATCACGCCGGCCCGCACCAGCACCGCGACCAGGTCGAGCAGGCCTGAGCCGCAGAGGCCGCGCGGCGGATGGTCCTCAATCGTGGTGAACTGGGGTTCACCATTGGTCCAGTCGACGCGCGAGATCGCGCCGGCCGAGCCGCGCAGGCCGCAGCTGATGCGCGCGCCCTCGAAGGCCGGCCCCGCCGCCGCCGAGCAGCCGAGCCACTGGCCGTCGTGCCAGAGCACCATCTCACCGTTGGTCCCGATGTCGACGATCAGCGTCGGCCCGTTCGGCTCGTGGCCCACGGCCAGCATCGCGCCGACCGTGTCGCTACCGAGGAACCCGCCGATGTTTGGCAGCATCGTCACCCGCGCGCGAGGGCAGGCGGTTAGGCCGACCTCGGCGCCCTCGACCGTGAGCGCGCGCTGCAGCAGCGGCGCGAACGGCGCCAGGCCGAGCCCGCGCGGGCTGAGACCGAGGAACAGGTGGGCCATCGTCGCGTTGCCGACGACCGTTAGCCGCAGCACGTCGGCCGGGTCGCGCTCGACCTGCGCGCAAGCGTCGCGGATCAGCCCGTCAAGCGCGCCGCGCACCTCGTCGCGCAGCCGCGGCAGGCCCTCGGGCGTCGCCACGCTGGCCTGGATCCGCGTCACCACGTCGTCGCCGAGGACCACCTGCGGGTTGAGGCCGGCGGCGTGGGCCAGCTCGATGCCCGTGGTCAAATCCAGCAGGTAGGCGACGACCGTCGTCGTGCCGATGTCCACTGCCACGCCCAGCGGCGGCTCCGCAACCGGCCCGGGCCGCACGGCGATCGCCTCGTCACCGACGGCCACCACGGCGAGCGAGGTTTGCTCGGCCGCCAGCTGCTCGCCCAGGTCACGCAAGGCGGCCAGGGTCGGCCGCAGGTCCTCGCCCACCGCTTCGCAGACTCGTCGCCAGTCCGCGCGGTGGTCGGCCATCGGCGCGGGCGGCAGGTTGATGTTGACCAAGCGCGCGTCCGGCCGCAACTCGGCGTCGTGCGCCCGGCCGCCGACCATGATCTGGTTGCTGGCGTGCGCCAGCGCCTCGGCCAGGCTGACGACCATTGGCCGGTCCACCGACTGGCGGCAAGCCAGCCGCACACCGCGTTCCAGGTCCTCGGGCGAGATGTGCGCCCGCTCCTCGCCGGTCGGCCGTTGCGCGCCCTCCAGCAGCGTGACCCGGCATTTGCCGCAGAGGCCCATGCCGCCGCAGGGCATCTCAATCGGCAGCCCGGCAAGCGCCGCGGCACGGACCAGCGGGGTCCACTGGCTAACCTCGACCTCCCGGCCCTCGGGCTCGAACCGTACTCTATGCGTGCGTAGTTTCGCCATTGCCTTGTCCGGCTGCGCGGGCCGGATCTGGCCAGCGCACCGCCGGCTAGGGTAGCATGATCTTGATGGACCGAAGCATGACGACTTGGCGAGCTCTGGCGACCCTGTACCTCCTCTCCCTCCTGGCCGGCCGCGCGCCCGCCGCCGAACCGCCGCCCTGGCTCGCCGGGCTCGACGCCGACGGCACGCTGCAGGTGCTCTGCCTCGGTGACAGCATCTCCGACGGCTGGCAGATGACCCGCCCCGAGGCCGACGCCTACCCCGCCCTGCTCCAGGAGATGCTCGCCGCGCGCTGGCCCGCCGCGCAGGTCGAAGTCGTCGCCGATGGCCAGCCCGGCGGCGACTCGACCGGCGGCCTCTGGCGGCTCGAAGCGCACCTCGAGGCGATCCAGCCGCAGGTCGTCGTCCTGCAGTTCGGCGGCAACGACAAGGGCACCGGCGACGGTCTGCTGAACCTGCCGCGCTACGAGGCCAACCTGCGCGACTTGGTCGCCATGTGCCGCGCGGCCGGCGCCCGACCGGTGCTCTGCGCGCCGCCGATGCACGAGCTCGTCCTCGGCATGCCCTTTCCCACCGCCGCCGCGCGCATCGCCGCCGAGCTGGACGTCCCCTTGGCCAACTTCGACCGCGCCCTGAAGCAGGACCTCGTCGACTCGCGCGGCGTCTTCCCCTTCGGCATCCACCCGCTGGAGTACGGCCACGCCCGGCTCGCCGACGTCGTCTACCCGGCCGTGCGCGAGGCCATGGGCGCGCCGCTCGCCGCGCGGCTGACCTTCGAGCCGTGCAACCCCGCAGCCGCCGCGGCGCCCGCACCGGTCAGCCTCGACGTGCGCCTGGACAACCTGACGCCGACGCCGGTCGCTGGCCGCGCCTGGGTCGAGGTCGCCGCGGCCGGCGCCGAG
>DHNJ01000297.1:1368-2510 GCA_002409445.1 Armatimonadetes bacterium UBA5419 | reverse complement strand
TGGCTGCTCGCCCCCGGCCCGGCCGAGGCGGCCAGCGCCGTCGGTCTGCCCCAGCCGACGACCAGCGAACAGCTCGCGCAGCTCGCGGAGTTGCTCAACCTGCCGACCGAGCAGGTGGCGGCGGCGCAGGCCGAGATCGACGACCCGAACCGGCCGCGCCTGCAGCCCGTCGTGGTCGTGGAGGATGCCGACGCGCAGACGCTGACCACCGTCCGCGAACGGCTCTGGGCGCTGCCCTCGGTCCTGGTCCAGGCGGTGCCCGTGCGCCGCTACCCCTTCGGCCCGCTCGGCGCCCATGCGCTGGGCTACGTCGGGACCATCTCCGCCAGCCAGCTGGCCGCCGAACGCGTCCTCGACGACGAGCGCATCGCCCGCCTGGCCGCCGAACTGGCGAACGCGCGACGGCGCACGCCGAACAGCGAACTCGACCGCGTCGACGAGCTGGCCCACCAACTTCGTATCGCCGAACGCATGCGCGACCAGGCGCAGCGCGTGGTTGGCAAGACCGGCCTGGAGCTGACCTACGACCAAGACCTGCGCGGCGAACCGGGCTTGCAGACCTGGCAGGTCAACGCCCGCGGGCAGCCGCTTAAGCTGCTCTCGACGACCCAAGGCGCGCCCGGCGCGCAGCTCGTGCTGAACCTCGACGTCAAGTTGCAGGAGGCGGCTGTGCGCGCGCTCGCCGGCCGGCGTGGCGCCGTGGTCGCCCTCGACCCGCGCGACGGTTCGGTCCTAGCGCTGGTCTCCAGCCCCAGTTATGACCCGAACCTGTTCATTCCGCGCCTCAAACAGGCCGACTGGGACAAGCTCAACGTCGACGCCCGGCCGCTGCTCGACCGCGCCCTGGCCGGCGCGCAGCCACCCGGCTCGACCTACAAGGCGATGGTCACCACCGCCGCGGGCTTCGGCGCGGGCGTGATCAACAACCAGACCACCTGCACCTGCCGCGGCGGGATGCGCATTGGCGGCGCCTTCAAGCGCTGCTGGGCAACGCACGGCTTCGTCACCCTCGACACGGCGGTTGCCCACTCGTGCGACGTGTTCTACTACATCGCCGCCCTGCGCATGGGCCCGCAGCCGATGATCGACATGGCCGGCGAGTTCGGCCTCGGCGCGCTGACCGGCATCGACCTGCCGGGCGA
>DHNJ01000297.1:414-1244 GCA_002409445.1 Armatimonadetes bacterium UBA5419 | reverse complement strand
ACCGGCATCGACCTGCCGGGCGAGCGACCGGGCCAACTGCCCGACCTTGAACGCCACCGCCGCCGGTGGCGGCGCGAGTGGTATCCCGGCGACTCGGCCAACATCGCCATCGGCCAAGGCGACGTCACCGCGACCACGCTGCAGATGGCGCAGGTTACCGCCGCGGTGGCCAACGGCGGGCGACTCTGGCGGCCGCGGGTTGTGCGGCAGGTGCGCTCGTCGGATGGTAGCGCACTGCTGCGCGCGATCGAGCCGGAGCTACTGGGCCGCGTCGACGTGCTACCCGCAGCGCTGGCGGCAATCGAGCGGGGCATGGTCGCAGCCGTCGAGCGCGGCACGGGTCGCGGCGCGGCGCTGCCCGGTATCGTCGTCGCGGCCAAGACCGGCTCCTCGGAGACCGGCGGCGGCCGCCGCGCGCACGCCTGGTTCTCGTCCTACGCGCCGGTCGGGCGGGCCGAGATCGCCATCTGTGCGCTGGTCGAACATGGCGGGCACGGCAGCGAGGCCGCGGGACCCGTGGCCCGGGCTATCATGGAGGCCTACTTCGCCCAGGAGCGCGCGCAACCATGAGCCGAGCCTTCCGCCAGGCCCAGGCCGAGTCGCTGGCCGGCCGCCACGAGGCCGCCGTCAAGCTGTTCGCCGCCGCTCGCCGTGCTGCGCCCAACCTGCCACACCTGGCCGTGCAGGAGGCGCTGGCCGAGGCGCGCGCCGGCCGCCCCGAGTCCGGGCTGCGGCTGCTCCAGCAGTCGGGCGAGGCCTCGCCCGCGGCGCGCCTATTCACCGGCTTCCTGCTCGCCCGCGTCGGCCGCCTCGAGCCCGCGCGGGCGGCG
>DHNJ01000297.1:0-249 GCA_002409445.1 Armatimonadetes bacterium UBA5419 | reverse complement strand
GCCGCCTCGAGCCCGCGCGGACGGCGTTGCAGACCCTCTACGACGAACGGCCGGCCAACCGCGTCGTCGCCACCGCCCTGGCCTACGCGCTGCTGCGCGCCGACCGGCCGCGGCCGGCGCTGGAGCTGCTGGCCGACCCGGGCGACAACCTGGAGCTGCTTAGCTGGGCCTGGACCGCGCTCGAAGCGCAGGCGCCACGCCTGCGGCCGACGGCGCCGGCGCCGTTGCCCGCGCCGGCCGACCCGCCGC
>DHNJ01000010.1 GCA_002409445.1 Armatimonadetes bacterium UBA5419 | reverse complement strand
CGGCACTCGGCGCAGCGCCGCGCGCTGGCCAAAGGGTCGAACCAGGCGCCGCAGATCTCGCAGCGCGGCAGCAGGCTGAGGGGGATCGTCGCCAAGCAGGCTGCGCACAGCGGCTCAGGACCGAGCCGCGCGCAGCCCTGGCAGCGCGGTGGAAACAACCATCGCACCCACCAGGGGCCGGCTGCTGCGTTCACAAGTCCTGAGCGGTGACGCGCAACCCAGCGGTCACGTCAACGAGCGTGAGCAGGTCGAGCGGTAGCGGCTTGCTGCGGCCGACGACCTCCGGCAGCGGCGTACGGACCAGATGACCCGAGATCTCGCCGATGTGATGTGCGCAGTCGGCGCCGAGATCGACCAACGCATGCACCGCGCCGTAACCCAGGCGCGTGGCCAGGACGCGGTCGTCGGAGCCGGGCACGCCGCCGCGCTGAATGTAGCCCAGGACCGACGCGCGGACGTCCAGGTTCGGCTCGCTGGCGCTGATCGTCTCAGCCACCGCAGCCCCGGTACCCGCACCCTCGGCGACGATAACCAGCATCGACTTCTTGCCCTGTTGGCGTGCGCGAGCCAACAGTTCGGCCGCCTGGGCCGCGCCGATCTCCGGCCGCTCGGGCAGCAGGACCACCTCGGCACCAGCCGCCACGGCGACCTGTAAGGCGATCGACCCACTCTCGCGACCCATGACCTCAACGACGAAGACTCGGTCGTGGCTGTCGGCGGTGTCGCGGATCTTGTCGGCCGCCTCGACGGCGGTCGCTACGGCGGTCTGGAAGCCGATTGTGTAATCGGTACCGACCAGATCGTTGTCGATGGTGCCGGGCGCCGCGGCGATAGGTAGGCCCGATTCCTCGTGCAGCTCCAGTGCGCCCGCAAAGGTCCCGTCGCCGCCGCAGACGACCAACGCGTCAAGCCCATGCTCGCGGCAAGTGCGCAGCGCACGCTGCCGGCCCTCGGCCGCGCGAAACTCGGGGCAGCGAGCGGTGCGCAGCATGGTCCCACCGCGATTGATGATGCCTGAGACCGCGTGACTGTCGAGCAGGCGCAGGTCCCCACTGAGCAGACCACTCCAGCCACGCTCGATGCCGTACGGCGCCAGACCTAGGTCCAGCGCCGAGCGGACCGCAGCGCGCAGGAAGGCATTCATGCCCGGCGCGTCGCCACCACTACACAGGATCCCGATTCGTTGAAGCATCTTCCTACCTAGCACCGAGTCCGCACCGCGTTTGGTGCCGAACGAACCGTGCGGTATTATCGGCGGCGGTCGAGTCGCGGTCAACGTCGGGGTCGAAGACAACGACAATGAACCCGCGTCGCGGCCAAGAACCCACGTGGCAGACTCGTTGAAGTCTCGGCTTCTGGTTCGGGCCGCACGGCGCTAAGCCGATGCGGTCCGAGTCTGTGTCGTGGTCGTGGTCTTGTGCTGGCCAAAGTGCCGGGGCGCGGTCGTTGGGCCAGCCCGCAAGACAACCGAGGCGTGAACCCGAGAGCCGTGACATCGGACTCGGGAGTAGAAACTGGGCGCCCGTGAGCGTCCCGAAGGGAAGTCGAACCCATGCAGCATCTGTCACCATTCGAGACAGTATCCATCTGGGCCGTCTTCTTCGTGTCGTGGCTAGGCCTCGCCTATGGCCTCTTCCTCGTCAACCAAGTCAAGTCTAAGGACATGGGCGACGACAAGATGCGCAAGGTGTGGAACGCCATCCGCGATGGAGCGAACGCCTATCTCAAGAAGCAGCTGAAGGTTATTGCACCGTGGATTGTGATCCTGACCTTTGTGCTGTTCTTCTCCGTCTATCTAGTGCCGCCCACCGAGGACGCCAAAATCCGCTTCGAGGGCATGAGTGACCAGAACATCGTGCTGCTCCTCGGCTTCGGACGGGCGATTGCCTTCGTGATGGGCGCGGTGTTCTCGCTGCTCGTCGGCCAGATTGGCATGCGCATGGCGGTGCAAGCGAACATTCGCGTCGCCCAGGCGTCCCGCAGCTCGTTCAGCGAGTCGCTGAAGATTGCCTACCGCGCCGGCACGATCACCGGCATGTTGACCGACGGCCTGGGTCTCTTGGGCGGTACGGTTATCTTCATGTACTTCGGTACGGCCGCGCCGGACGCGCTGCTGGGCTTCGGCTTCGGTGGCACGCTGCTCGCGCTCTTCATGCGTGTCGGCGGTGGCATCTACACCAAGGCGGCCGACGTCGGCGCCGACCTGGTCGGCAAGGTCGAGCAGGACATCCCCGAAGACGACCCGCGCAACCCGGCGGTCATCGCCGACCTGGTGGGCGACAACGTGGGTGACTGCGCCGGCATGGCCGCGGACATCTTCGAGTCCTACGAGGTGACGATCGTCTCCGGCCTGATCCTGGGTATCTCGCTCTACCACATCACCGGCTACATGCACTGGGTGGTCTTCCCGCTCGTGGTCCGTGGCATCGGCGTTATCGCCTCGATCATCGGCACCTATCAGGTGCGCGCCGTGGCCAACAAGCCGGGCGACGCGATGGCGGGTATCTGGAAGGGCTTCCTGACCTCGGCGGTCATCTCGGTCATCATGTTCCTGGCCTACGGCGCCTGGTACCTGGTTGACCCGATCCACGACGGCACGTCAAGCCTACCGGGTGGTTGGTGGCCGCCGGTCGCCGCGGTGACCGTGGGCGTCATGCTCGTCCTGTCGATGGACCGCCTGACCGAGTACTTCACGGGCACACACGCGAAGCCGGTCAACTCCATCAAGCGCTCGTCGGACACCGGTGCCGCAACGCTCATCCTCAACGGTATCTCCGTCGGGTTTGAGTCCGCGGTCTGGACGACGTTGACCATCGCCATTGCCATTGCTGCCTCGATCGGCATCTTTGGCTGGTTCGATGTCACACCGTTCGTCACCGACGTCTACTCCGAGGACTGGATCCGATTCATCTTCGTGCTCTACGGCGTGGCGATGGCCGGTATCGGTATGTTGACCCTGACGGGCAACAACGTGGCGATGGACAGCTTCGGCCCGATCGCCGACAATGCCAACGGCGTCGGCGAGATGGCCTGGACCGGCGACGAGAGCGAAGAGACGCTCAACGCGCGCAAGATCATGACCGACCTGGACGGCGTGGGCAACACCACCAAGGCCATTACCAAGGGCGTGGCCATCGGCTCGGCGGTCATCGCTGCCGTGTCGCTGTTCGCCTCCTATATGGTCGACGTGTCGAACGCTCAGGTCAACCAGAACCCGAGCATCGACCCGAGCCTGCTGCTGCGTGAGGTCGGCATCCAGATCCACGTGCCGCTGGTCTTCGTCGGGATGCTCATCGGCGGGATCATCCCCTGGCTGTTCAGCTCGTTCGCCATCCAGGCGGTCTCGCGCGCAGCCCAGACGATCATCATCGAGTGCCGCCGCCAGTTCCGCCTGGGCGTCCTGGAAGGGACTGTCGAGCCTGACTACACGCAGGCCGTCAGCATCTCCACCCAGGCCGCGCAGAAGGAGCTGGTACCGCTGGCAATGCTCGGCGTGATCACCCCGGTCCTCGTTGGCCTACTGATGGGCGTCGAAGCCCTCGGCGGCCTGCTGGCGGGCATCATCGTCTCCGGTCAGCTGCTGGCAGTGTTCATGAACAACGCCGGCGGTGCCTGGGACAACGCCAAGAAGCTGGTTGAGGACGAGCCGAGCGACCCCGCCAACGACACGGGCAAGGGCTCCGAGCGCCACAAGGCGACCGTGGTCGGCGACACCGTGGGCGACCCGCTCAAGGACACCGCTGGTCCGGCACTGAACCCGATGATCAAGGTCGTCAACCTGGTCTCGGTCATCGCCGCGCCGGTCATCGTCCGCTTCAGCGACAACAAGGGCCCGGGCGTCTGGGCGACCGCAGTGCTCCTCCTGGCGATCCTGGTCTGGGCCGTTCGGACGAGCAAGGCGGATCCGCCGCCGCTCGACTAACGAGCTCACCAACTGCCAGGCAACGGCCCCCGCCTCGTGCGGGGGCCGTTGCTGTTGGGCACCTCAGCGGCTGCGTCTGCTATCATCAGGCCCATGAAGCGCGCGCCGCACCACACCCCACTCGATCAGCTCGCCGAGCATCTCGCGCGCAGCGGCCAGCGGTTGACCAATCAACGCAAGGTGCTCACCGCCACTTTCCTCGAAGCGCGCGGCCACCTGAGCGCCGAGGACCTCTACCGCCAGCTACTCGCCGCCGGCCACCCGGTGTCCATGGCTACCGTCTATCGCGGCCTGCGCACGCTGGTCGAAGCCGGCCTAGCCGTCGAAAGCCGATTTGTCGATGGCGTCGTCCGCTACGAGCCGGCTCTGGATGAGCCCGTGCACGACCACCTCGTCTGTGACGAGTGCGGCTCAGTCTTCGAAATCGAGAACCCCCTGGTCGACGAGCTGTACGACCTGGCCCAGGCCCACGACGGCTTCCTCCCACGTGACCACCGACTGCTGATCCACGGCCTTTGCCGCTCCTGCCAGGCGCGGACCGACGCCTCATGAGCCAGGTCCGCAGTCGCCACTTCTCTCTGGCCGAGGCCAATGCACTCCTGCCCGAGCTGCGCGCGTGGCTGAGCGAACTGTGGCGATTGGACCGACTGCTGACCCCACTGGCCAGCGAACTACGGCCCCATCTCAAGCGCGCCGCCAGCCACAACATCGGCGGTCCGCTGCTTGAGGTCTGGCTAACCTTGTCGCTGCGCTGGCACCACGTCCTCAACCAGATCCTTTGCAGCGGCGTGCTGATCAAGGACCTGTCTCGCGGCTTGGTCGACTTCCCCCATCGCCTCCCCGACGGCCGGGAGGTGCTCCTCTGCTGGGAACCCAGCGAGCCCGAGATCGCCTACTACCACGGCCTCGACGACGGCTTCGCCGGTCGCCAGGCGCTCGACGACCTGGCCTAGGCCAGGTCGACGAACTCGCGGAAGTTGCCCGCCAGCAGCGCCTCGACATCGCGGTCGATCGCCTCGCGCGTGATCGGCAGGCCCGCCTGCTGTAGGTCGACCAGCTTGTCGCCCAGCACGCGGACCAGGATCGGCCGGAAGTGGTCCCACTTGTAGATCAACTGCTCAAGGATCCGGCTATCGGAGTGCTGCGGCACGAAGCTCAAGCCCAACAGCTCCATGCGCATGCGCGTCATCTCTTCGATCAGGCTCGGGTTGTTCAGGAACCACCAGCAGCCAAACGGCAGCAGGTTGCTGAACTTGCGCGCCAGGACGCACAGCTCATGCTGGTTCTCGCGCGCCAGCACGGTGATCAGGAACCGGTTCTGTGGGTAGGTCGCACACATGTAGCGGATCCACTCGAGGTCGGCGTTCGCTACCCCGTCACCCGCCTGGCCCAGCGCCGGGTTGACCTGCCGGCGCACCCCGGGCATCACCGCCCAGGGCAGGTTGCGCTCGGTGCAGATGGGCATGATGACCTGCTCGACAACCCACGATGACATCGTCTCGGCGGGCACCTGGAAGTCCGGTGGCATGCTCGCCGCGAGGTAGACCGGCCTCATCCGCTGCACCCAGTCGCGCAGCCAGCGCTGGGCCTCGCTCTGGGTCTGCGCCGAACGGTCGTTGGCCACCGCGTAGCCAGCCGCCTGCAGCCGCGGCACTGCCGCCGCGAAGTCGAGGAGAAACGAGTCAATGCGCAGCGCCGGCAGGAAATGCTCGTCGCCACCCCCGCCCCCGTGCCAGACCTCGTGCTCGACCGCGTCGAGCGGGTCGTTGGTCATGACCACGTGGGAGACGTTGGCCAGGGCCAAGATCTCGGCGGCGTAAGCCGTGGGGTCCGCCGCGCTCGTCCGCTCGCGGGCCAGCGCCAGCGTGTCGGGCCCGATCGGCACCCCCAGCTTGTCCAGCACGGTGACCACGCCGCGACACGCCTCGCTGACCGGCAGCCGGCGGACGAACAACTCATCCCAGATGAGTTCCGCCTGCGCCGCCCGCGACCAGCTGTAGAACTGGGCCGGGGCCAGATCGGGCCGCGCCCGCAAGACCTCGGCGATCAGGTAGTGGTAGGTCAGCAGGTTGTCGATGCCGCTCAGCGCGAGCGGGCCGAAACTGGCCGGGTACAGGTGCGTGTGGAGGTCGATGATCGGCGTACGCGCCACGCTCTCCGCGACGTACGCGCGCAGTTCCTCTTCACTGGACAAATCAGACAACAGAGCCACAGACATGGACGGACCTCCGCCCCACGCCTTGGCCAATGGTCGTTGGATTCCTTCAGCCAGCCAACGCCAACCAGCCCTCGCAGGCCGGCGGCGAGACCTCCCAGAGGCCCTCGACCCACGCCACCGCACCGACAAGGTCCGCCGCCGGGTGGTGCGTCAGCACACCGATGGTCGCCATGCCAGCGGCCATGCCCGCGAGCACGCCGGCCGGCGCATCCTCGAAGACCAAGCACCGCGCGGGCGGCACACCCAGCCGCCGCGCGCACTCCAGGAACACGTCCGGCTCCGGCTTGTGCGCGGTCACATCCTCCATCGCCACGGTCGCCTGCAGCAGGTCCGTCAGCCCCAGCGCGGGGACCAGCGCGTCCATGTTTGCCCGCGGCGTCGAGGAGCCGATGGCCAACCGCCAGCCGTCCGCGGCCAGCCCCAGCAGCAGCTCCATCGCCCCGGGGAACAGCGTCAGTTCCCGCACCGCGACCGCGCGGTAGAGCGCTTCCTTGCGCGCGGACAGCCGCTCCACCTCGGCCGCGTCGGTCGGCCGACCGAGCAAGTCGGGGATGATCGTGCGGTTGGCCTGACCGAAACAAGCGAAGAAGTCGGCCTCGGTCATCGGCGGCAGGCCCAACTCCAGGCACAACTGGCGCCAACTCTCGTGGTGCAAGTGGGCGCTGTCAACCAACGTCCCGTCCAGATCAAAGATTGCCGCGCGCGGTTGCACCATCAGTCACTCCGCCCTCACCGTAGCACGCCGCGGCACCGTGACAAGTTGCATTGCCCCCACCCCACCGGCTACAATCTGCGCAAGGCCCCAGAGGCTGAGTGATGGAGTTGACCATGGACCGTCGTGTCTTCTTGCGTGACAGCAGTCTGATGGCCGCCGCACTGGCGCTCCTCGGCCGCGCCGAGCCGGTCCGCGCGGCGGAGCCGATGGCCAGCATCGAGCTCGGCGAGCTCGAGGTCTCGCGCTTCGTGCTGGGCAGCAACCCCTTCTTCGGCTGGGCGCACCAGCCGGGCGACGCCGGCCAGCAGATGATCGACTGGTACACCGACGAGCGGATCATGGAGACCATGGACGTCGCCGCTGGGCTCGGTGTGACCACCCTGGCCACCGCGCCAGACGCCCGCTTCGTCGACCTCTGGCGCCGCTACCGCGAGCGCGGCGGCAAGCTGACCGTCTGGCTAGCCCAGTGCCACGCGCAGGCCGAGGACATCCCCGCCGAGATCGACCGCGCCGTCGAGGCCGGGGCGGCCGCCTGCTTCATTCAGGGCCACCGTGTCGAGCAGCAGTACGAGGGCGGCACCTTCGACACCGTCCGCGAATGGATTGCGCGCATCCACGACCACGGCCTGCCCGCGGGCATGGCGGCGCACATCCCGACCATCCACCCCGAGGCCCAAGAGAAGGAGTTCGGCGCCGACTTCTATTTCCAGTGCCTCTACAACTGCGCCCACGGCGACGACTTCGCCGACGCCGACCGCGACACGGCCCTGCAGACCATCGCCGGCCTCGACCGGCCGGTCGTCGCGTACAAGCTCCTCGCCGCCGGCCGCAACGAGCCGCAGCCGGCGATCGAGTACGCGCTTGAGCGGCTGCGGCCGACCGACGGCATCTGTGTCGGCATCTACACGCGCCACCGGCCGAACGAGCTGCAGGAGGACGTCGCCTACTTCCAGGCCGCCGCCGGGGCGCCCACCGCGCAGGCATGACCACCGACCGCCTGCCCGCGGTGACCCTGCGCCGGGCGGCTCAAGCCGACATCGCCGGGCTGGCCGCGTTCAACGCGCAGGTCCACGGCGCAGGCATTGGTGTGCTCGCCGAGCGGCTCTGTGCCGCACCGCACTGCACGCCGAGCGACTTCTGGGTGGCCTGCGACCCACGCGGCTCGATCGTCAGTTCATTGGTCCTCATGCCCGGCGTGCTGGAGATCGGCACCACGCCCGTGCCCTACGCCGAGGTTGGGCTGGTCGGCACCGCCGAACGCTGGCGCGGCCTGGGCGTCTGCAGCGCGCTGATCCGCAAAGCCCACGCCGACCTGTGCGCGCGCGGCATCCCGTTGGCGATGCTGCTAGGCATCCGAGACTACTATGCACGGTTCGGCTATGTCTACACGGTGCCCGCGGGCCTCTATGCCACACTAGCCCTTGACGCGGCGGGCACCGCCTCGCCGCCCTACCACCTGCGCCCGGCGGGCCTGGGCGATGTGGCGCAGCTGACCGCGTGGTACCGCGACCTGGCCGGTCGCCGCGATGTGCGTGGCGCGCGCCGCGACGAGGCGGCGACGCGCTACCTACTCGCCGGCCTCGGCGGCAGCGCCACGGCGTCCAGTTTCTACTTGCTGAGCGATGCTGCCGGCCCGGTAGGCTATGTCCGCGTCGCCGATGAGAGCGAGGACGGCGGCCTGTATATCAACGAGGCCAGCGACCTCTCGCCGGCGGCCGCGCACGCGCTCCTCGGCCTCCTCGCCGAGCTCGCCCGCCGCCGCGGCAGGCCGCATCTGCGCTTCAACCTCGCCGCCGACCACCCGCTACGCACGGTCGCCCTCGAACTCGGCGCCAGCCCGACCAGCACCTACGCCTGGCAAGTTGCTCTGCTCCAGCCGCGCGCCCTCCTGCACACCCTCCGCGCTGAGTTCACCCGCCGCCTGGATGGGTGGCCCGTCGACCTCGAACTCAACCTCTGCGGCGAAGGAGTCTGCCTGCGCGGCGGGCCGACCGTAACCATTGGGGCCGCAGGCCAGACCGCGCCGACGGCGACCGCAACAGCCGCGGCCGGCCACCTGGCTCAGCTCTGCCTCGGCAGCCACACCTTCGCGGACCTGGCCGCGGCCGGCGCCGACGTCGACGCGGACGACAAGGGCCGCGAGGCGCTGGCGCTGCTCTTCCCACGTCTCATCGGCTGGATCGACCCGCTGTACTAACCCGGACGCCGGTAGGATTCGGCGGGTACGCCGTGAATCAGCCCGCGAGGTGACGCCATGGCACCGTTCTACGCCGTTCTCTTCGCCGCCGCGCTGACCCAGCCCACCGCGCCCCCGGGCGAGAACATCGCACTCGGCCGGCCCTACACGCTCAGCCCAGCACCCAACTACCAGCACTGCACCGAGCCGGGCGACGCGGTCCAGCTGACCGACGGCGAGTACTCGGAGGGCTACTTCTGGACTCAGGCGACCACCGTTGGTTGGACCTCGGCGAACCCGGCCTTGGTGACCATCGACCTGGGCTCCGTGCAGCCGATCGCCGGCCTGTCGTTCAATACCGCGGCCGGCGTGGCTGGCGTGACCTGGCCGACCCAGATCGTCGTCCTGGTCTCCGACGATCGCGACGCGTGGTACGACGCGGGCGAAGTCGTCGAGTTGAGCCGCGTGAACGGCGAGCCACCAGCCGAAGGCTACGCCGTGCATCGTTACTGGACCGACCAGCTGCACACCTTCGGGCGGTATGTCGCGGTGGCGACCGGCACGCGCGGTGCGTTCATCTTCTGCGACGAGATCGAGGTCTATCGCGGGCCGGACACGCTGCTGAGCGAGGCCCGTCCGGCGGCGCCCAGCGGCGACCTGAGCCAGCTCTACCGCCTGCGGTTTGCCGTTGGTGAGTACCGTAGGGCCATCGCCGCCGATGCCGAGGCGACCGCCGCGGCCATCGCCGCCGACCCGCAACTGCCCGCGGGCCTGACCGCCGAGCTGCGGGCCGCGCTGGCCGAGGCCGTCGAGCGCAACACACCCGACCTCGAGCTGCCCGACCGCCCCACCTGGCCGCTCAGCCCCGCCCACGCCGATATCCTCGCCGTCCGTGGCCGGCTGTGGCAGGCCCAGAGCCGACCGCCGGTCGCCGTCTGGCAGACGGACCGCTGGGCAAAGCTGGCTGTCGAGGATCAGCCACCTGGCACGGGCGGTCTCACCCCGCGGCTCGACTTCGTCCTGGCCGGTGGCGAGGTCCGCGCGCAGACGCTGAACCTAACCAACAATACACCCGAGCCGATCGAGGTGCGGTTGGGTCTGGACGGCCTAGCTGACGGCCCGCGGCCAGCCTGGCTCACCGTGCGCGAGGCCTACTGGTCGCTGACCCGGAACCACGGCCCGACGGCCTCCGCGCTGCCCGACGCCGCGACCGCGCCCGGTGGCTGGCGCATCACCTTGCCACCCGGCATGACCCGGCAGCTGTGGCTCAGCGTTGACTCGCGCGGCCTCGACACCGGCACGCGGGCCGGTACCCTCGCCCTCAGCGCCGGCCGCCAACGGCTCGCGACCGTGCCGCTCTCGGTCCGTGTCTCACCCGTCCGCCTGCCGGCCGAGCCGACGCTGGGGCTGGGCGGTTGGGACTACAGCAACACCGCGGCGTTCGACGTGCGGCCCGACAATCGCCCGGGCTTGATCAAGTTCCTCCAGGAATACCAAATCGATTCCCCCTGGGCGACCACCGCCGTCCTGCCGCCCGGCACCTACGACGCGGACGGGGTGATGACCGCGCCGCCCGACACCGCCGCGCTCCGCGCCTGGCTGACCGAATGGCCCACGGCCAAGCGCTACTACGTCTTCTCCAACAACGCCCCGGGCTTCACGGACACGCTCGCGGCCCGCCGCCAGGTCGGCGCCTGGATCGACTTCTGGATCGCTGAGTTGGCGCGCTGGCACATCACGCCGGACCAGCTGGTGTTGCTCGTCCTCGACGAGCCGCACAACGAGCAACAAGAGCGCGACACCGCGACCTTTGCTGCCGCGGTCCACGCCGCCCAGCCGGACGTGCGCATCCTCTGCGACCCGCTGCATCCCGACCCCGCCGCGATGAGCGCGGAGATGGTCGCCCAGATCGACGTCTGGTGCCCGCAGCGGCGTATCTGGCTGGGCAATCGCGAGGCCTACGAGGCCTTCTACCCAGCCCAGGGCGCCGCCGGCCGCGAGCTAACCTACTACTCCTGCTCCGGCCCGGTGCGCGCGCTCGACCCCTACAGCTACCACCTGCTGCAGGCCTGGGACTGCTGGCGCTGGGGGATGACCGCCGAGTTCTTCTGGGCCTTCTCCGACGCCGGCGGCGGCACCTCGTGGGACGAGCCGGGCGCCCGCGGCTCCTCCTACGCGCCGCAGTACATCGGGTCGACGGACCACACCACCGCCAAGCAGATGGAGGCCGTCCGTGAGGGCCGCCAGGACTACGAGTACCTCCACCTGCTAGCCCAGCGCGTCGCCGTAGCGGAAGCGGCCGGACGGCAGGATGCGGCGCTGGCCGCGGCGCGCGAGCTGTTGGAGAGCGCGCCAGCCCGCGTCCTGGCGCGCGCCGACGCTCAAGGCCACGCCTGGGACCAGGTGCGCGACCGGACCGTCAGCGAGCAGGTCCGGCTCGAGTTGCTCGCCGCGCTCGAAACGCTGCGCTGAACCGCGTGTCTGTCTGCTGAGGGGGCAGGAGGCAGCGCGTGCGTGGCTGGTGCGGAGTATGGCTCGCCGTGTTCGCCTGCGCGCTGGCGGGGCCGTGCCTCGCCTGGTCGACCGTCTCGCTGACCGGTCAGGTCGTCGCGGTCGATGCGGACCTCGGCCTGCTCCACGTGCAGCCCGACGAGGTCCTGACCAGCGATGGCCAGCCCCGGACCGACTTGGAGGCGGTTCGCGCCACCTTCTTCCTGGGCGACCCGGGCCTCGCCTCGGTTGCCGATGGGCAGGGTGACCTCGTGCCGATCGAGGCCGTGCGCACCGGCTGGGTCGTCCAGGCAGAGATCACCCCACCCGCCACCGGCCAGCCCCTCGGCACTGTCGCGCGATTAGCGGTCAGCGCCCCGCCCGATGCACCTCGCCTCCCGCCGCTCGGCTTCCTCTACGGCGACGGCTTGCCGCAGCCCGAGTGCGCCGCGCTGTCCCTGACCTTCCCGATCCTCGGCGGCCGCGACTGGTCCGACAACTACCTCGCGGCCTACAGCACCGGCCCGCACAACGGCCTCGACATCCCCGCCCCCAAGCTCACCCCACTGCTGGCCCCATTCGACGGTCTGGTCGTCCTCCGCCGCACGCCATCGAGCGTGGGCGGTCCCTACACGGTCGTCTTCCGCGCCGCCGACGGCCACACCGTGCTCTACACCCACCTCAACGACGACGAGCCGGGAACCACCAGCGGCCTGGGCGGCGAGCAGTACGCCTTTGCCCCGTTCCTGCGCCAGGGCGCGCGCGTGACCGCCGGCGAACTGGTCGGCTGGGTCGGTGACAGCGGTCGGGCCACAGGGCCGCACCTGCACCTAGAGACGCGCCTGCCCGACGGCAGCGTGGTCAGCCCGGTCGAGGCCGTCGCCGCCGCGACGGTCGTCAGCGAGCCGCGCGTGGTGCCGCGCGCGGTCGGGCTGCGGC
>DHNJ01000099.1:316-3544 GCA_002409445.1 Armatimonadetes bacterium UBA5419 | reverse complement strand
GCCGGGCACGATGGCCCATCGACACGGTGACCACCACGGCGACGAGCGTGCTGAGAGTAAGGGCGAGCCAGAGGCTGGTAAAGACTGGACGGCGCGTCTCCATTTCGCTACTTCTCCTCACTCTGATCGGTGACGGGCAATGGTGGGGTGGCGCCTGGCGCCGCGCGCCCGCTACTGTACGGTGGGGCGGTGCGCACGCGGGCGGCGACCGTGGGCGTGTGCAGCCAGAGCCGCGCCGCGGGCGCGGGAGGGTGCAGAAAGAGCGTTGTCGAGCTGCTCCGCTCCGGCCCGCGGTCGCCTGCATTGAACGCCAGCAACCTCTGCGGGTCCGACGCGCTAACCTCGCCCTGCCGGCGGCCGTCCGCGCCGACGAGATAGAGCTGCGTCGTGGCAACGCGACGTGGTAGCCGATCGAGGGCTACATTCGCCAGGAACGACACAGCCGCGCTGACTAGCACGCTAACCCCAAGCCACACCCACCCGCCCGTGGGTGGGCGGTGGGCGGCGGGTGGCTGGGTGGTCTGCTTACTGGCCATGGTCATCGCTCCTTACCGTCTGCTCCCCCTCCGCCTGCCGGGCCCGCCGTCGCTGCCACGCCTTCGGTCGTGGCGGCTGGGGTGAATGCCGTGATTCAGGTGACATTCGATTAGCACCCTCCCCACCCCTCGGCATCCGCCGCCTCCTCGGCCAGGCGGGCCTTGCGGCGCGTCCACCAATACCTTGTGCTCTCGACTAAGGCGACCAGCGGCCATGGCACGAGCTCCTCCCAGGGGGGCGCCAGCGTTTCGAGGACGATCTCGTCCCGCTCATCGACCGGGTGACATTTGGCCCACCAGTAGAGGAGCGATTGCGGGATCACGCGAAAGATGATGAGGCCCAGCATGATGGCCAGCGCGTCGAACAGCTTGTAGGGCAGGAGCCAGGCGAACGAGGGCGGGATACCGAAGAACGCCGAACCGGGGTTGACGAGCCAGCCCAGCCAGCTCAACAAGTAGGCCAGACTAAGAGGGGAGCCCCTACGGTTGCGGAGCAGGATGAGCGCTTGCAGGTTGTCCATCAAGGACCCCGCGAAGATCCCGCCGAAGGCCCAGGCGGTTGTAAGCTGCAGCCATTCTAGGAGGAGCGGGCTGACTCCTGGGTTCTCTGCGAACATCGATCGGTCCCTTCGCCGCTGATCCGCCGGCGGCGCTCCGGTTCAGCGTGCCGAAGCAGGCGACGGTTGGGCCAGCCGCGCGCCGGCCCGTCCCTAGGCCTAGCATGACCGCAACCCCACGTCAGGTAAACATCGCGTTAACAGCCCAGCCGGGCCCAGCCAGCTGCGGGGCGGGCGGGTTGGTGCGGGGTGGGGGGTGGCGAGGCGGTATACTGGGAGGGCGCCCGGAGATGATGGTGGACGGCCCTCCAGTACAACTAGGTGATCGTGTGACGCTGCGGTGTGACCGGCTGGCCTATGGCGGCGACGGCGTCGGGCGGTACGAGGGGCTGACGGTCTTTGTCGCGGGGGTCTGCCCGGGCGAGACGGTGGCGGTCGAGATCGAGCAGGTGCGGCCGCGGTTCGCGCGGGGGCGGCTCGTCGAGGTGGTCGAGGCCAGCCCGGAGCGCGTGGCGCCGCCCTGCCCCTACTACGGCGAGTGCGGCGGCTGCCAGCTGCAGCATCTGGATTACCCCGCGCAGGTGGCGAGCAAGACCGTCGCCGTGCGCGACGCGATGGCGCGGCTGGGCCGGCTGCCGGAGGTCGAGGTGCGCGAGTGCGTGCCGTGCCCGCTGCCGGTGGGCTACCGCAACAAGATTGAGCTGGCCGCGACGACCGATGAGCGGGGGCGGCTGACGCTGGCCTACCATCCGCGCGAGGAGGGCGGGCCGCTGGTGCCGATCCGCGAGTGCCTGCTGGCGCTGCCGGAGATCAACGGGCTGCTGGAGGCGGTCGAGGCCTGGCTGCGCGAGACCGGCTGGCCGGCCTATGACGAGGAGGACGGCAGCGGGCTGATCCGCGAGGTGGGTCTGCGCTACAGCCCGACGACGCGCGAGGCGACGCTGCTGTTGACCAGCGGGCGGCGCGACCTGCCACGGCGCGAGCGGTGGTTTGACGAGCTGGGCGCGCGGCTGCCCGAGCTGGTCGGCCTGCGCCACCGGGCGCGCACGCGGGCCAGCCAGACGCCGGACGGCCGCCCGGTCGGCGAGCGTCTGGGTCGGCCGCTGCGGGTGCTGCACGAGGGGCTAAGCCTGCGGGTCTCGCCCGACAGCTTCTTCCAGGTCAACGAGTGGCTGCGCGGCGTCCTGGTCGCGCAGGTGCGCGCGGCGCTCGAGCCGCAGCGCGACGACCGCGTCGCGGACCTGTACGCCGGCGTCGGGCTGTTTGGCCTGTCGGTGGCGCGCGAGGTGGCGCGGGTGGTGCTGCTCGAGGTCGACCGCGACGCGGCCGACGACGCGCTGGCCAACGTGCGGTTCAACGAGCTGGGCAACGTCGAGGTCGAGCAGGGCCAGGTCGAGCAGCGGCTGAGCGCGATCGGCCGCGAGGTGCAGCCGACCAAAATCATCGTCGACCCGCCGCGCCAGGGCCTGAGCGAGGCCGTGCTGCGGATCACCGCCGGGATCGGCGCGCAGCGCATCGCCTACGTCGCCTGCGACCCGACGACCATGGCCCGCGACCTAGCGCGGCTGGTCAAGCTGGGCTACGCCGTCGACTGGGCGCAGCCGCTGGACCTCTTCCCGCAGACCTACCACGTGGAGTGCGTCGCGGCGCTGCATCGGGTGTAGCCGCGCGGGCGGCTTAGCGCTTGCCGCGGCCGTTGCAGTGCTTGCAGACGCCGCTGCCTTTACAGATGGTGCAGGAGCCGCCCTTGCCGCGGCACCAGCTGCAGCGGCCGGTGCCCTCGCACCAGGTACACTTCTCGCGTTCGATGCGCTCGGCTTCGCGCCGCTGTTCGTCCAGCTGGCGCTGCAGCTCGCGGTTGGCGCGTTCCTGCTCCTCCAGTGCGCGGCGCTGCTGCTCGGCCAGGCGCTCGGTTTGCCGGCGCTGTTCCTCCAGGGCGCGCTGCTGCTCGACGCGCAGGCGCTCCGCCTGCTGCATCTGATCGCGCAGGGCCCGCGCCTGCTCGGCGGCCAGGCGGTCGGTCTCGCGCTGCTGCTCCTGCTGGACACGCCGCCGCTCGTAAGCCTGCTGGTCGGCGAGGCGCTTCTGCTCGAAGAGTTCGCGCTCGCGCTCGGCGGCCTCGCGCTCGGCCTGCT
>DHNJ01000099.1:0-127 GCA_002409445.1 Armatimonadetes bacterium UBA5419 | reverse complement strand
GCTCGGCCTGCTGCTGGCGCTCCTGGTTGGCGCGCTGCTGGCGGGCGGCGAGTTCGCGGGCTTCAGCCTGCTGGGCGGCGAGCTCACGTTGCTGGGCCTCGAGCTGCTGGCGCTGCTCGGCGACGGC
>DHNJ01000154.1:438-16675 GCA_002409445.1 Armatimonadetes bacterium UBA5419 | reverse complement strand
CCAGCGGCACGGCCCAGCGCGTGCGGTAGGCCGCGGCGAGCTGGTCGAACAGGTCTCGGTCAAGCGGTGGGTTTGACACGGTGCCTAGTGTAGACGGTGGCGGATGCGAGGCCCAAAAGGCTGCGGCCCGGCCCCCCGAAGGGGACCGGGCCGCAGTCCGATTCGAAGCGACTAGCGCTTAGAAGCGGAAGCCAGCGCTCAGGTTGGCCGCCACGGTGTTGCCACCGAGGGGGTGACCCGGGTTGGCGTTGATGTAGCCGACGCCCAGCTTGAGGTCGCCTGCGCCCGTCTGGATGACCGGGATCTCACCGTAAACCATCCAGTCGAACAGGTCCTTGTTGCGGAGCGAGCCAGCCCAGCGGATGTTCAGCGGGCGGCTGCCGAGCTTCCACGAGAAGTTCGCGTCCCAGGACTGGGTCGGCGCACCCTGCGTGGTCTCGTTAGCCAACGTCCCCAGCATCACCGGCCGCGTGAACAGCTGGTGCGCCGTGCCGATGTAATTCGGCAGGTAGGGGTTGCTGATGATCGAGTGGCTCAGGCTGTAGTCGGGGCCAACGGCACCAACCGCGACGTTCAGCTTGAAGGTCGGGCTATCGAGGATGCCCAGCTTGCCGTAGAGGACCTGGCCATTGGCGTCGGCATTGCCGTCAGCCATGGGACCAGAGCCGTTCGTCTGGCGGAACTGGTTGGTGTACTCGATGTCCAGGCCCTTGAGCAGGTTCACGTGCAGGTCGACCGACATCGAGACTTCCTCGGTGCGGCTGCCGTCGTTGAACTGCTTCCAGGTGCCCAGGGCGTTGCTCGGGATGACCTCAGCGTCGGTGTTGGGCAGGTGACCCACGCCCATAACGCCGATGCGGATGCCGTCGTTGCCAGCCTTGTCCTTCAACCAGGGCAGACCCAAGTCGATGCGCGCGACACCGGCGATGTTGGCAGCGTACGAACCAACCGGCAGGAAGGTCGGGTTGCTGCTGTCATCGGCCTGCGCCAGGCCCGTGAACTTGATGTGCTTGCCGAGGTTGTAGACCACGCGACCGCCGTTGAGCGCGGCGCCGGTGTAGTAGCCGGTGCCCAGACCCAGAGCGTGCTTGGCCTCGCCGGTGTCCCAATCCTGGCCGCCGTACTGGCGACCGAAGATCCACTTGCCACCGAGACCCTTGGTCTTAACCCACGCCTCGTCGATGCCCAGCTCGCTCATGAAGCCCATGCGCTCGCCCGGACGACCGTGGAAGCGGTTGTCATCGGAGTCATACCACAGGGTCATGCGTGCCGCGGTCGTGTCGTTGATCGCCACGTCCAGGCCCGCGCGGGCGCTGATGCCCAACAAAGCCTCGCCGCTCTCGAAGCGGAGGTCACCGTCCAGGGTGCCGTCCTTCTTCGCCGCGCCGTCGAAGCCGATGGTCATGCCCAGGTCGCCATAGAGCTTGTAGCGCTCCAAGTTGGCGATGCGGGACTCGTGGTTGTTGACCCGACCCTCGAGGGCGGTCACCCGACCCTGCAGGGCCGCGATGTCAGCCTTCATGGCGTCGACGTCCGCACCCAGAGCCTGCAGCTCGGGCCGGAACTCAGCAACCAGCGCGTCCAACGCGTCCAGGCGGGCGCGCCAGCTCACGTCTTGCGGGTCGCCAGCCACGGGGCCCGGGATGGCGTTAACGCGGTTCTCGAGCGCGGTCAGCCGGTTAAGGATGGCCGTGGGATCGAACGCCGGAGCGCCGGGCTGCGTGACCGTCGTGGTCCCCGTGGGGATCGCGTCGATGCGCGCGTCCAGGCGAGCGACCTCAGTGGTCAGCTTGCCGCCCAGATCGCGGACATCGTTGGTCAGCGTGTCGACGCGGTTGTTCAACGCCTGCTGCTCGCGCAGGATGCGCTCGCAGGTCTCGGGATCGCAGCCACCGACGGTCTTCTGGATCCAGTCGTACATGCGGGCCGCCGCCGCCGCGAACTCGTACCGGGTCATGCACTGCCGACCACGATACAGCCCGTCGGGGTAGCCCTCGAGCACGCCCGCGGCAGCGAGCTTCTCGACGGCCTGATACGCCCAGTGGGTGAACGGCACGTCGGCGAAGACGCCGGCCTGGGAGCTGCTTGCCATCACCGCAGCCAACGCCGCGACGATGAGAGTCTTCCGACTCATGTTGCTTCCTCCTCTGCTGTTGTGTGTCCTCAGCAGCGCGGAGCGGCCCAGGGCGAAGAGCACCCTAGATGTTTCCTCACCGCACCTGGTTCGCCTCGCAGCCGCCAAGGTTCCTCTGCGGCTCTCCTCCACGAGTCTCCGGACCGTTGCCGGTCCCTCCTCCCGCGAGGATCACCACGTTCAGTCTAGATGGGCTTCCCTTCGAAGTCAACAGTCTCCGCGTCAGGCTCCGTTAATCTAACCGAGTCTGCCGGCGACCGCCGATCCGGGGGCGACCCACCTGCCACTGTTCGACACCTAGACGCCCCCTCCGTTTCAATCCGCAGCCCCCGCCCCGAGTCCGGCGCCGAACGCTGTTCGGCCTACCGTGCGTAGTCCGTCGCCCGCTGCTCGCGGATGACCGTCACCTTGACCTGGCCCGGGTACTCCAGATCGGTCTCGATCCGCCGCGCCAGGTCGCCCGCGAGCTGCTGCGTGGCGCCCTCGCCCACCTGCTCTGGCCGCACCAGCACGCGCACCTCGCGCCCCGCCTGAATCGCGTACGCGCGCTCCACCCCCTCGAAGCCGACGGCCAACTCCTCCAGCCGCTCCAGCCGCCGCAGGTAGTCGGCCAGGTTGTCCCGCCGCGCGCCCGGCCGGCCCGCGCTCAGCGCGTCCGCCGCGGCGACCAACTGCGCCTCCGGGCTGCCGGCCTCCGACTCACCGTGGTGGCTGGCGATCGCCGCGCAGACCGCCGCGCTCTCGCCATGCGCCGCGGCCAGCTCCGCGCCGACCTGCGCGTGCGGCTGGTCGTCGGCCGCGTCGGCCGCCTTGCCGATGTCGTGCAAGAGCCCCGCGCGCCGCGCCAAGGCCGCGTCCAGCCCCAACTCCTCGGCCATCAGCCCGGCCAGCTTGCCCGTTTCGATGCTGTGCGCCAACACGTTCTGACTGTACGACGTGCGGAATCGCAGCTGGCCCAACAGGTGCATCAGATCGCGCGACATGCCGCCCACGCCGGTCGCCACGAGCGCCGCCTCCGCCTCCTCCTGCAGCCGCTCGTCGAGGTCGCGCCGGGCCCGCTCGACCACCTCCTCGATCCGCGCGGGATGGATCCGCCCGTCGACGATCAGCGCCTCCAGCGCCGCGCGCGCGACTTCCCGGCGCAGCGGATCGAACGAGCTGAGCACCACAACTTCCGGCGTGTCGTCGATCACCACGTCGACCCCGGTGACCTGCTCGAAGGTCCGCACGTTGCGGCCCTCGCGGCCGATGATCCGGCCCTTGACCTCGTCGGAGGGCAGCGGCACGACTGACACGGCGACCTCGTTGACCAGCTCGTTGGCGGTGCGCTGGATGGCGTCGACCACCACGTCGCGCGCGCGGTGGTTGGCGTCGCGGCGGGCCTCCGACTCGATGCGCTGGACCTCGGCGGCGATCCGCGGTCGCTCGGCCTCCAGCGCCGTCTCGATCGCCTCGGCCCGTGCCTCCTCGGCGGTCAGCCCGGCCAGCCGCGCCAACTCGCTCTCGTACCGCTCACCCATGACCACCAGCTCGCCCAGCCGGCCGTCCAGCTCGGCGCGCCGCGCCAGCAGGATCTCCTCGCGTTCGGTCTGGCTCGCGTCGCGCCGGTCGAGCGACTCCTCCCGCGCCTCCAGCCGCGCCGTGCGCCCCGTCAGCTCGGTCCGCTGCGCGCGCACCTCCGCCTCGAGCTCATCGCGCCGCGCATCCGCCGCCTCGCGCGCCTCGAGCAACGCCTGCGCCACGCGCTGCTCCACCTCGGCCGCCACCCGCCCCTCGGCGGCCGCCAGCCGGGCCCACGCCTGCGCCGCGCGCTGCGCCAATACTATCGCGGCCACCACCGCCGCAGCAGCAACCACCCAGCCTATACTCTCCATATCGACAACCTATCCGCGCACCGCCCCCTGACGCGCCTTTGAGCTTCTGCAAGCAACTAGCCTTCCGCCGGTGCTACGCGAGGATACAGGACGTCGGGCGTCGGGGGCAAGGGTGGCTCCGGATGCGGCGCCCGGTGCTACGAAAGCCACCGGTGTCGGGGACCTCATCGTTGTACGGCGGCCGCTTCGGCGGCAGCGGCAGGTGAGGGTACAGACCAGCTGAGCTTGAGCTGACCTCTGGAGCTCCTACCCAACAGGTCCCCTCAGCGACTGTGGCCGGTAGCACGACAAGGCTGCCGCCGGAGCGGCGGCGGTACACTTCGGCGGCCGCCAGCATCTCCAGATAGCTTCGGCGGCGGTGCCTCTGGGAGGCAACATCGAAGCCGGCCGTCCGCCGCCCCTACCCTCGCGCCAACTCCCGCACCTCCGGTTGGCGGGTGGTGGTGTCGAAGAGGACCATGGTGGCGCGACCGGTGAGCCAGCCGCAGGTCTCGCCGGGATTGATGATCCAGCTGTCGCCGACCTGGCGGACGTCGAGGTCGTGGGTGTGGCCGTAGACCACGAGGTCGTACAGGCCGCTCGCGGCCAGGGCCTCGACCGGCTCCTGCTCGTGGTGGAGGGCGCAGCGGACGCCGTCAAGGACGGGGAAGTTGAACTTGGGGGCGAGGTTCCAGCCGAGGCTGGCGAAGCGGGCGGCCAGGCCGATCCGCTCGCCGTCGTTGTTGCCCAGGACGGCGGTCACCGGCACGCCCAGCTCGGCGATCGGCGGCAGGGCGAAGGGGGCCACGAAGTCGCCCGGCCAGAGCACGTGCTCGACGCCGGCGGCGCGCATCTGGGCCGCGGCATCGCGCAGGGCGGTCAGGTGATCGTGGCTGTCGGACAGGATCCCGATGATCATCGACTCGACTCCAAGACCGACACCACCAGCCGCCGGCGGCGTGGGCCGTCGAACTCGCAGAACCAGATCGTCTGCCAGGTGCCCAGCTGCAGCTCGCCGCCGAGCACCGGCACCCACTGGCTTGGGCCGACGAGGGTCGCCTTGACGTGCGCCGCGGCGTTGCCTTCGGCGTGTCGGTAGTCGCCATTGTGGGGCACACAGCGCTCCAGCGCCACCAGCATGTCGCGCGCCACGTCGGGGTCGTAGCCCTCGTTGATCGTCACACCGGCGGTCGTGTGCGGGCTGGCGACCAAGCAGAAACCGTCGCGCACACCGTGGGCGGCCAGGCCCGCGCGGACCTGGTCGGTGACCTCGAGCATCTGGTCGCGAGCGCTCGTGCGCAGGTCGATGATGAACTGGAGCATCGGTCCCTCCCAAACACCGGGGCCGACACCTTGCGGCGCCGGCCCCGGGTCCATAGGTTCGCTAGCGGGGGCTAGCGGACAGTGACGTTGACGATCTGCTTGGCCATCTCGCCCTCATCGGTGATCGCGGTAACCTCGACCACGTAGAGGCCAGCGGGCACCGGGCGCCCGTCCTGGTCGCGGCCATCCCAGCCGACATCGGTCGTGCCCACGACGCCAGCGGCGGTGAGCTGGCGCACGACGCGCCCGCCCAGACCCTTGATGGCGACGTTGAGCCGCGCGTCAGCGGTCAGCGTGACGGCGATGGGCACGCCCGCCGCGCGGCCGCGGCTCGCGTTGGCCTGCACGCCGGTGATCGCCAGGTTGCGGTTGCCGTGCGGGTCGAGCTCGACCCGGAAGGCCCGCGTGCCACCGTCGGACTGGAAGGTGAACGCCGAGCGGCTGTTCATGATCATCCGCTCACCGTTGGTCGCGTCGATGAGGACCAGGCGATGGTTCTCCGGCAGCGACCGGGACAAGCCCTTCCAGCTGAGGGTGACGTCGCCACGCCGCGCCGAGGTGACCTGCAGGTCCCAGCCCTGGCGGTTGGTGAACGGACCCTGGCGCACGTCGGCCGCCGCGCGACCATCCGTGTCCACGATCGCCATCCGCAGCACGGACTCGACCGGCGCATCCGGCGGACTGACCGCGCGCATGCGGGTGTCGGACGCGCCCAGGAAGACCTGCGCCGCGCCGCCCTCGGTCTGCGCGTCGATCGTCACCGTCCAGGCCTGCGGCGTGGCCGCGGCGCGGGTCGGCTCGGCTGCGCGGCCAACCTCGCGGCTGGTCGGCTTGATCCGGATCGACACACCCGACTGGTAGGCGAGCCACCAGAAGGACTGACCGGGTTCGATGCGCCCCGCGACCGAGGCCGAAGCCGAAGCCGTCGGGTCGAGCACCAGCAGGTACTGCTGCGCCGGGTCCCAGCGCCAGGCGTACGGCGCGAGCAGCGCCTTGGCCGCGGCACTAGCCAGCGTGCCCACGCGGTTGCCGTTCTGGAAGACCTCCACGTTGTTCAGGTTGAAGTCCCAGGCGGTGGTCCACGGGTTGCCGACCATGTTCCAGCCCTTGGCGAGCGCCAGCGGCGCGTCGCTCGTGGCGGGGAACGGCTGATCGTTGGGCACCGTGTCACCGACGATGGTCAGGTTGGTGTACTCGGCGAGCTGCAGCCAGAAGCCGCGGCCCGGCCGCATCCGCAGCTCAGGCTGGTCGGCGGCGGGGTTGTAGATGGTGTACGCCTGCCGCGAGCCAACCCAGGTCGCCAGATCCGGGTCGACCAGCTTCGAGAGCACTGCCTGCGGCCGCGCGTCGCGCGGGCTAGCGCTGACCGCCATCATGTGCAGACCCGGCGAGTAGCTCTGGATCTGGAAGCCGAGGAACTCGGCCGCCGCCGAGACCGGCAGGACGATGTCCGCCACGCCGGCGTCCTCGGACGCCACCTTGACCAGGAACTCCACCTTCTCCGCCTTGGACGAGGTCGCCGTGAAGGTGAGCTTGCCCGCCGCGTCGGAGGTGCCCGTCGGCCCGGAGATGCGCACGCCGTCGGCCGGCGTGGTCGTCCCCGCGAGGACCGGCGTGACCGTGACGCGGCTCGCGTCGACGCCCGGGATCGGGTCGCCGGCGTCGTCGAGCAGCACGATGGTCACCATGACCTTCGAGGTGTCGTCAGCGACCAGCGGGTTGTCCGCGGCCACCGTCGTTGACGAGTTGCTCGCGCTCGGGTCCGGGTAGCGGAACGTCAGCTGCAGCTCGGCCAGCTTGATCGGCGTCCCGCCAGCCGGCACCAAGGCCGCCTGGATGATCGCCGGCGGATCGTTGCGCTGCAGCGCGGTCGCCGTCGCCTGGACCTGGCCGTCCGCGTCGGTCGTCGTCGAGCCGATCGGCTGGACATCGACCTGCCGGCCGTCGAGGACCGAGATGACCACCGTCTGGTCCGGCACCGGGTGCCCGGCGAGGTCATGCAGGACCGCGGTCAAGGTCGCTGCATCGCGCCCGTTGGGCCGCAGCAGCGTCTTGTCAGCGGTCAGCGTGATGCTCTTGCCGTCACCGACGATGAACGTGACCAGCGGCTTCGTGTCGAGCGTAACCGGCGCGATCTGCGCCACGCCCGCGGCGGGCTGACCCGCCGGCGGCCACTCGATGGTCACCGTCAGCGTCACGCGCGTGGGCACCGCCGCCGGCAGGCCCGTGACCTTGGCCGTGGCCACACCCTGAGCGTTCGTCCCAGTGACGTCGCCGATGGTGATGCCCTGCGCCGGGTCCGCGGTTACCTTGATCGCGCTGGCCGGCAGACCAGCGACCGGGTTCTGGCTCGGCGAGCCGTCAACGAGCGTGATGGTCATCGTCGTCGAGTCCTCACCGTCAGCCTTGACCGTGTCGCTGGTCACCGTGACCGTCGAGTTGACAGGGTCGATCGGCGCGCGGAAGTCGACCACCGGCTTCGCGTTGAGGGTCGTCAGCGTGCCCGCGCGGGTGATACCCGCCGAGAACTCGATCTGACCGACCTTCGTGCTCGTCACCGTCGCGGTCGTCTTGCCGTCCGCATCGGTCGGCCCGTTGACCGTGATGATCAGGCCGTCGGCCGCCGTCAGCGGCGTGGTCGAACCGACCAGCACGCCCTGGACCGCGATGTCCGCGACCGGCACGTTCGGCACCGGGGCGTTGCCCTGGGCGTCGACGACGAGCAGGTCGAGGGTCACCGTGTTGGCTGCGTCCGCCGCCCCGCTGGGCAGCTTGCCGCCGGTCGCCAGGACGATGGTCTTGTCCGCGGTCAGCGAGGAGTTCTGCGCGTCGATCAGACCCGGCCGGAAGGTGACCTTCTTGTTCTGGGCGGCGGGCATGTTGTCCGCGTCGTCCCAGCCGTCGTCACCGACGTCGGTCTGCACGCCGAACTCGTACTCGCCGGCCTTGGTCGCCGTGACCTGGACCGTCAGCTCGCCGTTCGCGTCCGAGTCGGCCGCCGGCGCGGCGATGGTCGCCGTGCCGCCCGCCGGACCACTGATCTGGACCACCCGCACCCGGTCGCGGCTGAAGCCGGAGAGGATGCAGTGGCTGGCGCTGTTGTCATGGATCGAGATGCGCAGGGTCACCGCGTCCGTCCCGTCGGCGATCGGCCGGACGGTCGGGTCCGTGATCGGGTCGACGGCCAGCGTCGTCTGCGCGACCTCCGGGTTGCCCGCGACGACGGTCAGCACCGGCTGCGGCTGCTGGCCACTAAGGTCCAGCGCCACGCCGTTGACCGACGCCTTGAAGGTCACTGGCACGTCCTCGCAGTTGATCCGGTCCGTGGCCCAGATGCGGACCTTGACCTGGCCGCCCGCGTCCGTCGTGGTCGGCGAGGAGGTCGTCTGGCCCGTGCCCTCGATCGGCTCGAGGCGTAGGAACGGATGGTCGACCGGCGAGGCCACCTCGACCGAGACGTTCTCGATGCCCGGCAGCGGGTTGCCCAGCACGTCGGTGACCGTCAGGGTCAGCGTGCTCGGGCGGCCGGTCGTCGTCGCCTCGGCCTGCACCGTGGGGCGATCGAAGGTGATCGTCGCCTTGCTGGCACTGCTGAGGACGACCTGGCCGGTGTTCACCGCGTAGGCCGTCGTGTTGCCCGTCGCCTCGTCGACCACCGTCGCGGTCGCCAGGCGCAGCTCATCGTTGGTCTGGATGAAGACCGCTTCCGGCACGTCGACCACGAAGTTACCCTCGGCGTCGGCCGTCGTCGCGCCGAGGCGCTTGACCGCCTGGCCGCGATGGGTCGCGGTCGGATCGTTCACGCCCAGCGCCGGGTCCTTGGCCTCGAAGACCTCAACCCGCCGATTGGCCGGCGCCTTACCACTGACGCGGATCGCATTCGGCAGCGGCTTGGACAGACCGTTCATGTAGAACTCGGGCGCCACCAACTCGACGCTGGCGATGCCGCCCAACGCGTTGTCGAAGATGATGTTGCCCATCGCCACCGAACGCGTCGCGTTGACGTAGTTCAGACCCCAGCCACCGTTGGCGGTGATCAGGTTGGTCTTCTCCGGCGTGCCGAAGCCCGCTTCGTCGCTCTGGTCAGTCCACTCGCTCGTCGCGCCGTAGCCGACGCTCGCGCCGGTCACCGCCGCGCCACCCGCGACACCCAGGCGCACGCCGTCACCACCGTTGCCGGTGATCGTCGAGTTGCGCACCTTGTAGCCGCCGGTGCCCGCCAGCAGCAGGCCGTGGCCGTCGGCCACGCCGACCGCGTTGGCCGCCACGTTGAGGCCGACGAAGTCCGCCTTGCCATCACCCTCGATCCGCGCGCCACCAGCCGTATTGGCCGTGAGCTGGCTGGCCGTGAAGGTCAGCGGGCCCGCGCCGAGCTGGTAGACCGCCCAGCCCTGGTTGCCACTGAGCTCGAGGTTGTGCAGCGAGCTGTCGCCCGCCGCGACATCGGCAAAGTAGATGCCGTCGCCGCCGTTGTCCTTCACCTCGCCGTTGCCCACGACAATCGGCGCCACCGCTTCGGAGCGCAGACCACCGGCCGCGTTGCCGTTGAGGTTCGAGAAGCCGAGCGAGACCGGCCCGGTCTGCTCCGCGGTGACCAACATGCCCACGCCCTGGTTGTTCGTGCTGCGCGAGCGGTCCAGCGTGACCGCCTCGGTCGCGTGCAGCTCGTAGCCCGGGCCGAAGCCACCGTCGACACCGACGCCGGCCAGCTCAATCGCGTAGGTCGTATCAAGGCGGACGCCCGGCTGCGCGCCGGCCGCGCCGCTGCCCACGATCGTGCTGCCCTCGGCGATGCCCAGCGTCGAGCCGACCACCGTGCCCGCACCGAACCAGACGCCACCGCCGGGGTTGCCCCCGTCGGCCAGCCCAGCCAGCACGCGGCCCGTGCCCTCGGTCCAGCCGTACAGGTTGTCCGCGCTCAGCACCTTGCCGCTAACCACCGTCAGCGCCGCCCGCGGGGTGCCCGCGGCCGCCGCCTGGCCGTTACCGGCGAACAGGTTGCGCAGCGCGTGGTTGGCGTCATCGCCACCGACGTTGACCACGCCGGTCGCGCCGACGTCGACCAGCACGCCCTCGCCCTGGTTGCCCAGGGTCGTCAGGCCGTCGCCGCCGAGGCCGATGTAGTTGCCGACCACCGTGCCGAGCACCGGCGAGACGAAGCTGACGCCCGGCCCACCGTTACCACTGATCAGGTTCGCGTAGTTCAGCCCGCCACGGCCCGGCACCGTGTCGATCGGGTCGTCGCCGATGACGACCGCCCGGCTGGCCTGGTCGACGTCGACCAGCACACCACCGGCCTGGTTCGGCAGCGCCATGCCACCGAGCACGTCGGCGCCGATGTGGTTGCCGTAGATCAGCGGGGCGTTGCCCGTGCCGTAGCGCGCGAGGTACTGGATACCCCAGCCGACGTTGCCCGAGATGGCGTTGCGGGTCTCGATCGAGCCGCTGAGGTCACCGATCTGGACGCGACCGGTCAAGCCGCGCTCGACGACCACGCCGCTGCCCTGGTTGCCAAAGGCGTTCTGGGCGACGTTACCGATCTGGTTACCGGTCAGCACCACGTCGTGCGGGAAGGGCAGACCCGTCTGGCCGCCGGCTTGCGTCAGGTGGACGCCGTCGCCGCCGTTCGCGCCGATCATGTTGCCCTCGTTGGCCCGCGGGACCGGGTTGCCACCCGGCAGCAGGTTCGTCGGCGGCAGGCCGATCGTCACGTTCTGGCGGTTGGTGACCAGGTTCAGGTCATCGACCAGCACGCCGTGCCCGCCGTTGCCCGCCGCCAGCTTCGGCTCCGCGGTCCCGCCGATACCGATCTGGTTGGCCCAGATAACGGTCGAGCCGGAGCGCACGAAGATGCCGTTGCCCGTGTTGCCGCCGATGGTGTTGCCGTGGATCGCGTTGCCCCAGGCCGCCACACCGCCAACCGGGTTCGGGATCGTCGTCGTCTGGTTGGTCGCATCGTGGCGCTTGACCAGGTTCTCGACGTAGACGCCGTCACCGCCGTTGGGGATGGCGATCGCGCAGTCGGTGCACAGACCGATCACGTTGCCGTGGATGTCGTTGATGTTGCCGCCGGCGATGTGCACGCCATTGCGCACGTTACCGCCGATCACGTTGCCGTTGGCCTCGGTCCCATCGCCCAGCACCAGCTCGCCGGTGTGGCCGGAGGGCAGGTTGACGCCATGCGTGCCGTTGGGCAGCGCGGCGTTGGCGGTGCGGACGACCGCCGCGAGGTCCATCGTCGGGTCGTCGTCGATCACGTTCGTGCCGACGAAGTTGGCCAGCATGACCAGCCGGCCGCCCGCGCGGAAGTAGACGCCGGAGGCGGCGTTGCCCGAGATCGTGTTGGCGGTCAGCACGTTCGCGCCGGTGCCGGTGATCTGGACACCGTTGCCGTCGTTGGCGATCGCGCGCTGACCCGTGTCATCGACACCGATCTTGTTGCGCACGATGCGGTTGTTGCCGCTGGCGGGGATGTTGATGCCGTGGCCGCCGTTGCCGGAGATGATGTTGCCCTGGTGGGCGAGGTCACCACCGATCACGTTCGCGCCGGCACCCGAGATGAGGATACCCTCAGCCGCGTTGCCCAGGTCGACGAAGCTGCTGCCGGCCGCGTCGGTCGGGCCCGCGCCGATGCGGTTGCCCCAGACCGTGGCGATGCCGGTGCCGGCCATGTTGATGCCCTGGCGGCCGTTGCCGATGATCGTGTTCGGGTCGTTCGGGCCGGTGCCGCCGATCGTGATGTTACCGATCGACGCGGTGTCGATGAAGACACCCGCGCCACCGTTGCCGAAGCCCGCGGTGTCGGTCGCCAGGCTCGGGTTGCCGGGCCAGCCGCTGGTCGCCGCGGGGCGCCCACCGATCGCATTGCCGACGACCTTGTGGTGGCCCGCGCCGGTCAGCTGGATGCCGTCCGCGCTCTGGCTGTCGGGGTTGTTGGCCGCGATGAAGTTGCCCTCACCCAGCTCGCTACCGCCGATCGTCTGCGCCGCAGCGGCGTTGACCAGGATACCGCCGGCGTTGTTGCCAACCGCCGCCGGGGCGGTCGTGCCAGCCACGTCGCCGTCGCCCAGGCCCACGAAGTTGCCCTTAACCACGTTCGAGCGGCCGGTCGCATCACCCTCGATGCTGATGCCGTATTGCCCGTTGGCGGCGATGAAGTTGCGCTCGCCGGGCAGGCGCCCGCCGATCGTGTTCACGCCGACCGCCTGCTGGGTGATGGCGATGCCGTTGACACCGTTGCCCATGCGCGTCTGGCCGTCGGGCCCGAGGCCGATGTAGTTGCCGGTGACGAAGTTGTTGCCGTCGTCCGGCGCGGTCGGGTTCTCCTGAATGTCGCCGTCGCTACCGAGGATCGAGATGCCGTTCGCCCCGTTGTTCGAGATCACGTTGCGCTCGGAGACCGACGAGCCACCGATCTGGTTGTCGCCCGTCGCACCGGCGGTGATCTCGATGCCGTTCACGCCGTTACCGCCGGGCGTACCGTCGCGGAACAGGCCGATGTAGTTGCTCGTGACCCGCGTGTCGCCGCTGCCCTGGATGCGCACACCGTCGGCGGCATTGCCGAAGATGGCGTTCAGGCTGGCCGCCTGCGTGCCGCCGATCAGGTTGTTGTCGGTGCCCGCGACGTTGATGCCGTGGTTGTTCGACGTGATGTAGTTGTTCTCGATGATGTTGGCCCAAACGGGGTTCGGGTCGCTGTCATTGAGCGGGTTCTGGCGGTCGCCGTAGTGCTGGCCGGTCGAGCGGATCTCGATCCCGTTGCGCTCGATGCCGTTGGCCCCACCGTGCACGCCGTTGTGGCTGATCCGGTTCTCTGCCGAGGCCGCCACCCCGCCCACGCGGGTCTTGCCCGGGCCCTCGAGGAAGACGCCCGCGCCGCCGTTGTTGCCGATCTGGTTGCCCTGGACCAGGTTGTACTCGTCGCGGTACGGCGAGTTGAGGATATTCTCGCTGTCGTCACCGGCCGTGCCGTTGACCCAGACCCCCGCGTAGTTGGTGTACGCCGGGTGGTTGGCCGGCGCGCGCCCGTTGCCAGTGATCGTGTTGCCCGCGTTGGGCGCCGAACCGCCGACGATCGTCGGGTGCGGCCGCGTGCGGCCGACCGGGTAGCCCGTGTCGCCCTTGGACATGATCCACACGCCCACGCCGAGGTGGTTGGTGATCGTGTTGTTCTGGATCGTGTTCAGACCCGAGCCGGGCACCGTCACGCCGTGGCCCGCGCCGGCGATGTCGGTGATCGTCGCGCTCTCGCCGTTGATCGAGTTGCCCGCGCCGCTGGCCGTGCCGCCCAGGACGTTATCGCCCGTGCCCGCCAGCACGACGTTCGCGCTGGCCGGGTCCAAGCCGCCGGGGATCGTACCGTTGCGGTAAATCGCCGTGCGCTGGACCAGCGTCTGGCCCGCGCCGACGGTGTAGATACCGGCGTTCACGCAGTTGCCCACGTTGCATTCGCTGCCCGGGGTCTGGCTGCCGATGTAGGCCTTGTCCGGCTCCGTGCCGTTCAGCCCGACCGACGTGAGCACGCCGATACCCAGGTTGGAGGTGTCCGAGTTGACCAGCTTGATGTTGTCGCCGTTGGCCAGCCAGATGCCCGGCACCCAGGCCGACGAGCCAAGGGTCGCCGCCCCGCCGACACTGACACCTTCAATGACCACGTTCTGCGCCCGGTAGCCGTTCGGCCCGGGCGAGCCGACGCGCAGACCATAGTTGGTCCAGCCGTCGGTCACGGCCGTGGTCAGCACGCCCGCGGGCGCCGTATTGGTCGCCAAGCTGCTCGCGCTGATGTTCAGGTCGGGCGCGCCGTCGCCGTTGATCTCACCGTTCAACGTCACGTTGTCGCGATTGATCGCCGGCAGCGGGATCGCGGGCAGGAAGGGGTTCCACGGGTAACCGACATAGACGCCCTTGGCCTGGTCCATGGTGATGGTCAGGTCGTTGGCGATGTACTTGGTGCCGCCAGTCGGGTCCTTCCACCAGACCGAGATCTCGGCGTAGTTGACCCAACCCACCGCGTCCATATCCGCCGTGCCCGAGAAAGCGAGTCCGAAGCCCGGTCGGTTGACATCCGCGCCGCGCAGGGTAGTGCCCCACACGTCACTGTTGTTACCGTAGTTGGCTGCCGGCTCGAACCCGCTGGCATTGTTCACCGGCCAGGCGGCGGCCGCCGCGCGGCTTTCGGGGCTGTAATGCAGCCCGCCCGCCGCGTCCGTCCACACTACGCGCACCGCGTTGTCCGTGATGGTCGCGGGGCCAACCGTCTTGGAGCGCACGATGCGTGCGGCGATGCCGTAGATCTCCGCGTCGTCGGGGATCAGCTGAGTCGGCTGATTGAAGTTCCAGTTGGTCAGGTGCAGCTCTTCGCTGACCAGGTTGCCGGCGTTGAACTGCACGCCGATGCGCTGCGTGTCGTCCGCGCGGATCAGCGCGGCGGCCTGCGGCGCGGGGTTGACGAAGACGCGCACTTCAACGAAGTCGATGATCGCCCAGTTCTCAAACTGGTCGTAGTAGTTGGCGTCGTTCGAGCCCGGCACACCGTCGTACCGAGCCGCGGTCGCGATCTGGAAGCCGAAGCCCGGATCGTTGATGTCCGCGGGCGACCAACTCGTGTTCCACAGCGCATTGATCCCACCGCGCGGGTACTGCTGGGCGACCTCGCCGCCGACCCCAGCCTTCGGCCAGTCATTGCCGGTATAGGCGGAGTTCGCGCCGGACGGCTGGCCCGCGCGCAGCAGGGTGACGTTGCGGTCGCGCACCCAGGTCACGTACGGCGCCGGCTCGTTGCGGCGGTGGATGAGGACCTGGATGCCCGTGATCGTCGAGCCGGTGGGGATGTTGAAGCCAAGGTTGGTGAAGCGGATGGTCTGGCCATCGATGTTGATGTTGTTGTGAACGGTGTTGTCGGTCGGCTGCCGGTAGACGTGCGGCACACCGTAGGCGCGGCCGTCGCCCAGCGCGAGCACGCGCGAGACATCGTCGCCCGCACCGCTGCCCGTGTCACTCGCGGCGCGCACCGGCGGGTTCCAGTTGAAGCCCCAGTCGGGCAGACCACCGGGAAAGACGCCACCCTGGTCGGCATCACCACCACCCAGCCGCAGCCAAGCCCAGGCGCCACCCTCAGCATCGGTGTTGACCGCGCTGAACGGGCTGGCCGCGCTCATCTGGCCGCCTTGCCACGGCGCGCTGCCGCCGTCCTGGCCCTGCAGCGTGGCCACGGAGTTGGCCACGCGCCGGCCGACCTTAATCCGCTGCGGCACCCCAGCGGCGGGATCGCCGTTGGCGAAGAGCAACGCCTCGCGCAACGACACCTGCGCGCGGTGGTCGTTGATCATGTCCTGGTGGTCGTAGGCGCTCGCCGGGCCCGTCGGGCCGTTGGCGTCGCGAGTTGCCGTGATCACCGTCGTCGCCTGGCCAAAGGCCAGCCCGGCGGTCATCAGCAGCAGGCCCAAGGCCCACCAACCACTCATCCGCGTCGTCCGCTGCTTGTCCATGGTCATCGCCTCACCGGCGCCAAAGCGCCCGTCACAACCGCGTATCTATTGGTGCGTTCGCTCAACTCTACCCAGGCGCTGTTGGCCCAGGCTTGCCAAAAGGAAAACAACCCGTCCGTGCGCCCACGCCAGGATCGGCGAAGCGGTCGCCGGCGTGCCCGCCGCGACCTGCTCCCGCCCCCAACCTCCCGCACTGGCCATATCCGCACGAGCCTCCTGCCTGGCACGCGCCAGACTACCCGCCACAGAGTACGCAAAGGCTGAATCGTTTGTCAACCCGCCCTTGGCCCTCGGCACCCAGACTCCTCCTGCCACACCGCCCGCCTCGACTCATCTCGAGCCCGCGGGCGTGCACACGCACGAAAGTAGGAAGCGTACCGACCCGGCCACACCGGTGTCCTGCGAGCGCGAACCATCGCCGCGGCCAACCGGCCTGGCAA
>DHNJ01000154.1:0-304 GCA_002409445.1 Armatimonadetes bacterium UBA5419 | reverse complement strand
GCCGCGGCCAACCGGCCTGGCAACATCATGCACTCGCTCACGACGCGATGGGGCTGGGAGGTGCCCCGGGGGAGCCGCGCCGCTGGACACTACTATGGCAACCCCAGCCACCCTTGTCAAGCCCTCAATCCCGATCCGGCGAGTCCGCCTATGGCGTGACCACCACCCGCCGCGCCTCCCCACCGGCCTGGCCCGCGCCGTCGCGCACCCGCACCCGCAGCAGATGCACCCCCGCCTCCGCCGCTGCGCCCCGCCAGCCGTCGCCCGCGCCATCGGCCGCCGGCGGTTCCCCGCCGCCCAGCCC
>DHNJ01000196.1:763-33014 GCA_002409445.1 Armatimonadetes bacterium UBA5419 | reverse complement strand
GGGGGGCCGGGCGGGGGGGGGGGAGCGGGAGGGGGCCGGGGGGCGGTCTGCGCGGGCCGGCGGCGGTGCGGGCGCTGACCGGGCTGGATGTGGCGGTGCCGGCGGGGCCGGGCGCGCTGCTCGGCCTGACGATCGTCGGCGCAGACGCGGGCGACGTGCTCGCGCGTGACGCGGCCGGCGGCGTGGTCGCGGCGCGGGGGCCGGCGGGTGCGGTGCTCGTCGCCGACGGCGAGTTGCCCGCGCAGTTGCTGGCGCCGCTGTACGCGCGGGCCGGGGTCCACCGGTGGATGGAGGACGAGCGGGTGCGCCTGCGAGCGGACAGCGGGCTGGTCATGCTGCACACCGCCGACGCGGGTCGGTACACGCTGCGCCTGCCCCGGCCGGCGCGGGTGGTGGACGCGCTGGGCGGGGAGGAACTAGGTGCCGGGTCGGAGGTCGCGGTCGACCTACAGGGACCGGACACGCGGCTGCTGACGATCACGGAGCCGGCGCACCCCGAGGGGTAACGCCGGCTCCGCGGACTGATGTCGTCAGGTTACGGCACGAACCGCCACTGGCCGCTGCCGACCTCGACGATGGTGCGGTCGGGGTCGCGGAGGACGGTGTAGTCGCTCGCCGGCGCGTCCGGGGTCACGCTGTAGGTGCCCGGCGGCAGGACGATCTTGGCCTTCACGCCCACGGGGACCGTGGCGATGAGGGCCATGCGGCCGTCGTCGGTCAGGCGCCAGTCGACGCCGAGCAGGCCGTAGCCGGTGCGCAGGTTGCCCCGCGCCCAGGTCACGCCGCCGCCCGGCCGCGGCTCGATCGTCACCTCGCGGTAGCCCGGCTGCGTGGCGCGCAGGCCCAGCGTGTGGGCGTACATCCACTCGCCGCAGCTGCCGAACGAGTAGTGATTGAACGAGTTCATCCCCGGGTCCTGGAAGCCATTCTCCGGGGTCCAACCGTCCCAGCGCTCCCAGATGGTGGTCGCGCCGTGCTTGACCGAGAACAGCCAGCTGGGGAACGCCTCCTGCACCAGCAGCCGCCAGGCCACGTCCTCGCGGCCGAAGCGGCTGAGCACGGGCAGCAAGTGGCCGACGCTGACGAAACCGGTCGACAGCCGGTCAGCACGACCCTCGATGTCGTCGACCAGGTGGCCCAGTGCGAGCGGGCGCAGGTTGTCGGGCAGCAGGTCGAAGGCGAGGGCCAGGACGTAGACGGTCTGGGTGTCGCCCTTGATCGTGCCGTCGGGCTGCACGTAGGCTGCGCGGAAGGCGTTGACCACGCGGTTCCAGAGCATTTGGTGCGCGCGCGCCTCGTCCAGCAGGCCGAGCACCCGCGCGGTCTCGGCGGTCAGCTGCACGCTGCGGGCGAAGAAGGCGGTGCCGAGCACATCACGCGGCGTGTTCGAGCCGATCGCCAGCCAGTCGCCGTAGCCAGCCTCGGGGCGCAGCAGGTTGTTCGAGTGCTGCTCCAGGTAGGCGATCCAGCGTTTCATCGCCGGATACACGTCCGCGAGGATCTGCTTGTCACCATAGGCCTGGTACAGCGCCCAGGGCACGATGGTGCCCGCATCGCCCCAGGCCGCGGTGCCCTCACCGGCCGCGACCCGCGGGGCCACGTCGGGGAAGGCGCCGTTGGCACCTTGGGCGTCGACGAGGTCGACCAGCCACTTGGTCAGGAACCCGCCAACCTGGTTGTTGAAGGCGGCGGTCGGCGCGAAGATCTGCGCGTCACCTGTCCAGCCGAGGCGCTCATCGCGCTGCGGGCAGTCGGTGGGGACGGAGACGAAGTTGCCGCGCTGGCCCCAGAAAATGTTGCTCTGGAGCTGGTTCAGGCGCGGATCAGAGCATTCGAACTCGCCGATCTTGGGGATGTCCGAGCCGATCACCACGCCTTCGATCATGTCGGCCGCCGGTCGCTCGTCTAGTCCAGTCACCTCGACGTAGCGGAAGCCGTGGAAGGTGAAGGTCGGTTCCCAGACCTCCAGACCGTTACCGGAGCACGTGTACTCGTCCGTCTGGCGCGCGCTGCGCAGGTTGGTCGTGTAGATGGTGCCGTCGGGGTTGAGGATCTCGGCGAAGCGCATCGTGAGCTTCGTGCCCTCGGGGGCGCGCACGCGCAGGCGCGCGTGGCCGACCATGTTCTGGCCCAGATCGAAGGTCCAGCGGCCGGGCGCCGGCTCGGTCAGCTCGATCACGGGCAGCGTCTGCAGCACGCGGATTGGCGGGCCCAGCGGCCAGTTGAGTGCGGCGGGCTGGCTATCGAGCGGGCTCGCCACGACGCGGTCCCAGCCGTCGGTCGGCGCACCGGGCTGGTCCCAGCCGGCGAGCGCCTCGCGCGCGTCGTAGCCTTCGCCCATCAGCAGGTCCGAGTAGGCGATCGGCCCGGTCCGCGTGGTCCAGTTGCCGTCGGTGACGACGCGCGTGACGCGGCCCTGGGCGTCCTCGATGACGAGCTGCGCCAGCAGCAGCGGCACGGGCCCGTAGCGCTGGCGGCCGCCGAGGCCGACGTGTCCGGCCCACCAGCCATCGCCCAGCATGGCGCCGAGCGTGTTCGCGCCGGTGCGGAGCAGGTGGGTCACGTCGTAGGTCTGCACCTCGACCCGCCGGCGGTAGTCGGTCCACTCGGGGGCCAGCGTCGTATCGGTCACCGGCTGGCCGTTGAGGCTGGCGCGGTAGAGGCCGAGGGCGGTGATGTACAGGCGGGCGCGGGGCGGCGCATCGGCCAGTTCGAAGTCGCGCCGCAGGTAGCTGACGGGCGGCAGCGCGCCGCCGCTCAGCGGCGCCGAGCCCCACGGCGCACCGCCAACCTCGGCGGCGACCACGGCGTTGGCCCAACCGCTGTCGTCAAAGCCCCACGTGCGCCAGGCGTCGCCGGCGGCGTTCGGGTTGGTCTTCCACTGGTTGTTCGAGATCAGCGTCTCGGTGCCGCCGGGTCGGTTGACCACCAGGCGGGCCAGGAGACCGGCGGCGTTGCCGGTGTTCTCGGCGTCGATCGCCAGGACGTTCGCGCCGGCCTGGATGTGATCGGTGACGTCGACGGTGACGGGCTGGCGCCAGGCGTCGATCTGACCACTCGACCGCGCGATTTCGGTGCCGTTGAGCCAAGCGACGAATTGGTCATCGACGGTGATACGGAGCTGGGCGGAGTCGATCTGTGTATCCGCGGCGATGTGCATGACGCTGCGGAACAGCCGGTGGCCGACCGCTTCGCCGGCACCGGGTGCCCAGATCCACTGCGCGCCGCCCCATTCGCCCTCGTTCGCGCCCGGGGCGCGGACCCATTCAGCCTGCCAGTCACCGCGGCCGAGCAGCCCGGTCTCGAACCAGGTCGGCGCGCTCCAGCCGGTCACGCGGCCGTCCTGATCCCAGATCCGCACGCGCCAGTGGAGGCGCGTGGCGGAGGGCAGCGGCGGGCCACCGTAGGGCCGGAACTGGCTGTCCCCGTCAGCCACGCGGCCACTGTCCCAGGTCAGCGGCGCGCCAGCGGCGAGGGCCTGCGGCGTGGTCGCGACCTGAAGCTGGTAGGCGGACTGCGCGACATTGCGCCCGCCGCCCAGCGCCGCCCAGGAGAGGCGCGGCGCGCGCGGGCCGATGCCTAGCGGCTGCGTGGCATACTCGCAGCGCAGGTCAACGGGGCGCAACGTGGTGTTGGACCGGTCTGCCGAGGCAAGCTCGGCCTGCAGGTCAAATTGAGGTCCGACCAACACCGGTTGGGCAGAGGCAAGCAGTGTGGTCAGGGCCAAAGCGATCAGCGGCCACACACGGAAACGCATCACGGAACTCCGGCCGTGCAATTCGCCGGGTTAGGGCGCGGTCCTCCCCGGGCCCCAAAGGGGGCCGGCGCCGTGGGTGGGACGGCGCCGGCCTGGTGTGGGTCGCTCACTGTGCCCGCCGCTCAGCGACGGCCGCGCGGAAGGGGGGCCGCTGGCCGAAGGGGTCGCTGTCGCGAACCAGACACAACCCTGGTATGCCCCGGCCTACCCTGCCTGCTGTGAACAACCGGTTAAGGATTCGCTCGCCCGGCCCAGTAGCGCTCGCCGAGCAGCACCGCGACCCAGTCGTCGTACGGTTCGGGGGGCACACGCAAGCTTGTCGGCACCAACCGCCATAGCCCGCGCGGCGGATGCTCGCGCCAGTAGCGGTCGCGCGCGGCGAGGGTTGAGCCCGTCTCGTTAACCGTGTCGATCGGCAGGTCGGGTAGGGCGGCGGCCAGTTGCGCGCGCGCCTCGGCCGAACGGGTGCCGTCGCCCAGGATGATGCGCTGGACGCGCAGGTCGGCGGGCAGGGCCAGCATGGCGCGGGCCGCGGCGGGACCAATGTCCTCCGCGGCCACGACCACATGGGTGGCGATGGCGCCGTCGGCGGCGACCACGGCCAAGCCGCACTTCCGATGGCCGGGATCGAGCGCGAGGACGGCGGGCACAGGCTCAGTCATGGGCTAGGGTGTCTCGCCACCGGTCAGCCGGAAGGAGAAGTTGGGTAGGTCGCCGATGCTGAGGTTGGTCGGCGTGTAGGCCTGCAGTTGCACCGGGCCGCCGCGCTCGCGGATGGCGCGGACGAGCGGCAGCCAGACATCGGCGGGCAGGTCGGCGCTGGCGGGCGTGAGCATGCCCGCGGCGACCGTCGCACCGCGTAGCTCCTGGGCAATGAATGCGTAGAGCTCGCGGGTGATCGACTGCTCGGTCTGGGCGCCGTCGATGGTCGTCGTGGCGACGACGTCGCCGGCGCGGAAGGCGGTGCGGTCCGGGGTGACGTGGAATGTGTAGTAGATCGAGCCGCCACGAATCGAGTTGATGACGACGATCGGTTCGAGCCAGTTATCCGCGCCCGAAGCCACCAGGCGATCCGCGAGCTGCGGCAGGTAGTCCTCGGTCTCGAGAAGGTTGCCGGCGCTGTCCTGGCCGATGGGCAGGGCGACGATACCGGGCAGGCGCGTCGGGTCGGTCTCGCCCGCGCCGGCCTCGCGTGCGTAGACGTTGATGCGGCTGACCAGGCGGGCCAGGGCGCTCTCGATGCTGGTCAGACCACCGCGCAGGATCAGCGCGCGCTCCAACTCATCGCCGGCGCGGAAGAGCGGGCGTGTGGTGATGCTGCGGTTGAAGTCGATGCGGGCCTGTTCGGCGCGGGCCTCGAGGCTGCGCAGCTCGGTCAACGCGTTGGTCGTCAGCGTGCGCAGGTCGTCGTAGGCGCTTTTGGCTTCGGCCAGCTGGGCGCGGCTTTCGGCCTCCTCTAGGCGGGTCTGGGTGAGGGCTTCCTGGGTTGCGGTCAGCTGCGCCAGCGTGGTGTCGTTCTGCTGCTTCAGTTCGTCGAGCCCGGCCTCGAGCGCGGCGCGTTCGGTGGCCAGGGCCTGGACCCGGGTGTTGGCCTGTGCCAGGTCGTCGGTCGCCTGGCCCAGCCGGTCGCGGGCCTCGGCCGCCTCGGCCGCCTTTTCCTGCGCGTCGCGGCTGGCCTGTTGGTAGGCGCGCTGGGCCTCGGCGCTGCGGCGCTCAGCTTGGCTGAGGGTGGCTTGCGCCCGGGACAGGTTGCCCTCGGCGGTCTCTAGGCGGCGTTCAGCGGTTTGGCGTTGGTCGGCGGCTTGCTGGGCAGCAGTGCGTTCGCGCTCGACCGCGGCGCGCTGGGTGGTCAGTTCCTTCATCGCGCGTTCGAGCTCAGCGCGGCTCGCATCGGCCGCGGCGCGCTGGCTCTCGGCCTCGGTTCGTTGGGCGTCGGCGGCGGAGGTCAGTTCGCGCACGCGCGTGTCGTAGTTAAGGAGCCGGTCGCGCAGGTCGCGGGAGATGAGCAGGAGGATACCCGTGGAGATGAAGGCGATGAGCATGCCGGTGCCGACGGTGACCAGAATCGCGGACTTCTTGGGGCGCAGCCCGAGCACCGTCAGCCGGCGCCGGCCAACGTAGCGCCCGATAGAGTCACCAAGATAAGCGATAAACCCGGCGCCCAAGATGACGGCCACCAAGCCCAACGCCACGTTCCAGCCCACGCGCGCGAACCTCCTAACCGTAGTTTACCCGCCGCGGCGGCTGCTGGGTAGGGGGTGCTCGGCGAAGCGCTGAAGTCGAGGAGGGAACCGTTCGGGTGGGTTGAAACGTTATCGGTGGTGGAAGGGCGGACGGCGCCACGCCATCGGGTACGCGCGGCGCGCAAATGTTGTCCGGGCATGCCATGCGCAAAGGGGCTTGACAAGTGTTGGCCGTGGTGCTACTATGCGCGTGCGCTCGGCTCAGTCGGGCCTGCCAATAGGAGGGAGAAAGAGGATGGTTACATTTATCCATTGCGCGGATCTTCATCTGGGCAAGAAATTTGCCCGGGTGACCGATGAAAACAAGCTGGTGTCATTTCATGATGCCCGGCTCGGAGTTCTTGCTTCCTTGCGCCAGCTGGCGAAGGACCGCGGTGCCGAGTTTGTCTTGGTCGCTGGCGACCTGTTCGACGGTCACGGGGTGGAGTCGGCGCTCGTGACGCGGGTGTGCGCCATCTTGAATGAGTTCGAGGTGCCGGTCTACATCCTGCCGGGCAACCACGACCACTACGACGCGGCGGGCAAGGGGGTCTACGAAAGCGCGCGCTGGCGGCCGGCGGCGCATGTCTTCGTGCTATCGACGCCCGAGGTGGTCCCCGCACTGGACGGGCGTGTCCTGTTGTACCCGGCACGGGCGCGGATCCGGCGCGAGGCGGATCCCTGCAGCTGGTTCACAGATACGCCGCGTCGGGACGAGACGGGATCGGCGGTGCGCATCGGAGTAGCCCATGGTTCGATGGCCAACTTCGCCGCCGAGGGGGCCCAGGCCGACAGCCAGACCATCCTCAAGCCGGCGGAAATCGTCGAAGACGGTCAGCTGGACTATCTGGCGCTGGGCGACTGGCACTCAGCTCGGAATCTCCAGCAGCACGAGCGGGCCTGGTACTCGGGTGCTGCGGAACCGGATCGCTTTGACCTGCCCAACGGCGGCGCGGCACTAGTGGTCACGGTGGACCACGTGGGTGCTGTGCCCCGCGTCGAGGCGGTGCCAGTGGCGAGAGTGCGGTGGCTGAACGCGCTGCCGACCGCGGGCGAGGTGCTAGACAGCCGTGAGGCGTTGGCGCTGTGGCGAGCGGAGTTGAACGCGTTGCCGCGTGAGACCTGTCTCGATCTGACCGTCCGCGGCAGCCTGGCCGCCGAGGACTACCGGGCCCTCGTGGAGGAGGTCGAGCGGGCGAGCGAGTTGCTGCTATGGGCGGAGATCAACTACGACCGGGTGGTCGACGAGAGCCAGGCGGCGACCCTCGATGAGCTGGCTAGCCGCGATCCGTTGGTTGGTCGAGTGATCGAGGAGTTGCGCGAACTCGAGGCGTCGGGCGCGCAAGAGCCGGGTGTTGTGACCGAGGCTCTGCGGCAGTTGCTGCGACATGTGTCAGGGGAGGTCAACTGATGATTATCCATCGGATGGAACTAGAGAACTGGGGGCCGTTCAGTGAGCGGCGCGAGTTGGAGTTTAGCCGCGGCTTGAACGTGGTCTACGGGCCAAACGAGAGCGGTAAGAGTACTGTCATGCAAGGCGTCAGCACGGCGCTGTTTACCCGGGCGGCGACGGGCGCGGGTCCGATCATGTCGCTGTTGGCTGGACCGCACGATACGACACGCAAGGGCCAGCTTGTGCTCGAGTTCAGTCTGCGTGGCCAACGCTACCGGGTGGAAAAGCGATTCGTCGGTGGCAGCGGCACGACCGTGTTGGCCGAGCTCGCGGATAGCGGCGCGGCGACCAGCACGCAGACTGGCGAGACGGCTCAGGCCCGGCTCAACGAGCTGTTTGGCACGGAGCAGCAAGGCGCAGGCAGGAACACCAGTTGGCGCGGGCTCTGGAATCTCGTCTGGGTGGCCCAGGGCGAGCAGCGGATCCAACCGCGAGCCAAGACCGACTTCGACACGGCGCGAGGAGCCCTCACGCCGATCCTCAGCCGGCAGGTGGAGGAGGCTATCTCAGGTGACACGGTGCGCGCCTTGCTTGACGCGTTGGCTGGACCGTACGACGAGTTCTTCACGCCTGGCAGAGGCGATGAGAAGAAGTCTGGTCGCCTGGCGGACGCGCGGGAGGCGTGCCGCCGGGCCGAGGCCGTGCATGAGGAACGGCTTGCCAAGCGGCTGCAAGCAGAGGAATGGATTGACCGAGCGGGCGCGCTGCAGAGCGAGGTCGAGGGGCTCGATGAAGATCGCCAGCGCGCGTCGCGGCGGCACGAGCAAAACGACCATCGTTTGAAGCTGGCGCGCGAGGCGATCACCGCGGTGCAGGAGCACGGCGCGCGAGTGACCACGGCCGGTTTCGAGGTGGAGAAAGCCCGCAGTGCGCGAGCCGCGCGGGCGCAGTTGAAGGTAGACGCCACGGCCGCCGCCAAGCGCGTCGAGGACTTGCGCGGCCCGGCGGAGGACGGCGCGGGCAAGGTGCAAGCGGCGGAAGCTGCGGAGCAGGCGCAGCGCGAGCGGACCACGCAGCTGAAGACCGTCGCGGAGCAGGCGGCGGCCGACGAGGCGGTGGCGCGCAAGCTAGCGCGCTGGCACAACGCGATTGTCGAGCGCCAACACACCGCTGCCGAGCGGCCGACGATCGAGAGCCAAGTTGCGCGCCGTGCGCAGGTCGCGGCCGAACTGGCCACCGCCCAGGAGGCTGTGGTCCAGGCGGAGGCGAAGGCCCAGGCCGCTCGCACGAGCGTCGACGAGGCCAGGAAAGACTTGCAGCCGCTAGCGGCGTACACGGCCGCGGCTCTCAAGCAGCTGCAGCGCGCTGTGCAGGCCGAAGCCACAGCCAGCGCGAGCTGGGCGGCGGCGCAGTCGCTGTTGCACGTCAGCGCGCTCAAGCCCTTGACGTTGGAGGTCGATGGCGAGCCGATCACCGTCGGGCAAGGCGAGCGGTTCGAATGGCCGATCGAGCCGGGCAAGGTCGTCCGCGTGCCGGACGTGTTGGAGCTATCGATCGAGACTCGGCATGGCGACCTCGGCAACCTGGATCAAGCTCGCCAGGACGCCCGTTCCGCCGTGACTGAAGCGTTGGCTAAGCTCGGGGTGCAGACGGTCGACGAGGCGGAGGAGTGCGGCGAGCGACGGCAACAGGCCGAGGCCGCGGTGCAGGCCGCCGTGGACGCGGAGGCTAGCGCTCAGACCAGTCTGAAGTTGGCCCAAGGCACCATGGAAAACCTCAGCCAGCAGCTCCGCGCTCTGCCAGACGACGCCTTGGCTGTGCACGAGGCCGCCGTGGCGGCTCGGCAGCAGCGGGTGGATGAAGAAGCACAGGGTGTGCCGGAGGCGTTGCGCACCGAGTGGGAAGCCCGCAGCGCGGCCGAGCTCCGGGCGCATGTGGCACAGGTGGAACAGGCGGATAAGGAAGCTACCCGCGCCTACGAGGCCGCGCGCACGCAGAGCGAGAAGGCGAATAACGCCGTGCGTGAGGCCGAGAAGGACGCGGCGGCTGCGCGCAGCGCCCTGCAGAGCGCGGAAGACCAGCTGGCGACCCGGGAGGCGGCGCTAGCGTCGGCTCGCGCAGCGCAGACCGACGACGACGTAGACGTCGCCGCTGACGCGGCGCAACGTGCGGAACAGAGCCAACGCGCCGAGTGGCAGCAGGCTTGCCAGAACGCCGCCGCGCGAGGCGGGTGGGACGCTCCGAGCCTCAGCCTGACCCCGGCCGCGGTCGACGACCTGTTCCGGCAGGAGATCCGCAAGCTGGTGCAGATCGTCGAGGACGAGCAGAGGGCCGCGAAGCGAGCGGAGGAGCAGTTCAGCGCCCGGACCACCGAGCTAACCGGGTTACGCGCCCAACTCGATGTCTCGGATCTTGGCGACTTGGAGGCCAAGCTCGGTGAGGCGGAAGCACACCTGGGGTCGGCGCGCACCACTCTGCTGCGCCTCGAACGTGAAGCCCAGGGTGTGAAGCTGCTGCGCGATACGGTCCTGAAGCACCAGAAGGCGCTGACCGAGGCTGTGCAGGGGCCCTTGCTGCGCGAGGTCAAGAGCCTCCTAGAGCAGTTCATGCCGGACGCGCAGGTGACCATCGACGATGACCTGTGCATCAACACGGTCGAGCGTAACGATACCGTCCTGGACGTCGATAACCTCTCGGCCGGTGCGCGTGAGCAGTTCAACGTGGTGCTGCGGCTGGCTATGGCCCGGCTGATGGCCAAGGAGCAGCCCATGCTAATGCTGCTCGACGACTGCTTCGAGTCGACCGACCCGGAGCGCTTCCAGGGCATGGCGGGGCTGCTGGCTGACACCGCGGAGCAGATGCAGGTCATCGTGTTCACCTGGGAGCACGAGCGCTTTGGCGCAGTGCCGCGGGTCCACAAGATCAGCCTGACTGACTCGAAGGCTGCCTCAGCCTAACCCCCGCGGCCCACGCCGACCCACTCCAGCGAGCTGGTCACCGCCCGTCCGGCGACCAGCTCGTTGGCTTGGGTGAAGCCTTCGGGGCGGTCGGCCAGTTCGGTGATCAGGCGGCCGCGCCAGAGGGCGGTGCGGTCGGGGCGGGCGGTGGCGAGGTTGTGGCATTCGGTGGGGTCGGCGTCGAGGTCGAAGAGCAGTTCGCGGCCGGTTTGGCTGTACCAGCAGTACTTCTCGTGGCCGTCCGTCAGCCAGTGGTTGCTGCGGACGCCGTCGGTGTGCTCGCCGTGGAGCCACTCGCGTACGCCCTCGGCATCGCCGGCGAGTACCGGTAGCAGGCTGGCGCCCTCGAGGTGGCTCGGGACCGGTGCGCCGGCGAGCTCGACGAAGGTCGGGTAGAGGTCGCGCAGCTCGACCACCGCGTCGCAGACGTTGCCGCGCGGGTTGGACCAGCGGGCCGCTGGCGGGCGGATGATCAGCGGGATGCCCGCGCTACCGGCGAACGGCTGGGCCTTGGCGACGAGGTTGTGGTCGTAGAGCAGGTCGCCGTGGTCGGCGGAGAAGATGATCCAGGTCTCGTTGAGCAGCTCCGCCTCGCTCAGGCCCATGATCAGCCGGTTGACCTGCGCGTCGAGGAAGGCTAGCTGCGCGAAGTAGGCGCGCCGGCCGATGTCGCGCTGGACCGGGTCGTTGGGCACCGGGCTGTCCAGCCCGCGGCAGGCGCCGAGCTCCCAGTCGACCCAGTCGCCCATTGCCGGCGGGTCGAGCGGCACGTCGCGGAAGCGGTCCCAGTAGGCCGCGGGCGGGTCGAGCGGCGGGTGCGGCCGGTGGTAGCTGGCCATCAGGAAGAACGGCTGGGTCGGGTCGCGGCGGCGCAGGAAGTCGAGGCTGCGGCTGGTCACCCACGACATCGGGTGCAGCTCCTCGGGCCGCGTCCAGGGCGCGACCGAGTAGCCGTTGCAGCCGAGGCCGGTGTCGGTGTAGTCGGCGTAGGCGCTGCCCAGCCGTTCGCGCAGCCAGGGCAGGTAGTCGTCGTAGCAGCCCGCATCGCCCGCGGTGCGGCGGCCGTAGTGGAGGTAGCCGTCGTGCAGAGCGACCTCGTCGAAGCCGACGCGGTTACGGATCGGGTGGGTGTGCATCTTGCCGACGCAGTGGGTCTGGTAGCCCGCGGCGCCGAGGCTGCGCGGCAGCGTATGCGCGTAGCGCCAGTTGACCCCGTCGCGGTAACCGACGAAGCCGTGGGTGGCGGGCTTGAGCCCGGTCAGCAGGCCAGCGCGTGCGGCGATGCAGGATGGGCAGGCGGTGTAGGCCTGACGGAAGCGGGTGCCGGTCGAGGCCAGGGCGTCCAGGTGCGGCGTCTGCGCCACGGGGTGGCCGGCGCAACTGAGGGCGTCGGCGCGCCACTGGTCGGCGAAGATCAATAGGATGTTCGGCGGGCGGTGCGAGTCGGCCACGGGCGGTCTCCGCTGCGGCGCTTAGCCGGCGCGGCGCCGGCTCCTCCTGAAGGAGTCGGGCGCGCGCGGGCGAAGCCGGGCGGGAGGAGTCTGCGCGTGCAGCCGATGCCGTTTCTGTGTTTGCTCGCGTTCTGCGTGGCCGCGGCGGCGCAACCCGCCGTGCTGGCCGAATGGACGTTTGACCAGCCTGGCCAGCTGCACGGTTGGCAGCCCAACGGCCACCTGACCGAGGTGGCGGTGCGTGACGGCGCCCTCCACGCCGCGGGGACTGGGGCCGACCCGTTCTTCACCAGCCCGGCGATCGACATCACGCCCAATGCCACCCAGTGGCTAGAGATCGAGCTGTCAGCGACGGGCGGCCGCCGCAGCGAGCTGTTCTACTCGACAACGCCCGACACGCCGCATGGCGGCTTCACGCCCGAGCAGTTGGTCTTCTGGGAGCAGCCCGCCGACGGCGAGGTGCGGACGGTGCGCGTCGATCCGTTCTGGCAGAACGAGGCGCGGATCATCCGCCTGCGGCTGGACATCACGCCGGGTTCGACGGTGGCGATCCGCCGTGTGGCGATCCTTGAGGCAGGCGGCGGGGAGCCGCTGACCGGCGTCGAGTTCGACGGGCTGGACGGCTGGACGCAGCGGGCCGACGGTCTCTGGCTGTCGCCGCCGCTGGACGTGGCGGTCGACGACCTGCCGGTCGTGGTGCTGCGGCTGCAGGCGCCCGCCGGCCGGCGCGCGCGGCTCTACTGGGCGACGGACGCTGCGCTGGGCCTGCAGTCGCAGAACGTGGCGCTGCGCGGCGCGGGCCGTCCGCACACCTACTACCTCCGCCCGACTAGCGCCACCTGGCAGGGGCGGCTGGCCGCGCTAGGCGTGGAGCTGTCCGACGAGGCGGCCGACCGCGCGGAGCTGTTGAGCCTGCGGCTGGCGGCCCGCGCGGAGGGGCCGGCGGACCTGGGTGTGGTCTACTTCGGGCCGGCGGACGGGCACTACCGGGTCGGCCGGCCGGCGGAGGTCATCTGCCGCCTGGCCAATCGTGGCTATGCACCCGCGCCGCCGCCGCGCGCCCGGCTGACCGCGCCTGACGGCCTCCGGGTCGAGGCCGTGCCGCTGACCACCGAGCCGCTGCCGCCCGGCCAGTCGACGACGCTGCGCTGGCGCGTCGAAGCCGACCGCGCCGGGGTATATCCGCTCGAACTGATCGCCGACGCCGTGGGCCTGCCGGCTCTGAACGCCAGAACCGAACTGGCAATGCTGCCGCCACTGGTCGGCGTGCCGCAGGGAGCGATGCCGCCGCCGGTCCGCGCGACCACCGAGTACAACATTGGCTCCTACTACTTCCCCGGTTGGGGCCGCGGCGAATCCTGGTCGCCGGTGGACGAATATGCCCCCTGGCGCCGGCCGTTGCTGGGCTACTACGACGAGGCGCAGCCGGAGATCGCCGACTGGCAGATCAAGTGGGCGGTCGAGCATGGGGTCTCCTTCTTCATGGTCGACTGGTACTGGGAACAAGGCTCGCGCAGCCTGGAGCATTGGCTCCAGAGCGCGTACGCCGGTGCGCAGTACCGTGACCAGATCAAGTGGGCGATCATGTGGGCCAACCACATCCCCGACCAGTCGCACACCCCCGAAGACTGGCGCGAGCTGGTAACTTACTGGCTCGACACCTACCTCCAGACGCCGGAGTACCTGCACCTGGACGGCAAGCCGGCGGTGTTCATCTGGAACCCGGCGGGCCTGCGGCGCGGGGTGGGCGGTACCGAGGTGGCGGCGGATCTCTACGCCGAGGCGCAGACCATGGCCCAGGCGGTCGGCTTGGCGGGCATCAACTTTGTCGCGATGACCAGCTCCGGCTTCGGCGACGGCCTGCAGGCCGTGGCCGATGAGGGCTACTGGGGCGCGACGCACTACCACGGCTGGTACGACGCGACGGCGCGCGCCGCCGACCCACGCTGGTTCAACTTCTCGCTGGTCGCCGAGCGCGCGCCGCTGGGCTGGACCGAGGGCGCCGAGCGGTCGGCGGCGGTGGGGCTGAACTACCTGCCGGTGGTCGACACCGGCTGGGACTCGCGGCCCTGGCACGGTGACACGGCGATGGTCATCGAGGGCTACACGGCGCTGGCGTTCGAGGGCTTGCTGCGCGAGGCGAAGGCTTGGCTCGACGCCCGCGGCCAGAAGAACCTGGTCCTGGGCCCGTGGAACGAGTGGGGCGAGGGCAGCTGGCTGGAGCCGAACATCGAGCACGGATTCGGGCTGTTGGACGCCATCCGGTACGTGTTCTGTGAACCGGGGCCGCACGTGGATGTCGTGCCGGCCGACGTGGGGCTCGGGCCGTACGACTTCCCGCGGATCCACGGCTACAAGGCGACCTCGTGGGACTTCCGCGAGCTGACCGATGGTGGTGGCTGGCAGGCGCTGATGCAGGTCACGCGGCCGGAGGTGGTCGGCGGAGCGCTGAGCTTCCGCAGCACCGGCGCCGACCCGGCGCTGACCTTCATGCACGCGGGCTTCGACGCCGCGAGCTTCGGGCAGCTGCGAATCCGCATGCGGGCGACGGCACCCGCGGGGACGGGCGATCTCGGCGTGCTGCAGCTGTTCTGGGCGCAGGAGGCGGGCCGGCACACCGAGCCGAACAGCGTGAAGCTGCCGCTCATCGCCGACGGCCAGATGCACGACTACGTGTTTGACCTGGCCGCCCAGCCAGGCTGGCAGCAGCAGATCCGCGGCTTCCGGCTGGACCCGGGCCACCGGTCCCATGTCGATTTCGCGATCGAGTCTATCGAGTTGGTGCCAACCCAAGGCTAGACTGAGTGAAAGGGTGATGTGATGACTGGAGGTTTTGCTGTCCGCTGGCCGCTGCTGTTGCTCGGCCTGGCCATCTGTGGTGCCGAGGTGCAGGCGCAGCCGCCGGCGCCGGTGGTCTCGCCAACGGTCAACGACGACCGTACGGTGACCTTCCGGCTGCGAGCGCCGGGCGCCGAGGGCGTCGCGCTGATCTGCGGGGACATGCCCGGCGTCGGTCGGCGCGAGATGGATCGCGGCGAGGGTGGTGTGTGGTCGGTGACGGTTGGGCCCGTGCCGGCCGGCGCGTATCGCTACGAGTTCCAGGTCGGCGGCGTCAAGGTCATCGACCCGGCGAACCCGCTCACCTCCGCAGCTAACGCGACCACGTTTAGCCTGGTTGTGGTGCCGGGCTCGTCGCTGTTCGACACCCGCGATGTCCCGCACGGCGCCGTGGCGCGGGTGGAGTACCCCTCCAGCCTGGGCCTCGGGTGGCGGCGGGCGCACGTCTACACGCCACCGGGCTACGAGGCGGGCAGGCGGTCCTACCCGGTTCTGTTCCTCCTGCACGGGGCAACCGACTCGGATGAGTCGTGGGTCACCGTGGGGCGCGCGGGGGCGATCCTGGACAACCTGATCGCCGCGGACCTGGCACGGCCGATGATCGTCGTCATGCCCAACGGGCACCGTAGCCAGCGCGGGCTGGCCGCGCCGGGCGGGCTGGACAATGACGTCGACAATCTGGCCCGCGAGGTCGAGGTCGACCTTCTGCCGCTGGTCGAGGCGCGCTATCGCGTGCGCAGCGGCGCGGCCAATCGCGCCGTGGCGGGCTTGTCGATGGGCGGCGCGCAGTCGCTGCAGGTGGCCCTGACCCAGCCGGGCCAGTGGGGCTACGTCGGGGTCTTCAGCAGCGGCATCTTCGCCCTGCGCGATGACGAGCAGAGCGCGGCTTGGCCGGCGGCCAACGCCGCACGGCTGGCGGCGGCACGGCGCAACATGAAGGTCTGCTGGTTCGCGATCGGCACCGATGACTTCCTGCTCGACATCTCGCGCCGGACCGTGACTGCGCTGCGCGATGCTGACTGGCCATTGCAGTCCACGGAGACGGGCGGTGGCCATGTCTGGATGGTCTGGCGCGAGTACCTAGCGGAGTTCGTGCAGTTGCTGTTCAAGCCATGAGTGTCGTCCGCTCCGGTCTGTTCATCAACCTGGAAGGCGTCGATGGCGTGGGCAAGACCACGCAGATCGAGTTGCTCGCCGCCTGGCTAGAGGCCCGCGGCGAGCAGGTTGTCATCACCTCCGAGCCGGAGGGCACGCCGCTGGGTGAGGCGGTCGGCGGCTGGCTGCGGGGCCATGGCGCCGAGGCGCCGGTGCCGCGGGCGGAGGCGCTGCTCTTTTTGGCCGCGCGTGCCCAGCACGTGGCGACGGTGATCCGGCCGGCGCTGGCGGCCGGCGCGGTCGTCGTCTGCTCGCGTTTCACTGAGTCGACGTTGGCCTATCAAGGCTACGGTCTGGGCTTGCCGTTGGCGGAGTTGGCGGTGGCTGATGGGCTGGCGCGGGAGGGTTGCCAGCCGGACGGCGTGCTGGTGCTGGACCTGGCAGCCGGCGCGGCCTTGGAGCGGCGGGGCGGGCGCACGATGGCGGAGGACGCGATCGAGGCGAGGGCCGCCGCCTTTCACCAACGCGTGGCGGATGGCTTCCGCGCGCTGGCCGCGGCCGAGCCGGCGCGGCGGCGGCTGATCGACGCGAGCGGCAGCACCGAGGAGACCGCGGCGCTGATCCAGGTGGTTGTCGGTGGGTGGCTGGCAGAGCGGGGGCGCTGAGCATGGTGATCTGGGACCAGGTCATCGGCCACGACCAGCCGATCGAGGCGCTGCGCCGGGCGCTAGCCCGCGACCGCGCGGCCGCGGGCTACCTATTCCGTGGACCCGAGGGCGTGGGCAAACGACTGGTCGCGCGCGGCCTGGCGCAGGCGCTGCGGTGCACCGCGGCGGACGGCGAGCGGCCCTGCGGCGCGTGCGAGGAGTGCCGCTCGGTCGCCGACGGGTGGCAGCAAGAGGTGATCGTCTGCCAACCGACGCTGACCGGCGGCAGCGGCGCGGCGCGCAGCTGGCTCTATCGCATGGAGTACATCGAGCAGCTGCTCGAACAGGTTGCGCTGCGGGGGGCCACGGGCCGTTGGCGCACGGTGATCATCGACGGCGCGGAGTTTCTGGGCGAGCGCCCCTCGACCTTGTTGCTCAAGACCCTCGAGGAGCCACCCGCGCGCACGGCCTTCATCCTACTCGCGGCGCGCACGGCCATCATCCTGCCGACGATCGTCTCTCGGCTGCAGTTGCTCGATTTCGGCCTGGTGCCCGCGGAGATGATCATCGACTGGCTGCAGACCGTGCATGGCCAGGGCGCGCAGCAGGCGCGGCTGGCGGCGGCGCTCGCGGCCGGGCGGCCGGGGCGGGCACTGGAGTGGTGTACGTCGGAAGGGCTACAGGTGTTGCGTGGCGAATTGCTGGAGCAGGTCCGTGGATTGGGCCGGCTGCCAGCTGCGGCAGCACTGGCTGAGGCGCTGTGGCTGACGCCGCCGCCGACGACTGCCCGCCGCGGTGCGGCTGACGACGGGCTGGCTGCCGACGACGAGGACGAGGACCCGACCGAGGCTGTGGCGCGCGCCGATCGTGTGAGTTGGGGCCTAGATCTGCTCGAGTGGTGGTACCGCGACGCGTTGGTCCTAGCCGCAGGTGGCGCGACGGCGCAGCTGGTGCAGCCGGAGCTAGCAACGGAGCTGGGCGTGGTGGCGGCACAACTCGGCGCTGCCGGCTGCCGTGACGCACTCGGCGCGTTGGCCGAGGCACGGATCGCACTGGCGCGCCAGGGTAATGCCCAACTGGTGAGTGAGGTACTGTTCTTGCGTCTGGCTCGCGGGCGGCGACGACTGGGTTCGCCGACGGCCTAAGGCGCGGACGAGGTGTGTGACGGGCGTCACACTAAGAGGGAGGAGAGGAACATAATGGCGAATGTGACTGACGTAACCGATGCGGCCTTCGAGGAAGTCGTCCTGAAGTCCGATATTCCGGTCCTGGTTGACTTCTGGGCGCCCTGGTGCGGGCCGTGCCGGATGCTTGGGCCGATCATCGAGAAGGTGGCGGACAAGGTTGCTGGCACGGTCAAGGTCGTCAAGCTGAACGTCGACGACAACAGCGCGACCGCCGGCGAGTACGGGATCCTGAGCATCCCGACAGTGATGATCTTCAAGGATGGCCAGAAGGTCGAGCAACTCGTCGGGTTGACCGATGAGGCGACGCTGCTGTCCAAGCTGGACGCGCTGAAGTAGTGCGGCCTGGCTACGTGGCCTTGGCGCTGGCCGGCTTGTTGTTGATGCTGGCCGGCCTGGCGCTCGGTGCGTGGGTCGGCCAGGATCGGTACGGCCGCTGGCGGCCGGGTGCCTGGCGCGCGCTGGTCCTGGCCGCCGGTGGCTTGGCCTTGATGGCCAGTGGCCTGCGCCTCGCCGGACCCGACGATAGCGGCCTGTGGCTGCCGGGCTGGCGGGCGCCGCGGAGCGCCATCGGCGGCGCGATCGAAGGAGTAGGAAGCGATGCGAACGACTAGAACTCTCGCCTTGGCCTTGCTGGCCTTGAGTGCCATCTGGGTGGGCTCCGCACAGGCGGCGTCGCCCGTGCTGCGTGAGCTCGAGACCGCCATCGCCGACGTGGTCGACGCGACCAAGCCGAGCGTGGTGGGCATCGAGACCCAGGTGCAAGTCACCGCGCCGAGCCTGCCGGAGGGCTTCAACATCCCGGGCTTCCCGCCCATCCCCGGCCCGGGTAACCAGGGCGAGCCGCAGACGCGGCCGGCCGCTGGCTCAGGGCTCATCTTCCGCGAGACCAACGATAGCTACCTGATCCTGACCAATGCGCATGTCGTCCGTGAGGCGACGGGCGGCTCGGTGAAGGTCAAGCTGCAGGGCGCCAAGGACCTGCGCGATGCGACAGTGCTGGGCACCGATCGCCTGACCGACACCGCCGTGATCAGCATTCCACGGCAGGCGGGCGACACCGTTAAGCCGCTGGCGATGGGCACGGCGGCAAACCTGCGGGTTGGCTCGTTCGTTATCGCCATCGGCAGCCCCTTCCACTTCGAGGGCTCCGTGACGATGGGCATCGTCAGCTCGCTCGACCGCGAGCTCGAGGAGCCGCTCGGCGGCGGGAGCGCGCCGCAGGTGCGGGCGCGGTACAGTGGCCTGATCCAGACCGACGCTTCCATCAACCCAGGCAACTCGGGCGGCCCGCTACTCAACCTGGACGGCGAGGTTGTCGGCATCAACTTCGCGATCTACTCGCCCGCCTCGTCCGGCACCAACGTGGGCATTGGCTTCGCCATCCCCATCGAGAAGGCCTTGGCCGTGGTCGACCAGCTGATTGAGCATGGTCGCGTCAGCCGTGGGTTCCTCGGCGTGAGCATGGTCGATGCCGCCTACTTCGTGCAGGAAGAGGAGATGACCCTCGACCAGGTCCGCGAGTTGTTCGGCACCGATGAGGGCGCCTTCGTCAAGGAACTGACGTACAATGGCCCGGCGGAGCAGGCGGGCCTGCAAGCCAACGACGTGATCGTCGCCATTGACGGGACGAAGATCACCTCGACCCTTGACCTGCAGCAGCAGATCCAAGGTCTGCGCCCCGGCGCGACGGTGCAGATCGACATCCTGCGCGACACGAAGCCGTTGCGTGTTTCGGCAGTGCTCGGCGAGCTGTCGGCGACCGACACCGGCGATGCGCCACAGCCGCGCGCCGACCGGCCGACGACCCGGCCGGGCGGCTTCGACGCGCTCGGCCTGCGAGTCGTCCGCGCGACCGCCGACGAGTTGACCGCGTCGCGGCGGGCCCAGGCGGTCAAGATCGCCGAGGTCGAGCCGGGCGGTCTGGCGGCGGCCAAGGGGCTGCGGCCGGAGACGCTCATCAGCGAGGTTCGCCGCGGTGACAGCACCGACCGCCTGCGCATCGCTAGTCCGGACGACTGGCTGCGCGTCGTGGCCGATGCCGAACGCGACAAGTCCATCCTCATGCTCTGGGTCAGCGTGCCCCGGGCGGAGGGCGGGTACACCAACGCGACGGTCCTGGTCGACCTGAGCGGGGCCGAGTAGGTAGCCGTATCAACCAGACCCAAAGCACCTCGGGGCGCCACCAGCCGGCGGCGCCCCGAGGTGCTGTTGGAGGTCAGGTCTAGACGAGGTCCGGTACGTGCACCTGGTCCGGGTTCTCGGCCAGGGCTGGGGTCGACAGGTAGCGCTCGCCGGTGTCGGGCATGACGACGACGATCAACTGGCCCTCCGATTCGGGTCGGCGGGCGATTTGGATCGCGGCCACGGCTGCCGCGCCGCTGCTGATGCCGACAAGAAGGCCTTCACGGCGGGCGATGGCGCGTGTCATGTCGATGGCTTCCGCGCTCTCCACGGCGATCACCTCGTCGATCAGATCCACGTCCAGCACGTCCGGAATGAAGCCGGCGCCGATGCCCTGGAGCGGGTGAGGGCCCTTGGCGTCGGGACCGCGGCTGATGACCGCCGAAGCAGCCGGCTCGACCGCGACAATCCGCAGGCTCGGCTTGCGTGGCTTGAGCGCTCGGCCGACGCCGGTCAGCGTGCCGCCCGTGCCCACGCCAGAGACCACGACATCCACTTCGCCGTCGGTGTCGGCCCAGATCTCCTCGGCGGTCGTCTCCTGGTGGATCCGCGGGTTGGCGCTGTTCTGGAACTGCTGGGGGATGAACACGTTCGGCAGGCTGGCCTTGATCTCCTCGGCCCGGCGAATGGCACCCGGCATCCCCTCGGCAGCCGGCGTCAGCACGAGCTGCGCGCCAAGTGCCTTGACCAGGTTGCGCCGCTCGATCGACATGCTATCGGGCATGCACAAGACCAACTTGAGCCCGCGCGCGGCGGTAACCATCGACAGGCCAATGCCCGTGTTGCCGCTGGTCGGCTCGACGATCAACGTGTCCTGGTTGACCAAGCCGGCTGCCTGCGCTGCGTCGATCATCGACACCGCGATGCGATCCTTCACGCTGCCCGCCGGGTTATACGACTCTAGCTTCGCCGCGACCGTCCCGTAGGCGCCCTCGGTCACCCGGTTCAGCCGCACGAGCGGGGTCCGGCCGACCAGGCCAACGACGTTGTCCGCAATCCTCATTGCTCTTCTCCTACTTCGGCCAGCCGCGCGGCCGACCACACGTCACTGATACTCTAGTGTGGCATCGAAACACCCAATTGTCTAGGGCTAATTGGGTTAATGGGTGGCTGGGGTGGGGAGGGTGTAGCTAGGGCAGGGATTCAGCGATGAGTTGGAGGCTGGGTCCGGGCAGGTCGCCAAGGACGACCCACTCGCGTTCGGCGCCGGCCAGGGTGGCCATGTTCGCGCTCGCGCCGGTGCGGATCTCGCATGTTCCGCGGCCCGGACCGCCGCGGCGCTGGCCGCGCAGGCCACGGTCGAAGATGGTCACGGGCACGAGGCCGTCGGTCAGCACGACCACGGGGCGGCAGCGGCCGGCGCGCGACTCGCGGGCGTAGAATCCCTCGACCCAGTAGCCAGGCGGTAGGTAGGCGGGCACTTCGACCGACCAGCGGCAGTGGTCGGCGAGCGCCTGGGCCGATTCGAAGTGGACTAGGTCGGCGAGTGGGCCGCCGGCGGCAGGCGTGGCGGCGAACGGTAGGTTGATGGGTGGCTGTGCGCCGACCTGCAGGTCCGTCACGGTGGTCTCTGCGAGCAACTCGCCGCGTTGGTTGAATTGCTGGTCGCGGAGGATGAGCCCGCTGTCGCGATCGAGCCAGAGGCGACGGCGCGGCGGCTCGGCGGGCCGGGCCAGGTCGACGCGAACCGCCGCGCGGCCAGCGATCGGCTCCGCGCTGTAGACCTGCGGCGGGTAGTTGCCGAGCAGCCGGTCCAAGCTCGCGGGGTCGGTGTCGAGCGCGGCGCCACCGGGTGTTGTGCGCTCGGTCCAGCCCTGACGGGCGCGTCGCTGGTAGGCGCGCTCGCGCGTGGTGATGACTTCGAGCCCTTCCTGGGGCCCGCTCAGGTGTTGTCGTCGGCGTCGGCCGGTGCCATCAGCGGTCATCGAGACCTGCGCTCGTTCCACGCCGTCGCCGCGGCTCAGGGCGACCGACTGTTGGCCCTGCCAGGCCAGGCGTTGTTCGGCCTGGACGGCGCGGACGAGCAGATCGCGACCGGACTCGGCGGAGACGGTGGTCTCGGTGGGTGCGTCCGTGCAGGCGACGAGGACCAGCGCCAGGCCGAAGAGCACGGCGCGGAAGAGGTCCTGGGCCGGACGCACGCAAATCACTGGTGACTGTCCTCCCGGTCGCTGGGTGCGGCCCAAAGGTCGGCCAGCGCACCATTGCCCAGCGACCCGCGGCTGGCCAGCCACTGGTGGGCGATCAGGAAGTCGCTGTCGAGGGCGTCGTCGGCCGCCAGGGCTGCCATCGTGGGTTCGGTTGGCGTCGGGGCAGGGGTCAGCCCCCCCGGCCACAGGACCACGAGTAGCAATGCCGCGGTGGCCACCAGCGCGCCGAACCCGCCGAGCGCCCAACCGAGGCGCAGCGGCGCGCGGCGGGCGGGCGCATGTGCGGCGTCGAGGCGGGCGGCGATTGCGTCCCACAGGTCGGGTCGGCCGGCGGGCAGCGGTGCCTCGGCCAGGAGCCCGACGGTTCGTTCGAGTGCGGCTTGTTCGGCGCGGCAGGCTGGACAGCCGGCCAGATGGGCGGCGAGCTGCCGGGCTTGGCGCACGGACAGCGGTGCCACGGTCGCCGCGGCCAGCAGTTGTTCGGCTCGGCGGCAGGTAAGCATCAGCCATTCTCCACAAAGGGGGTTAGGTGGCGTCGCAGAGTCGCTCGGCCACGCGCGAGCCGGGACTTAACGGTGCCCTCTCGCAAGCCGAGGGCCTGAGCCGTCTCGGCCAAGTCCAGGCCCTGCAGGTGATACAACTCAATAACTTCGCGTTGGGCGCGAGGCAAATTGTCGACCGCGCGCAGCACGGCCGCACGGAGCTCGGTTTGCTCCAACTGTGCGGCGGGCCCGGGCGCCTCGTCGGCGGTGGCCAACAAGGTTGCTTCCTGGCCATGCACCTCGGTCTTGCGTGCGTAGGCATCACGGAAGAGGTTGCGCGCTAGGCGGTAGAGCCAGCCACGCAGAGCGCGGTCCTCGCGCAGGGTTGATAGGCTGAGGAAAGCGCGCACAAAAGCCTCCTGGGTTAGGTCGGCGGCGCGATTAGGGTCGCGGCTGAGGCGCAGCATGTAATGATAGAGGCCTGGCTGGAACAGTTCGAATAACCTCTGTTGTGCTGCGCGGTCGCCGTCGCGGGAGGGGGCTACCAGTGGTAGCCACTCCTCCCACGACGGCGTTCCGCTACCCATCGTTAGCGCTTAGTAGGTGCGGTCCCAGCGGGCACCACGGCCCATCCCCTGGCCCCAGCCAGCGCCCCGGCCCATGCCGTAGCCCGGGCCCATGCCCTGGCCCCAGCCCATGCCGGCGCCACGCCCCCGGCCCATGCCCTGGCCTTGGCCCATGCCGTAGCCCGGACCGCCGAAGGGGCAAGCCTGGTTGTTACGGTTCGCGCCCATACCCCAGCCCTGGCCACGACCGTAGCCTTGGCCCATACCGGGGCGACTCTCACGCCACGCGTCGCGCTCGGCCCAAGTGGACGTCTGCATCTCGGCGCGAAGGGCGTCGACCCGTGCGCGCTGGGCAGCAATCGCCTGCGGGTTCGGGTTCGCGGCGGTCTCCAAGTCGACCAGACGCTGGCACTCCAGCCGGAGCGCCTCACGCTGCATGGCCAACGCATCCGACTGCCACGGCGGCCCCGCCTGCAGCCCCGGCGCAACTCCGCGCCCCTGGACCGGCCCCGCTACGGGCCCCGCCTGCGCCCAGACCACACTCGCCAGCATCACGCTGGCCACAACCATCATCAGCTTCCGCATTTTGTTTCGCTCCTCTCAGGTAGGCTGTGTCCGCCCACCTATAGGACAGGACGGGTGACCCGACGCGCGGTTCCCTGAATCTTGGCAGGTCCCTACGAACGGGTCAACTGGGCGCAAGGACACAGTCGGTGGGGCGGTGCCAATCACCGGCGCTTGTGTTTGGCCTCGGTCTTGACGCGCACAAGCTGGAGCCCTTCGACCTCCACGATGTCGCGGCTGGGGTCGCCGTGGACGCGGATACTGAACTTCTGCTCGGTGCGCGCGCCAACAATCAGTAAGCCCGAGACGGGTGCTGCCTCCCGGCACAGACGCTCCCACAGCCTGTCACGGACTAGTGCCGACACATTGCCCACGAACACGCCGGCCTTGGGTTCGATCAACCAGCGACTTAGTTCGCCACGCAAGCCCCGCGGTGCGTTCTCGACGATGAGCACGACAACCATGGCTACGCCCCTGCACTGTTGTCGGTCGGCTCGGGCGTCCATAGCGGCAGCGGCTCACTTGGATCGGCATCGGCCGCCTCGGCCTGGAGCGCTTCGCTGGCGTCGAGCGGCCCCAGCACCTGCTCGATGTCGGGCACCAGCCGCTCGATGAGGCGCGTCTCGCGGAACACATCCCGCAACTTGGTGCGCACGGCACGCTCGAGCCCCATGTCGGCCGGCGGGTCTGCGGCCACCTGAAAGGCGAGCGGTATGGTCAACTCGCACTTGTACAGGTCGGCGAGGTCGAGGACGAAGGATCGCTGGTGCCCCGTGTGGATGAAGCCCATCGCTGGGCTGTAACCGGCCGCGAGCACCGCAGCGTGGCAGAGACCATAGAGGCAGCTGTTGGCTGCGGAAAGTGCGCGGTTGGCCGGGTCGCCCGCGGACCAGTCGCTGCGGTCATAGGTGCGGCCGTGCCACTCCAGGCCTGTATCGCGGCTGACTCGCGCATACGTGTCACGCACGCGGGCGCCCTCCATGCCGCGCAACTGCTCGATCGTGTAGTGAGCCGGTGGGATCTCAGCGAAACGAATCGCATACATGCGCCGCACGACACCCATCCGCAGTTCCGGGTCACTGACGAGCCGCGCCTGGTGTAGGAGCCTTGCGGCCGAATGGGTCCCGCCCATGCCCGCCGCGTAGAACCGTACGTTCTCCTCCCCACACCAGACGACCAGGCAGTTGTTCTCGGCCAGGGCGGCGATCGCCGAGTGGGTGATCGTCGTCCCTGGCCCGAGCATCAGGACCGCGAGGCTGGCGGCAGGGATTGGCAACTCACCCTCCGCGGTCCAGACAGAGATCGAGGCCTCGTGCCGGTCGATGCGTGCGCGCTCGAAGTAGGCGTAAGCCAGGCTGTCACGCGTCTTCGGCAGGCTGTGCAGGTCGTCGATCTTGCCCCGTAGCATGGTTACCCCCTGACGCGGTGTTACCCCCGCGGCGGGCCGAGCGAGAGGAGGCCGAAGCCGAAGCCCTTGGCCGATCCGATCCCTGCCGCGAGCGCAGCGCGGAGGGCGGCGGGGTCGCGGACGCGGAGGTGGCCGTCGTAGCGGACGGCGAGCCAGCGGCGGTCGCCGGCTTGCCAGATGCCTTCGTCGGTGGTCAGCACGTCGAGCGGCGCGGCGCCTGCGGCGGCCAACTTGCGCGCTAGCCAGGCCTCCTGCTCCTCCAGGCTGTACAGCCCGCGGCGGACCGTCGGCCCGTCGTCGGTCTGCCGGCGCTTGACGGTGGGGTTGGCGAGCAGGCGGAAACGCACGGTCTGCCCAGCGTCGATTCGCAGCTCATGGAGGTCCAGCGGCCGGATCTCGACCTGCGGCGCGTCGCCCCAGCGCTCGCCACCGGGCCGTCGCCAGTCGGGCGCCAGGACGCTCTGCACCAGGACGACTCGCTGTCGCTGGCGGGTCAGCTCCGGTTCGAGACGGTAGAGCACGCGGGAGCCGTTGCGCTCGGCGCGGTCGAACCCGGCGAAGACCGCCTGGTGCAGCCGATAGGGGTTGGCCAGGGTGTCCTGCACCGCCGGGTCGGTGACCGCGAGGCGTAGGCGGGTGAGGTAGTGGCTCATGCGCTCACCTCCTCGGACTCGGCGGCCTCCAGGGCCGGCAGGGCGACCTTGACATGGTTGACCATGCGGGTGACGAAGCGGCGCCGGCCGAAACTGCCGACGGGTACGTCCGTGCGCGGCAGACCGTCGGCTGCCTCCTCCTCCAGCCACACGGACTCGGGCGGCTGGGGTGCGCGGCCGCGGCGCTCGAGGCGGAGCGCCTCAGGCAGCCACGGATACGCGCGGATGGCCGCTGCCAGCGGCACGTCGGACAGCGCTGGCGGCAGCGGCTCCCACTCGCTCCGGCCGACGGCCCGGCGGCTGGGCAGGACGACGGGGCGGCTCGGTGCGTAGCCCTTCCGGCCGAGGAAGAGCGGCCAGACCGGGCGGCGCAGCGCAGCCTCGATCGCCGTGAGCAGCCCCTCGTCGCCGCTGAGGCCCACCAGGAACGTCGCGTCTGCAAGGTAGTGGCGGGTGGACAGCGCAGTCCCCGGCCTACTGCCGTCTGCGGCCGGGACATCCTGCACAGTCTGGAAATCGCGGGCCAGGCGGCCGGGCTGGTCGGCGCGGGCGGCCATGGCCAGCCCGGCCAGTTCGGCCATCGTCCAGCCCTGGTGGCCTGCCGCGTCGCGCGGCCAGCCCAGGGCGGCACAGGCCAGGCCGAGCACCCCGGACTTTGATGGGAACCGCTCCGTGTCGCGGTCGCCGAAGCGGCTGCGCGTGCCCCACGACTGCATCGGCCCCGCTAGACAGAGCAACAGCGTGGCCATCAGTTCAGCTCCTTGATCTCCGCCTCCAGCGCCGCCAGCAGCGCCGCCTGCGAGCCCTCACCACCGACCTGGAAGGCGTAGGTGTCGCCATGATCGATGTTGTCATAGGCGGTGCGCAGCGCCTGCTGGTAGCTGGTCAGCGCGTCAATCGAGCCCTGCACCAGCGACGCTCCGTAGCCCGTTGCCACCGGCGTCTCGAAGGCGTTGGCCAGCGACATCGGCAGGTCCGCACCGACGACGACCTGCACGAACGACGGCGGGTTCTGCGCGGCGTGCGAGTTCTGCTTGGCCGACGGCCGCGCCTCGATCGACGCGCGCACGAACGCCGAGATCGTCCGCCGCGCCAGCTCGGTATCGCCGTTGAGGTTGCTCACCAGCTGGCTGGTCTCGACGAGGGCGTAGCGGTAGAAGCAGGCGCTGTTGAACTCCTGGTGCCCCATCATGCCCGCGCCGGTGTCCTCGGCGGGTTGCAGGTCATCGACAGCGGTGAAGAAGTCTTCCTCGTTGTCGACCCGGTGGGTCGAGATCGCCTGCGCCACCTGGCAGGCGGCATCGACGTTCATGTTGGTCGTCTCGGCCATCATCCGGCCGTACAGGGCGATATCCGCCGAGCCGATCTTGTTGCCGAGATTCTTGAAAGCCTCGACGACCGCCGGCGCCTCGACGCCGCTCTTGGCACCCTTGCCGCGGCCGCGGGCCTTCGGCGCTTCCGCCGCGCCTTCCGCCTCCTCGGGCGGCACGAGCGCGTCCCAGTCGGTGACGATCGCGGCGGCCAGCCGCTCGACCTCATCCGCGGCGAGGTACAGGCCAACCAACGTGCGGTCCGCGTCGAGTCCGACACCGGCGGCGGTCAGCGCCTGCTTCGTGCGGCCGACGGCGTCGTCGAGGCTGAAGCCCTGGGCGACCAAGACCTGCGGGATGCCCGCGAGTTGCCGTGTGCGCACGCCGGTCGGGATGCTCAGCGCGTCGCGCATGTGCAGACGGATGGCGCGCTTGAAGCACTGGCTGCTGATCCGCGCGCGCGGCACGCCGCCAAAGAAGCAGGACTTCGGCGTGTTGGTGTCGTCGCGGTTCAAGCATGAGGGAGCGAAGTTCTGCAGGATGTGTAGCTCGATGTTCACGTTAGTTGTCCTTCCCCTGGGAGTCGGTGTCGTCGGTCGAGGAGTGGTCCAGGCGCCAGTAGTGGTCGGCCCAGGCCAGGCGGGTCCGGTCGCCCCAGATAGGGTCCGACCAGTTGAGCAGGTCACGCAGCAGCTGGTAGTAGTCGATCGGCAGCGCCTTGGCGGCCGCCAGGCGGACGATGCGTCGCAGGTGGATCGGCAGCATCGTCGCGTCCGCGCGGAGCAAGGCCTGGAAGCGACGCTCGCCGGCCGGGTCGGCCGGACCGCCGCCGGGCCGATCCTCCAGCGCGCGGCAGACGTCGCCGAGGTTGTAGGTCGGCGGCCGGCGCCCGTCAGCGTCGGGCTCGCGGCGGGCGCGCGTCAGCGGGTGCTCGCCGAAAAGGGTAGCGGTCAGGAAGAGCATCTCCCGCTGCGCCGCGCTGACGTGTTCGGGCAGGTACGGCACCAGCAGGCCATAGGCTTCCCAGGCCTCGGCGGGCGACTTGCCCAGCCCGCGGCGCAGCCGGGCCATCAGCGCGCGCGCCTCGACGGCTCGGCGGTCGCGGTGACCGGCCACCGGTGCGCGGTTGAGGTCGTTGGACCAGCGCTCGAACTGCCGGCTGAGGGCAGCGATGCTGTCGTTGAGGGTCATCACGAACTTCCTTTCTTCGGCTTCTTCGGGCGGAAGCGCCAGCTGCGGGTCACCGCCTGGCGTCCGAGAGTGACCGCGCGCAGCGCGCGCGGGTCGAGCCCGGCGAGCGCGCTGGCCTGGGCGTAGGCGTCGTCCGCGGCGCGCTCCAGTACCGCCCGCCAGGCCGTGAGTGCGGTCTCGGCCTTATCTAGGCCGGCCAGCAGCGCGCGGAACGGGGCGTCGAGCTGGCCCCAGTAAGCAGCATCGATGTTCCAGGCGGCGACCCGACTGCCAACCTGCTTGGGGTCCGCCTTGTCGTCCGCGCCCGGTGCGGTGCTGCCCGGCTTGACCAGCTCGGCCGCCAGCGCGCGCGTCGCGGTGCGGAGGGCGTCGAACACCCGCTCGGCCTGCTGCACTGCGTCATCGATCACCGCCAGGGCGCCGGCGCCTTCGTCGCCGAGCAGCAACCGCGTGGGCACGGGCAGCTCCTCGTGTCGCCACAGTTCGATCTTGGATTGGTCCGAGGCCATGCCGACCGCGACCAGGGTCCACTCGGCTTCCGGCGCGCGCCCAGCACGATCGAGGAGGTCGTACAGCACGCCCGCCTGGGCCAGCACCCAGGGCCGCTGCGGCTTGGCGCCCTCGGCGCGGGCGGCGTCCTGGCCGCTGATGCCGAACAGCGCCGAGCTGTCGCGCCACAGGGCGCGGCCGGTCGTGACGCGCAACGGGATGGGCTCACCCTTAGTCGTCAGGCGCCACGCAAAGTATGGGTCGCCCACCGGGCTGGTCACAGGCCAGTCAGTGCACTGGGCCGTGTAGATACCGGTAACAACAGCATCGGTGCTCGTTGCGTCTGTGACGAGCCGGACTGTCCTGTTCGGCCATGTTAGTCGGCCGAGGAGACCGCTGACAGTGTGCTTGCGGGGTGCAGGAAAGGCGCACTCCCAGATCGGCTGGCCCAGCGGTTCCGCTTGCGTTCGCCGCGGCGCCAGGTTCAGCAGAAGCGTTTGACCGAGGGTTTCACCTTGGACAAAAACCGTCACACCGAGAGCCGCTGGAGCGGTCCTGAGATTGGGGTGTTTGCCGTACCTTGGGCTGATGGGTCCGTTGCCGCCACCAAGGGAGAATAGCTGGTGAGTCAGGAGCCAACGCGCGGCCGCCGCAGCCCGCACAGGCGGTGCGTCTCCATCAACGCGGTGGTCGAAGAGCACACGGTTATTCCCGGATGCCAGCTCCGGAGCCAGACCGGCCGGCGTGCTAGGCTGTTTGAACTCGAACCCAGGGTCCTGGAAGAACGGCGCGGCCTCGTCGAACAGGTCGAAGCGCTCAGCCCATTGATCGAAGTAGGCTTCGACCGCCGGCTGTGGCCAGCCGGTCGCCCACCAGGCCGCGCGGTTGGCCTGCGTGACCTCGTCGCGCAGGGCGGCGTACAGTCCGACGACCAGGAGCCGCATCAAGGCGGAATACGTCAGCGGCGACTCGACCTCCACATCGGCCAGGTCCGCCGCTTGCCGGTAGACCTCCCGCCAGGACAGCTCGACGGCCTCGCCATCGAGCCGACGCACGGGGATCCAAGGCTCTTCAAGCAGTGAGAAGGTGGGCATCAGTGCTCCTCGATAGACAGATAGCCGTCGATGGTGCCGTTGGCGCGCAGCCGTCGGAACGTGCGGATGATGGTGTCGGGCAACGGCAGTCGATCGACCACGCTGGACAACTCGGCGCCATCCGCATGCGCCTCCCACACCCTCAACACCAGCTCAGCTTCGCTCTCGGCGGCGCTGCGATGTTGCCGGATGACCCGGATGATGTCGGTTCTCGTGCTCATGGTTCCCCTTCTCCATGTTGTAATTTCTAATTGTTGCTGACGAGCTGTAATCGATTATACGCGAACCTTCTGCCGCATGTCAACAACTGAGGGCGGAGACCTCCAGGATCATGTCCGGACATCGACGGCTGTGCTACGATTGAGGCTCCCCACCATGGTGGGGGTGGACCGTTGTACTCTCTCATTGGCACGCTTAGGTGGCCCTTCTCCCCACGCACGTGGGGGCCTAACCCGCGCTGCAGTCCGCACGCTCGGTGCCCAGTTCGAGCAGCAATTCGCTATCACTGACCACCCCCAGTTCGCCATGGAGCACCAGTTCGCCCGCCTCCGCCATCAGCCGCCCGTGGCCAAACTGAGCCAGGCGGTAGTGGCGCAGGACGGCTGACTCTGGCCAGGGCGACGGCTGCCGGATGAAGTGGCGGACCCAGTCCTTGGAGTTCAGCCGGACGGCCTGGCTGACCAGTTCGCGTTCGCTCCAGCCGCTCACGTCGCCCTCGGCGCAGACGACCAGCACGGACTCCTCGCCCAGCCGGGTCAGGCCGCGGGCGACGATGCGGGCGATGCTTGGGTCGTCCGGGTCGTCGGGTAGGTTGGCGATGACGCTCAGCGGGTCGTCGTCAGCCAGACCGCAGATGGCGTTGATCGCCGCGAGCTGTTCGTGTCCGGCCTGCTTGCTCTCAGCCTTGGCCCGTGCCTCCGCATAGGTGTCAGCGAGTTCGTCGGGCATCGCCGGCTCATGCGGCCCGTAGACGGCCTCCACCAGACGCTCCAGGTCCGCCGCGGCACCGACCGTTACATCGCCGTCGAGCGTGACCATCGTACGCATGAGCACCGCCCGCTCGTAGACCCAGGCGGCGGCGTCAAGGTGGTCGGGGAGCGGTTCATCTTTGGCAGGTCCGAGGACGAGCAACTCGGGCAGTTCGAGCCCGGCGGGGCGGTCGCGCTTGTGTCGGTGGAGGCGACCGGCGCGTTGGAGCAGCAGGTCGATCGGCGCGGGGTCGGAGACCATCACGTCGAAGTCGAGGTCGAGTGACTGCTCCACGACCTGGGTGGCAACCAGGATCGCGCGGTGCGGGCGCTGTGTCTCGGCGTCGGTTGGCGGGCCGAACCGGCGCCGGACCTCCGCTTCGATCTGGGCCCGGCGGGCGACGGGGAAGCGCGCGTGGAACAGCAGCAACTCGCAATGGGCGAACCGTGGGTCGGCTTGCAGGCGGCGGTAGACCTTCTGCGCGCGAGCCACCGTCGAGCAGATCCATGCCGCGCAGCCGCCGTCCTCCAGCTTCCCCGCCAGCAGGTCGGCCGCCGCGGCCTGTGTCGGCTGGCCGTCTGGCGCACTGAGGACTTTGAGCTCGTAGCTCACCGGCTCGGGTGGGATCGCCTCGACGCGCACCTGGCCGCCCACGACGGTGGTCAGGCGGGGGTAGGCGCCCCAGCCGGCCGGCGTGGCGGCGCCCCAGGCCCGGAGCAACCCCTCGCGCTTGGCCGCCGGCAGCGTGGCCGAGAGCAAGACGACCGAGCAGCCGAGCGCGCGCAGCCACTCCACGAGACGCTCCAGCAAGCCCGTGGTGTACGCGTCGTAGGCGTGCACCTCGTCTAGGATGACGACCTTGCCCGCCAGGCCGAGCAGACGGACGAACTGGTGTCGCGTCTGCAGAACGCCGAACAGGGCCTGGTCAATCGTGCCGACGGCGAAGGGGGACAGCAGCCCCAACTTCGCGCCGCGGAACCAGCTGGCGGCGATGAGGTCGGCGTTGGTCGGCGCGTCGTCGGCGTAGACGTCGGCCGGCGCCGGGTCCGGCGTGCCGCGCTTGGTCAGCGCTTCGTACGTCTCGTCGAAGGCCGCGAGTCCGTGTAGCAGGTGCAGGTTCAGCGTCTGGCCGGCGAACCGCGCCTCGGCATAGGCCTTGACCCGCTTGAGCATCGCGCCGCTCGTGGCCTGGGTCGGGAGGGCGAAGTAGAGGCCCGTGTGCTGGCCGCTCGCCAGCCAGCGGTCGGCGAGCCAGAGCGCGGCTTCCGTCTTGCCCCGTCCCATGGGTGCCTCGATGATGGCCAGCTGCGGGCCCGCCGCTGGCTCGGCAGCGTGTGCGATGGCTCGCTCCTGCAGGGGCGAGGGGCGGAACGGCCAGAGGTCCTCGAAGGTCAGCGGCCGCGCGTCGGCCTGCCACGGGTCCCAGCCGAGCGCGGCCAGCGCCTGCTCCGCGCGTGCCTGCGCCTCTACTGCGTACGCCGCGAGCGATAGACGGGGCGGGTCACAGCGCGGGAACCAGCGGTCATCGGAGCCAATCCAGTCACTGACCGCCGTCAGCCCCGCGAGCACCATCGCCGCGGCGGGGTCGTCGGGGGTGGGTGGTTCGTCGTCGAGACCGAAGACCTCGCGCAGCGCGGCCCGGGCCGC
>DHNJ01000196.1:0-610 GCA_002409445.1 Armatimonadetes bacterium UBA5419 | reverse complement strand
TCGCGCAGCGCGGCCCGGGCCGCCTCGCGCGCCTCGGCCCAGACACCGCTGCCAATCCGCAGACGCAGCCTCCGCATCTGACTCGTCAGCGGAAAGGCGCCATGGTGTGCGGCGAGCGCCCGCGACCAGTTGCTGCTGCCCAGTGCCGCGAGGGTCACGAGGGCGTGGTTCGATTCCACCGTACCGTGATGGGCAGCGTCAGGCCCTAGCGATTGCTCCACCTCTCGCAGCAACGGCGGCGCCTTCGCCTGGAAGCCCGGCGAGATCTTGCCGAGGTCGTGGAGGGCGACCCAGTAGCCCAGCGTGGCCGGCGAGGCGTCGAGGAGGCCGCGGGTGGCGGTGCGGAGGTTGCGGGTGGCCATGGCGCGCGCGACCATGCCCACGTCGATCATGTGGTAGAGCGCCGGATGTACGCCGCCGCGCGACTTGCCCCAAAACTGGAGTAGGACCCCCTCGTCCACGCACGTTCCCCTAGTGAATCCACCGTAGATCATCGCCCGGCCGATGTCAAGCGGTGTGTGGCGACCAGCGGCCGTGGCCTTTATCGCGCGCGCCGTGCGTGCTAGACTGGCGGCTATGGGTGTGGCCTGGGTGGTGGCGTTGGGCTTGA
>DHNJ01000214.1:615-3226 GCA_002409445.1 Armatimonadetes bacterium UBA5419 | reverse complement strand
CGAGCAGTTGTGGCTCGGCCTGACCGCCGCCTGGCCCGACGAGCTGTGGCTGTCGGTCGAGCTGGCGCGCTACTGGGCCGACCGCGGCATCCGCCTGGACGAGGCCGAGACGCTCGCGCGCGACGCGCTGACGGCCCTCGGGCGCCAGCGCTGGCTCAGCTGGGACCAGTCCCGCGCGGCCCGCACCGGCCGCGGCCTCGACCGCCTGGTCTACCTCGATTGCCTCGGCTGGGTGCTCTACCGCCAGGGCGAACGCGCCGCCGGCCGCGAGCTGCTCGCGCAGGCGCGCAGCCAGGCCGACGCCGCCGGCCAGCCCCAGCCGCTCAATCTCTACCACCTGGGCGTGGTCTACTACGAGCAGGGCCAAGACGCCGACGCGTTGCGCGTGGTGGATATGGCGCTGGCGCTCGACCCGACCCTCGGTCCGGCCAAGCTGCTGCGCGAACGCCTCACCGGCCGCGGGCGGCAGACGACCTGAACCAAGGCCCCGCGGCGCGGCCTTGGTCTTAGATGAAGATGCGGTAGTTGGCGATGCCGACCGCCGGGCCGATGATCGCCCAGATGGAGCCGAAGAAGTAGTCGCCCAGGATCAAGCCGAGGGCGAAGGGAATGCCCTGGCGATAGAGGCGCATGCCGCCGATGCGCAGGACGCTGCCCTTGAGCGCCCAGGCGACGAAGACGGCGAACCAGAAGTACTCGAGGGCGAAGCTGACCGCCAGCGGGTAGCCGGCGGGGTGGAACGGCCACCAGAGGAACTGCCGGCGCATGAACGCGCAGAAGAAGGTGAACGCGGCGGAGACAACCATCCAGGTGGTGCCCGCGGGGTTCGGCCGCTCCTGCACCTCGAGCCAGCGGCTCAGGTCGTTGTAGCTCTCGGCGCCGACCCACTGCTTGAAGCCGATGCACTTGGCCGCCGCGCCGTCGTTGTAGCAGACCCAGAGGTTAGCCCACGAGCAGACGACGATCGCCAGGACGCTGGCGATGAGCATCGCCCAGACCAGCCGGCGGCTGTTCATCCGGTCGTTTTCGGCCATCTTCAGCGCCTCGAGCTGGGCGGGCATCGGATGGCAGCGGTAGCAGCGGTTGAACCAGTAGGTGATCGAGAGGAAGGTCAGCTCTTCCGGTTTGAACGCGCCGGTGCCCAGGGCGGTGAACATGATCCGCCGCGGGTTGACGAAGAAGATCTCGTGCGGCGCGCCGAGCTCCGCGCGGACGCGGGTCATCGCCAGCGAGAGCAGGAAGTAGAGGATCCAGAAGACCGCGGCCAGCACCCAGCCAACTTTGAGTTTCGCCGACCACCAGATCAGATAGACAAAGCCGAGCAACAACCCGCCGACCGCCGCGCGATAGGTCATCGGCTCGCCCGGCCATTTTTGGCCGTGGAAGGCCTGGCGGATGACCTCGCGCAGGTAGTGCTTGGAGCCCAGGATCGCCAGAAAGGCCAGCGCCAGCCAGCCGCCCGCGCCCTGCTCGGGCAGGTAGGGGTTGTTGCCGCCGGAGGGGTGGCCGGTCAGCCCGGCGATGATCTGCATGGCTAGGCGGACGACGTAGAAGAACCAGCAGGAGAAGCTGAGGTCGAGCGGCAGGAAGTAGGCCAGCCCGATCATGAACGGGTACCAGGAGATGTCCGCGCGGCCCATGTACGACCAGGGCGGGCCGGAGATGCCGCGGGTCAGGATGTTGTTCAGCTTGACGTTGACCGTCGGCACCGCGGGGAAGAACGCGTGCATCCCGCAGAACAGGTCGATCACCGCGGGGATGGCGAACCCGTACCAGAAGATGCGGTTGCGCAGCAGGCTGGTGCCGAAGTTCTCGGTCAGCGCGAGCGGCAGCTGGACGATCGGGTAGGTCAGCCGCTCGTTCTCCGCCCACTGGCGGCGGACGATGACGTTCAGGCAGAGCATCATCGCCACGAGCACGACGATCAGCGTGCCCCAGACCAGCAGCGGCACGGCCCAGGCCGCCCAGACCTCGCCCGTGAGCGTCGAGTTGCCCTGGTAGTAGCCGCGCAGCAGCTCCTTGTTGCGCACTGCTGCCCAATCGGGGATGTAGTGGAAGAACCGCTCGGCCCAGCCGTTCTCCGGCGTCGCGAACCAGAACGGATGGCTCATCGAGCCCAGCAGGTTCTGCATCATATCGTGGCCGGAGATGGTGCTGCTCATGACGACCAAGATGTAGGTCGTCAGCAACTCCCCTTGGCTCAGCGCCAGCGGTTTCCAGAGCTTGTGGGCGACGAGGTTGAGCAGGACGAGGCAGAAGAGGATGAAGATCGGCGTGATGAACAGCGGCAGACAGCTACCATCCAACGAGTACCACCGCACCTCGTGGATGGTTACCCAAAACACATTGACCGGGATGAGGACCGCCGAGAGCAGCAACGAGCGCCAAGTGATGCCCGGGTTACGCCAGCGGGGCCGCGAGCTTTCCATGCAGCAAGTCCAACACGCGCTCACGGTAGCACGCGCGACCGGTCGGCGGCAAGGGGCGGGTTGGGAGGGGCGGGCGGTCCCGGGCGGACCTGGGACCACCCTCGCCCGGGACCACCCTAACTGGGACCGCGGACGTGAACGTCCGCACGACCACCGACGCCCACCAACCCGCTCGCCCAACC
>DHNJ01000214.1:0-231 GCA_002409445.1 Armatimonadetes bacterium UBA5419 | reverse complement strand
TAGTAAGCCCACAACCCGCCGGCGCTACCCGCACGCCGCCGCCTCCGCCGCGGCGTCCCGTGCGTCGTCGGCCAGGCCCGCCGCCTCGAAGCCGCGGGCGGCCGCCGCGAAGTGCTCGGCGGCGTGGCGCAGGTTGGTCGTGGCGTCGCCGTCGGGGAGTTCGCGCCAGGTGCGGGCCAGGTCGCGCTGCGCGCGTGCCCATTCGCGCGGCAGTTCGGCTTCCGGCAGGGC
>DHNJ01000195.1:3278-3897 GCA_002409445.1 Armatimonadetes bacterium UBA5419 | reverse complement strand
GTGATCACCCCGAACCGCCTCTACGCCGCCGACATGGCCGGCAACGTCTACGGCCTGCAAGCCGACTCGGGCGAGGTCGCCTGGACCTACCAGGCCCCCGCCGAGGTCCAGGGCGGGCTGACCCTGAGCGGCCAAACGCTGCTCGTGCCGACCATCCAGGGCCATCTGCTGGCGCTCGCCTCGACCAACGGCGCGCCGCGCTGGACCTACCAGGCGAGCGCGGCGGTCGTCGCCCCGGCGACGGTCGCGGGCGGGCGGATCTACGTGCCCGCGGTCGACGGCACGATCCACTGCCTGCGCGCCGATGGCGAGCTGCTGTGGCAGCGGAAGGTCGCCGATTACAGCATCGAGACGCCGGTCATCGTCGATGGCGGGCGGCTGTATGTCGGCGCCTGGGACCAGTTCGTGCGCTGCCTGGCGGCCGACACGGGCGAGCTGATCTGGGAGAGCAAGGGCGAGGGCTCGCGCAACCGGCCCGCGCCGCGCTACTACAGCCCGGCCGACGCGCCGCCGACCGTCTATGACGGCCGCGTGCTCGCCGCCGACCGCAACTACGACCTGATCGTCCTCGACGCGGCCGACGGGCAACGCGTCGCCGCGGTCGATGGCGGCGTCTCGA
>DHNJ01000195.1:1229-3145 GCA_002409445.1 Armatimonadetes bacterium UBA5419 | reverse complement strand
GATGATGTCGCCGTCGCGGTCGATGGCGGCGTCTCGACCGTGCTGAGCGCCGACGGGCAAGGCGTCTGGACCAAGCTGATCGGCGGCGAGGGCGCCGCGCTGGCCAAGCTCGACCGCGACGGCGACATCATCTTCCGCGTGCCGGCGATCGTCGGCTCGGTGCCGTCGATCCCCGCCGAAGCCGACGGGCTGGTCGCCGTGACGGCCAACGCCAGCATCGTCAGCGCGCACGCGGCCGCCGACGGCGCACTACTGTGGCAGTATCAGGTCAGCCCCGGGCTGTACCTGCCCGCCGGCGCGGTGACGCGCGCGGGGGTGGTCTACGTCGTGGGCATGGACGGCTCGATCACCGCGCTGACGGCGCAGTAGGCCGCCGCGGCCCTAGATTTCCTCGGGCAGCGTGAGGATCTCGGGGCCGTCCTCGCCGATGGCGATGCAGTGCTCGAAGTGGGCGGCCAGGGAGCCGTCGACTGTCAGCACGTCCCAGCGGTCCTCGGGCTCGTAGACGCGCCAGTCGCCGGCGGTGACCATCGGCTCGATGCAGATCGTCATGCCGGGCCGCAGGCGGTCGCGGACGGTCTCGGGCGCGGCGTAGTTGGGCACCTGCGGCGGCTCGTGCATGCGCCGGCCGATGCCGTGGCCGACCAGCGCGCGGACCACGCCGCAGCCGTTCGACTCGCAATGGTTCTGCACCGCGCGGCCGATATCAAAGACCCGCCGGCCGGCCTGCGCCGCCTCGATCCCGACGTACAGCGCCTCGCGGGTGACCCGCAGCAGGTGCTGAGCGGTCTCCGAGACCTCGCCCACGGGCCAGGTCCAGGCCGTGTCGCCGATGAAGCCGTTCAGTTCGCAGCCGTAGTCGATGCTGATGATGTCGCCCTCGGCCAGCGGGCGCTCGGCGGGGAAGCCGTGGACCACGCAGTCGTTGACCGAGGTACACAGATAGTAGGGGTAGACCTTCGCGCCGACGCGGTACTGGTAGAACGCGCCGCGCGCGCCGGCGGCCGCGGTCAGCCGCTGGGCCTCGGCCTCGAGCTCGAGGGTCGTCACGCCGGGGGCGATCATCCGGCCCATCGCGGCGAGCACCGAGCGCGCCAGGCGGCCGGCGGCGCGCATGGCGTCCATCTCCGCGGGCGTCTTGATCGTCGGGGCGTCGGGGCGGCGGTTACGCATCAGGCCGACGCCTCGGCCAGGTGCCGGCGGACGCGGCCCATCGCGCTCAGCGGGAAGTAGTGGCTGTACAGCTCGTAGTTGATCATGAACGAACGGCCCATCTCGAAGCCCTGGTCGTGGGTGTTCAGCTCCTGGCTGACGTCGACCCGCGCGCCCGAGCCGTAGCCGGGGAAGCCGGTGCCCGTGTACAGGTCCTCGTCCCAGGTGCCGGCCGCGTTCTGTGTGCTGAGCAGGTACTCGAGGCCGGCTTCGAGCGCGGCGTCGTGCTCATGGCTGCCCGTGGCGACCAGCGCCATCAGCGCCCAGGCGGTCTGGCTGGCGGTGCTCACGCCGCGGCCGCGCGCGCCCGGGTCCATGTAGCTGGTCACACTCTCGCCCCAGCCGCCGTCGGCGTTCTGCCGCTCGCGCAGCCAGGTCGCGGCCCGCCGCACGCGCGGGTCGGCCATGTTCTCGCCGGCCAAGGCCAGCGCGGGCAGCGCGGCGGCCGTGCCGTAGATGTGGTTGACGCCCCAGCGGCCGAACCAGCTGCCGTCGGCCTCCTGCTCGGCCCAGAGGTAGTCCACCGCGCGGCGCACGGCCGGGTCGCTGCCCGGTACGCCGTTGTGGATCAGGGCCTCAATCACGTGCGCGGTGACGTCGACCGAGGGCGGGTCGAGCGCTTCGCCAAAGTCCATGAACGGGATCTTGGCGATGATCCACGCGGTATTGTCGCGGTCGAAGGCGCCCCAGGCGCCGTTCTTCGA
>DHNJ01000195.1:439-1090 GCA_002409445.1 Armatimonadetes bacterium UBA5419 | reverse complement strand
GCGCCCCAGGCGCCGTTCTTCGAAGTCATCCCGCGCAGCCAGCCCAGTGCCTTCTCCGCCGACTCGCGCAGCCGCGGGTTGGCGCGCAGCTGCTGCAGCCGGCCCCAGACGCCGACGACCACGCCGGTATCGTCGATGTCGGGATACCAATCGTTGTGGAACTCAAAAGCCCAGCCGCCGGGCTTGATGTGCGGGGTCAGCTCGGCCCAGTCACCCGGCTGGTCGATCTGCTCGCCCAGCAGCCAGTCGACCGCGCGTTCGAGCACCTCCGGCTCGACCTCATCGACGCCACAATCGAGGATCGCCTGCAGCATTAGGACGGTGTCCCAGACGGGCGACATGCAGGCCTGGATGTAGGTCCCGCCGTTGGCCTGATAGGACCAGGGCGCCTCGCTGGCGGCCAGGCCGCGGGCGAGGACCGGCTGGCGCAGGTCGTAGCCGCCAGCGTGCAGGGCCATCAGCGAGTAGACCCACGGCGGCTGGATGCCGCCCCAGCAGCCGTCGTACTCCTGGCGCTCGATGATCCACTGCAGGCAGAGGCGGATCGCCTCGCGCCGTTGGGGATAGATCTTCTGCCGGCTGATCCAGTTCATCGCCCGGTCAAGCCAGAGGAAGAGGCGGTTCCAGGTGAACAGGCCACCGCGGCGGGGC
>DHNJ01000195.1:0-277 GCA_002409445.1 Armatimonadetes bacterium UBA5419 | reverse complement strand
ACCGCGGCGGGGCAGGCGGTAGTCGATCGCCTCGCGGCCGTCGGGGAACAGCTCGTCGAGCCGCGCCTCGGGCGGCAGCGGGCGCACCGGCCGCAGCGCCGAGAGCACCGCCAACGGGACCATCGTGCCGCGCGCCCAGGAGGCGAAGTGGTAGATGTTGAAGGGCACCCAGGCGGGCAGGAGGATCAGCTCGGGCGGGAGGGTGGGGGTGCCGTCCCAGGGCCATTCGCCAAACAGGGCGAGCCAGATCTTGGTGAAGACGCGCACGCGGGCCACA
>DHNJ01000047.1 GCA_002409445.1 Armatimonadetes bacterium UBA5419 | reverse complement strand
CGGCGCGGGCGCTTGCGGTGCGACGACACCGGCCTCCGGCGCGAGCGGGCCGAGCTGCTGGGCGGCGCCGACGCTGACGCAGGCCAGGAGCAGGCCGAGCCAGCCCAGGCCCGACCCTAGCCGCAGACAAGCCGTAGCCAGCGCGCGCAGGCTCATGGGCGCCGAGTATACCACCGCCGCCCGCGCGCCGGCAGGTTGGCCGCCGCCCGCGGCCAACACACCCGCCGGAGGCGGCCATGATGACCACCTGCTTGCTAGCCCTGACCCTCGCCCAGCCCACACTCGAGTACAACCTGTTCAACGGTTGGTGGCAGATCGGCGGCGACGGGGCGCGGATCACGCTGCTGCGCTGCGACCCGACCGCACAGAGCCAGTTCGGCCCCAACTGGGTCGACGAGCTGGTCTTCGACGGTCTCTCCAACGGCCCCAACACCCGCGTCGAGCGCTGGGCCCGCCGCGTGCGCGTCAGCGGCCTGCGCCGCTACCTCGACCGCACCCTCCGCCTCCCCGAGCACACCGCCGCCGTCCCGCTCGAACCCGGCCACACCCTCGGCCAGAGCTTCACCGTCGCCAGCGGCGAGTTCAGCAGCCTGCGCGTCGGCGTGCCCACCTGGCACACCAGCGACGGCGCCGCGACGCTGACCTTCCGCCGCGACGGGCCGACCGGCGAGGTCCTCGCCACCCGCCGCGCCACGGCGATCGCCGACAACAGCGAGCTGGCCCTGGAGTTCGAGCCGCTCGGGCCCGGCGTCTACTACGTCGAGCTGAGCGAGCCGAGCGGCACCGTCGGCTGGTGGTCGTCGCGCGATGACCAGCTCGCGGGCGGCACCGCCTGGGCCGACGGCCAGCCCGACCCCGCCCACGACCGGATGATCATCGTGCCCGTCGGCGAGCCGCTCTCCGCCGAGCTGACCCTCGACCTGGACGGCCCGCGGCTGGATGTCCGCTGCGCCTGGCAGGCGCCGGGCGAGCCGCTGGGCAGCCCGCAGCTGCTGCTCTACTCGCCCTGGACCCGCGACGGCTACGACGTCTCGCCAGCCAGCGGCGCGGTCTTTTCGAAGGTCTGGACCGACCGCCAGCGGCTCTTTCCCGCCGAGCAGCTCAAGCGCGGCACGATCAACTTCGGGCCGGGCCTCGACGGCACGTTCGTCGAGTTTGACGGCTACGCGAACGCCGATCTGCGCGTCAGCGGCGCGCCGAGCATCGGCTACACCTGGTGGTCCGAGGCCAGCCGCCTGGTCAACCGCCTTTCGGTGCCCGCGGCCGACAACGCCGTGACCTTCAGCCTCGAGCCCCAGCCGCGCGACGATACACTGCCGGCCGACTGGCCCAGCTTCATCGCCGACGACCCCGCGCTCGAAGCCGACCTCAACCGCTTCTTCACCGAGCGGGTCATGAGCTACCCCGGCGGCGGCAGCACGCCGTGGATCGTCTGGTCCGGGCCGACCGGCAGCTGGTACACCGGCCCGCGCCGCGACGCGCAAGGGCAGTCCATCGCCGGCCTGACCATCGACGACGACGGCTACGTCTACACCTGGGGCAACAACGCCGGCTGGCCCTTCCCCGACAACGCGGTCTACGACACCCGCCACTTCGACACCAACGCGCGGTTCATCATCGCCGCCTGGGAGCACTTCCTCTGGACCGGCGACCGCGACTGGCTAGCCGGCCAGGCCGACCGCCTGCAGCGCGCGATGGCCTACCAGATGACCCAACTGCACGGCCGGCACGGGCTCATCGTCGCCGCTAGCGACAACGTCCGCGGCCGGCACGGCGACCTAGGCAACAACTACTGGGACATCCAGCCCTTCGGCTACCTCGACGCGTACGCCAACGCCTATTTCCTCGCCTCGCTACGCGCCTGGGAGCAGCTGGCCGCGACCCTCGACCTACCCGACCCCTGGTCCGCGACCTACGCCACCGCCCACCAACGGTTCGACGAGACCTTCTGGGACGAGGCCGCCGGCCGCTACATCGGCTGCGTCGACATCGACGGCGAACGCCACGACTACGGCTTCACCTTCGTCAACCTCGAGGCCCTGGCGTACGGCGCGGGCGACGCGGCGCGGGCGGCGCGGATCTACGACTGGCTGGAGCACGGGACGACCTGGGAGGGCAAGGCGGACATCTACAGCCGCTGGATTTTCGCCCCGCGGGCGACGACGATCCACAACGCGCGCTGGGGCCCCGGCGCCCCGCCGCCACCGCCCGGCGCGGGCAAGCCGTGGTGGATGCCCGGCTGGCACGGCACCGCCTGGGAGGAGCAGTGCCAGGACGGCGGCGCCATCCTCTACACCTCCTACTACGACCTCGTCGCGCGCCAGCGCTACTTCGGCATCGACAACGCCTGGCGCCGCTTCGCCCAGATCCTCGCGCGCTACCGTGAGCCCGACCGGCTCTGCGGCGGCGGCCCGCTGTACCGCGGCGAGCACCCGCAACAGCTGCACCCCGGCGCGGTCGGCCTCGATGTGCCGTTCCCCGAGAGCGGGCTGGTGCCCAGCTGGTACCTCGAGGGCGCGGTCGGTGTGCGGCCGACGGTCGACGGCCTGGAGGTGCGGCCGGCGCTGCCGCGTAGCCTGCGGCGGGCCGGCGTGCGCAACCTGACCTGGCACGACCAGACGATGACGATCGTCGTCGAACGCGCCGGCCGCGGCTACACGGTCGAGGTCACGCAGGCCGGCGCCAGCCAGCGGCACGACGTGCCGGCGGGCGGCCGGGTGTTGCTGCGCGTGGGCGCAGGCGGGCGGCTGGCGGCGGCGGTCGAAGCCTAGCGGATGTAGGTATAGGTCGGCGGCGACGGATACCCCGGCACATCGCCCGGGTTGTCGATCAGCGCGGCGAACTCGTGGCGGAAGTGGCGCAGGCCGCCGGCCAGGGCCCAGGCCGCGGCGATCCCCAGCGCGCAGAAGCTGTTGCGCTCCATCGAGTCGCAGATGTCGTCGAGCATACGCAGGTCGCGGGCATCGCCCTTGCCGCTGAGCATGCGCTCGAGGATCTTGACCGACCAGGGGTTGCCCTCGCGGCACGGCGTGCACTTGCCACAGCTTTCGTGCGCGTAGAACTTGGCGATGCGCCAGCTGGCGGTCGGGATGTGGGTCGTGTCGTCCATGACGATGATCGCGCCCGAACCGGCATGGCTGCCGTGCTCGCGGATCGACTCGAAGCTCGTCGTGCACTCGAGGATCACGTCCTTGGGCAACATCGGCATCGACGAGCCACCGGGGATGACCGCCTTCAGGTCGCGGCCGTTGGGGATGCCGCCGCAGATGTCGTAGATGATCTCGCGGAACGGGGTGCCGTTCTCGAGCTCGTAGAGGCCGGGCCGCTCGACATGGCCGCTGACCGAGACGATCCGCGGGCCGGGGCTCTTGCTCTCGGGCTCGAGGTTGATGCCCGCGAACCACTCGCCGCCATTGCGCACGATGAAGGGGATGCTGCAGATCGTCTGCGCGTTGTTCACGATCGTCGGCGCACCGTACAAGCCGGCGACGGCGGGGAACGGCGGCTTCATGCGCGGCTGGCCGCGGTCGCCCTCGAGCGAACTGAGCAGCGCGGTCTCCTCGCCGCAGATGTACGCGCCGGCGCCGCGGTGGACGGTGATGCGCAGGGGGAAGTCGTGGCCGTCGACGGTCTGGCCCAGCAGGCCGGCCGCGTGCGCCTCGGCGATCGCCGCCTCGAGCCGCTCGGCCGCGTAGGCGTACTCGCCGCGGATGTAGATGAACGCGTGATGCGCCTCGATCGCCCAGCAAGCGCAGATGATGCCCTCGATCATCAGGTGCGGCAGATGGGTCAGCAGCTGGCGGTCGTGGCAGGTGCCCGGCTCGGACTCGTCGGCGTTGACCACCAGGTAGGTCGGATGGCCGGTGCCCTTGGCCAGGAACGACCACTTCGTGCCGGTCGGGAAGCCCGCGCCGCCGCGGCCGACGAGGCCGGAGGTCTTGACCTCCTCGACCCACTCGGCAGGCTGGCGCGCGAACAGCGTCGGCAGGCTAGAGTAGCCGCCGTTGGCCTGCCAGGTGTCCAGCTGGTAGGCGTTCGGCGTACGCAGGTGCTCGGTCAGGACGCGTCGCTCAGCCATGGGTGACCTCCTCGGGGCTGACCAGGGCCTTCCCGGCCTGCAGTTGGTCGAGGATCTCGTCAACCTTCTCGATCGTCAGGTGCTCGAAGAAGCGGTAGTTGACCTGCCCCGCGGGCGCCTGCGAGCAAGCGCCGATGCACTCGGCCTCGCGGACGGTGATCAGGCCGTCGGGGGTCGTCTCGCCGCGGGTGATGCCCAGGCGCTGCTCGAGGTGGGCGATGATCTCGGACGAGCCGCGCAGCAGGCAGGAGATGTTGCAGCAGATATCGATGATGTGCTTGCCGACCGGCTCCTTCTCGTACATCGTGTAGAAGGTCGCCACGGCCGCGACGTGGACCGGCGCGAGGTGCAGCAGCTCGGCGATCTCGCGGAAGGTCTCGGGGCTCAGGTAGCCCTGTTCGCCCTGGGCGATGAAGAGGGCGTCCATCACCGCGCTCTTGCGCTTGCCCTCGGGGTAGCGGTCACAGAGAGCCAGGATCTGCTCGCGTGCGGCAGGGGAAAGCATCGGCTCGACTCCTAACATGCGGACTTTCTCTAGCGGTCGATCTCGCCGAGGATGGGGTCTAGGCTACCCAGACAGGCGACCAGGTCGGCGATCATATGGCCCTCGGCCAGGGTCTCGATCGCCTGCAAGTTGATCAGCGACGGCGGACGGTAGCTGGCCCGCACCGGGTGCGCGCTGCCGTCGGAGACCACGTAGACGCCGATCTCGCCGCGCGGCGACTCGACCGGCACGTAGGCCTCGCCCGCCGGCGGCCGGATGCCTTCGGTCCAGATCTTGAAGTGGTGGATCAAGCTCTCCATCGACCAGTCGATCTCTTGTTTCGGCGGCGGCACGAAGCGGCGGTTGTCGCTGTTGACCGGCGCGTCCGGCCCCAGCGCCTCGATCTTGGCCAGCGCCTGGTTGATGATCCGCACGCTCTGGCGCATCTCCGCGACGCGCACCTGGTACCGCGCGAAGACATCGCCCTCGGTCGCGCTGGGCACCTCGAAATCGAACTCGTCGTAGGAGCTGTAGGGGAACGCCTTGCGCACGTCGTAGACCACGCCGGACGCCCGCAGCGCCGCGCCGGTCAGGCACCAGTCGACCGCCTGCTCGCCGCTGATCACGCCGACGCCCTTGGTCCGGTTGATCCAGATCGGGTTCTCGGTCAGCAGCGCCTCGTATTCGTCGATCCGCCGGGGCAACTCGGCCATGAACTCGTACACGCCCCAAGCCCGCTTGCCGTTGCGCTCGAAGCCGGTGAAGAACTCGGGCGGCACGTCGTTGCGCAGCCCGCCGGGGCGGATGTAGGTGGTCATCATCCGCACGCCCGCGGCCATCTCGAACAGGTCGAGGATCGCCTCGCGCTCGCGGATGCAGTAGATCATCACCGCCCACGCGCCGAGGTCCATCGCGTGCGTGCCGAGCCAGATCATGTGCGAGGCCAGCCGCTGCAGCTCGGCGAGCACGACCCGCAGGTACTGCCCGCGCGGCGGCGGCTTGATGCCACAGAGCGCCTCGATCGCCAGGACATAGACCAGGTTGTTGCCCAGCGGCGACAGGTAGTCCATGCGGTCGGTGATCGTGATGCCCTGGATGTAGCGCTGCGCCTCGAGCTCCTTCTCCATGCCCGTGTGCAGGTAGCCGATGACCGGCTTCACGCCGCGGACAACTTCGCCATCCAGCTCGACCACCAACCGCAACACCCCGTGCGTGCTGGGATGCTGCGGGCCCATATTTACGGTGATGGTCTGCGTCTCACGCATGGCCAAACTGCTTTCGGTAGGGCAGATCAAACTCGATCGGGATGTCGCCCAGCGGGTGATCGCGGCGCAAAGGGTAGCCCTCGTACCACTCGGGCAATAGCAGCCGTTCGAGGTTCGGGTGGTCGGTGAACGGGATGCCGAACATGTCGAAGACCTCACGCTCGGAGAAGTTCGCGCCCTGCCACTCGCCACACAACGACGGCGCCGCCTCATCCTCGGCCAACGGCAGGCAGACGCGCAGGCGCAGCAGCGGCTCGAAGGCGGTGAAGTGGTAGACCACCTCGAACCGCGGCTCGCGGTCGAGATAGTCGGCGGCGGTGATGTCGGAGAGCAGCCGGATGCCCAGGCCCTCGCGCGTGCGCAGCCACTGGACAAACTCGATCAGCCGCGCGGGCTCGAGCCACCGCAGGGTGACCATCCCATCGGCGGCCGGCGTCATGCGCAGGGCCTCACCCCACCGCTCGGTCAGCCGCGCGGCAATCGCCTCGTGGTCGACCGGGATCACTTCTCCCATGCGAACGCCCCTCGCTTCCACAGCCACCAGAAACCCACATCGAGGACCAGCATGAAGACCAACGCCAGGACCAGGGCGAACAGCCCCAGATGGCCCGACGCGGCCGCCCACGGGTAGAGAAAGACGATCTCGATGTCAAACAGCAGGAACAACATCGCGATCAGGCCGAAGCGCACCGAGACCGGCCCCTGCGCCTCGTCAAACGGCACGATGCCGCACTCGTACGGCTCGAGCTTGGTCTTGTTTGGGTCGCGCGGCCCCAACAACGACGAGAGGAGGGGCAGGATCGCCGCGACCAGGATCGCGAACGCCAACGCCACCACCAACGCCTGCCAGGCCAGGACTTCGTTCGCCTCCAAGGTGGGCTCCGCTTCAACTTCTGGATGATAGCACATCACAGCGGCGGTGGAAGGACGGTCCCCGCCCGCCCCCGCGCGCCGAGTCTGCGCGCCCTAGACCGTCAGCCGCGCGCGCGCCTGCTCGGTCGCCTCGAGCGGTAGCGCCCCGCCCGCCGCGCGCCGCAGCCACGGCTCCT
>DHNJ01000155.1:30630-30891 GCA_002409445.1 Armatimonadetes bacterium UBA5419 | reverse complement strand
CAGCTGGTCCTGCCGCCGGGCACGCCAATCGCGCCGCAGCCGGTGCAGGTGCCGCCGGTCGACGCGACGCCGGTCGCTCCGCCGGCTGCCTACTAGCAGCGCATCCGATCCGAACGCTCACGCCGGCCTCGTGCCGGCGTGATGCATTTGGGCCGGGCCTGGCCAAGCGCCAGGCCTGTCGCATTGACGCGGGGCGACCTTCGGCCGACAATTGGCAGTTGGAGGGCAGGTATTGCAAGCCGCCACGGCCCGCTACAAAGC
>DHNJ01000155.1:30186-30367 GCA_002409445.1 Armatimonadetes bacterium UBA5419 | reverse complement strand
GCCGCGCCGAACTGGCCGCCGAGTTCGAGCTGAAGCCGACCGGCGAGGCCTACTGCCAAGGCCATAGCGCCCTGTTCGACAGCGTGCTGTCGGCCTGTTTCGACCTCGCTCTGTCGACCGTCGAGCGGCGCGAGGGCCCGTTGCCGATGGACGCCGACCTCTGCGTCGTGGCCATCGGCGG
>DHNJ01000155.1:29807-30015 GCA_002409445.1 Armatimonadetes bacterium UBA5419 | reverse complement strand
CTCTGCGTCGTGGCCATCGGCGGCTACGGCCGCGCGCATCTGGCGCCGTGGTCCGACATCGATCTGGCCTTCGTGCCGATGATCGAGGAGCACGAGCACATCGACGCGATCATCCGCGAGATGCTCGCCGTGCTCGATGAGTTGCTGGTGCCCCTCCAGCACCCGCACGTCGCCCACAGCTACCGCCCGCTGGCCGACCTGGCCTACA
>DHNJ01000155.1:8514-29575 GCA_002409445.1 Armatimonadetes bacterium UBA5419 | reverse complement strand
GTGCATATACAGCGACATGTCGCTGTATATGCACCTGATGCAGGCGGTCATCGCCTCGATGTCGCCGGTCGACTTCGCCTACTTCAACATGCTCGAGCGACAGGAGATCTGGAACAGCCGGCGGCAGTCGCTGTACGCGGTCGAACCGCTGCTGAAGACCGGCCCTGGCGGCCTGCGCGACTTCCATGCGGCGGTCTGGGTGGCCAAGGTCGTCTATCGGCTGCACGACTGGGACGTCCTGGGCGCGTTGCGCCAGCGCGGGATCATCTCCGAGCGCGACGAGAAGGCGGCGCTGGCGGGGCTCGAGTACGTGCTGCGCGTGCGCAACTGGCTGCACCTGCACCGCGGCACGAAGCTCGACACGCTGCACAAGGGCTACCAACAGGACCTGGCCCTGGCCCTCGGCTACCGCGACCACGGGCGAGTGGCGGCCAGCGAGGACATGATGCGCGAGCTGTACGCGGCGATGCGCGCGATGGCCGATTTCTCGCGGCGGCTGCTGATGGTCTGTCGCGAGGAGCGGATGGAGTTCCGCCACGGCTGCCTGGTCGAGCGCTGGCAGCTCGAGCCGGGCCACGACACCGTCTTCACCGAGGACCCGGCGCGGCTGGTCGAGCTGTTCGCCGACGCGCAGGCGCTCGATTTGACGATGTCGGTCCGCCTGCAGCGCCAGATCGTCAGCCACGCGCACCTGGTCGACGAGTCAGTGGTCGCGCGGCGCGACGTGGGCGAGGCGATGATCCGCGTGCTGCGGCCCGAGGCTGATGTGAGCAAGACGCTGCGGCAGATGCTGAACATGCAGATCCTCGAACGCGTCCTGCCCGACTTCGGCCCGTTGCTGACCTTCCTGCCGAGCGACCAGGCGCACGAGTACACGGTCGGCGAGCATTCGCTGAAGGTCGTCGACGAGCTGCAGCGGCTGGCCTTGGCGCCGAACGGCGAGGACGAGAAGATCCTCTCGGACGCGCTGGCGCACCTGCAGGAGCCGGAGGTGCTGATCTTCGCCGGCCTGTTCCACGACGTGGGCAAGCTGGACGGCACCGGCGCGCACTCGCTGACGGGCATCATCCGCGCGCGCGAGGCGGCCGAGCGGCTGGGCCTCCAAGAGCACCAGATCGCCCGCGTCTCGTTCCTCATCCGCGAGCACCTGACCATGATGCGCACGGCGCGGCTGAAGCCGCTGCAGCTGCAGGACACGATCGAGGAGTTCGTCGACTGCCTGCCGGCCGAGGACCCGCTCGACGCGCTCGACATGCTGACGCTGCTGACCTACGCCGACACGCGGTCGGTGGGGCAGAACGTGCTCAAGGATACCGACCGGCGCCTGCTGATGGACCTGTTTGGCAAGGCGGCGCGGTGGATCCAGGAGCGGCCGCTGCTGGAGGGTGGGGCCAGCGAGCAGGCCGGCCGCGCCCGCCGCCGTCTGACCCGCGCACCGGCCCTGAAGGACCTCGACCCCGAGGTCGTCCGCGCGCATCTCGAGCGGCTACCCGTCTGGTACGCGGTCAACACGCAGCCCGCCGTCGTCGCCAAGCACATCGACCACCTGGCGCGGCTCAGCCACAGCGACGGGCCGGTGATCGACTACCACCAGTCGCTCGGCGCCAAGCACACCGAGATGACCCTGTGTACGACCCACCGGCCGTACCTGCTGCGCGACATTGCTGGCGCGATTGCGGCGAACAACCTGGACATCTACCTCTGCAGCCAGGAAGTTGCCTTGGCCCAGGGCGAGGACGTGCCGCGGCAGGCGATCTGCACGATCTGGCTCGACGACTTCGGCCAGAGCGTGACCCAGCCCAAGCGCGACCGCCTGGCCGAGGACCTGGCCTCGGTCCTGCGCGGCGACGAGACCGTGGCCGAGCTGCTGGTCCGCCGCGGGCGCGGGCCGGCCGATGTCGTGGTCCACAGCGTCGAGGTCAGCAACGAGGCGAGCCGGCAGTACACGGTGGTCAGCATCCGCGCCGCCGACGAACGCGGCCTACTGTTCCGCCTGGCCGACACGCTGGCCTCCGAGGCGCTGGACATCCGCGTGGCGAAGGTGACCACCTGGCGCTCGGCGGCGGAGGACGCGTTCTACGTTGTCTCGACCCAAACCGGCGCCAAACTGAGCAATGAGCAGACCAATGGCTTGGCCGATCGCCTGCTTGACGACCTTGGCGGCCGGCCGCTGAGCGAATCTGGTGCGTATATCTAAGTGAGGACCTGTGGATAAGACCGACACCGCGCGGCGGGTGGCGTTGTACGCCCTGGGCTGCGCCAAGAACCAGGTGGATGCGGAGCAGATGCTCGGCGGGCTGGTCGCCGCCGGCTACGAAGTGACCACCGACCCGGCCAGCGCCGGGGTGCTGATCGTCAACACTTGCGGCTTCCTGGCCGCCGCGCGCGAAGAGGCGCTGGCGACCATCCGCACCGCCGCGTGGCAGAAGCTCGACGGCGCCTGCGAGACGCTGGTCGTCAGCGGCTGCATGGCGCAGATCCTGCCCGACGTGGTGCGCGCCGAGTGCCCCGAGGTCGACCTCGTCGTCGGCGTGAGCACCTTCGACCGGCTGCCGCGGCTGCTGGCCGAGCGGCGCGGCGAGACGCCGGAGGCGCGGGTCGAGGTGGCGGCACCGGAGTGGACCTACCCCGAGTGGCTGCCGCGCCACCGCTCGACGCCGCCCTGGACCGCCTACATCAAGATCGGCGAGGGCTGCGACTGCAACTGCGCGTTCTGCCTGATCCCGACCATCCGCGGCGCGCTGCGCAGCCGGCCGCGGGCCGAGGTCGTGCGCGAGGCGCGCGCGCTGGCGGCCGAGGGCGTGCGCGAGGTCATCCTCATCGGCGAGGACACCACCGGCTACGGCGCGGACCGCGGCCGGCGAGAGATCGCCGACCTGATCCGTGACCTGGGCCAGGTCGAGGGGCTCGACTGGGTGCGGCTGATGTACGCCTACCCGACGAAGATCGACGCCGCGCTGATCGCCGCGCTGGCCGAGTCGCCGAATGCGCTGCCGTACCTGGACATGCCGCTGCAGCACGCCAGCCACCCAGTCCTGCGGGCGATGGGCCGCGGCGGGCATGCGCAGAGCTACCTGGCGCTGCTCGAGCGGCTGCGCGCGGCGCTGCCGCAGCTGTGTGTGCGCAGCACGTTCATCGTCGGCTTCCCCGGCGAGCACCGCGCGGAGTTCGAGGAGTTGCGCGACTTCCTGGCCGCCGCGCAGCTCGACCGCGTCGGCTTCTTCCCGTACTCGCCCGAGGCGGGCACGCGCTCGGCCGACCTGCCGGGGGCGGCGCGACCGGGCGTGGTCGCGGCGCGCATCGCAGAGCTGGCGGAGCTGCAGGCGAGCATCTCGGCCGCGCGATTGCAGGGTTTGGTGGGCCAACGGCTAACGGTGTTGGTCGAGCAGACCGGGCCGGACGGCGCGGCGGGCCGCAGCTATCGCGACGCGCCGGAGATCGACGGGCTGGTGCGGTTGACGTGGGCCGAGGGCCAGGCGCCGCCGTCGCTGGGGTCGCTGGTAGAGGTGCGCATCGAGGGCGCGGACGAGCATGACATGTGGGGGAGTTGGGCAGGAGAGCAACGGTGATACAGAAGATCCCGATCCTCAAGATTGGACCGGCGCTGATCGCGTCGATCCAGATCGATCTGAACGACGAGAGCGCGGTCCAGTTCAAGGAGGACATCCTCAATCGGATCAAAGAGACCGGCGCAAGCGGGGTGGTCATCGACCTGACCGCGGTGGACACGGTGGACTCGTTCCTCGGCCGGATCATCCGTGACGCGGCGCTGATGGCGCGGCTGATGGGCGCGTCGGTGGTGGTCACGGGGATCCAGCCGGCGGTAGCGATCACCTTGGTCGAGCTCGGGCTCGAGCTGGAGGACGTGGTCACCGCGCTGAATCTCGAAAAAGGCCTGCAACGTCTGCGTGAGCTAACGGAAGGACCGGGGGCCCATGTCTGAGCGCTTGTTGGTGACCATCGCCGACGAACTGGACATTGTGCGCGCCCGGCAGGAGGGCCGCGCCCTGGCCAAAGAACTCGGTTTCGGTCCGGTCGACCTGGCCCGCATCGCCACAGCGATCTCCGAGCTGGCCCGCAACATCTACAACTATGCGCGGCCCGGTGAGATCGCCCTGACGCGGGTCGAGGCGAAGGGCAAAGTGGGCCTGGAGGTCGTCGCCCGCGACCACGGCCCGGGCATCCGCGACATCGAGGAGGCCATGCGCGACGGGTATACGACGTCTGGCGGTCTGGGCGCGGGACTGCCCGGCACGCGGCGGCTGGTCGATGAGTTCGAGCTTGTGTCGAACGCGGCGGACGGCACGACGGTGACCTTCCGCAAGTGGTTGCGCTAGATGAGTTGGCACCTGGGACAAGTGACCCGGCCCAAGCCCGGCTGCCTGGTCAACGGTGATCTGTGGCTCTGTGTCGAGCGCACGGACGGCACCGCCCTGATCGGCATCTGTGACGGCCTGGGCAGCGGCGAGCCTGCGCGCGAGGCAGCCGACGCCTTCGACGCCACCGTGCGGACGCATGCCGACCGACCGGTCGCCGAAATCCTCAGCCTCTGCCACACCGCCCTGCTGGGCACGCGAGGCGCGGCCGGCGCGCTGCTGCAGGTCGACGCCACCCAGCGCCTGGTCAGCTACGCTGGGGTCGGCAACATCGAGTGCCGCACGCGGCGCGACTGGGAGTTCCACCCGCTCTCGGCGCGGGGCATCATCGGTGCGGGGCTGTGGCGCGAGCCGCGCGTCAGCCAAGCCACCTACCACCCGGGCGAGTGGCTCATCCTGCACAGCGACGGCCTGCGCGGGCGGTTCGACCTCGAGTACGAGCTGACCCGCCTGACGGGCATCGCGCAGGCGGAGCACCGGCCGCAGGTCCTCGCGGAGAACCTGGCCGGCAGCCACGCCCGCGACAACGACGATTTGACGGTGCTAGCGGTCTGGCTAGCCTAGAACTGGAGAGCGATTGGTCATGAGTAGCCAACTCGGTCCGTTCATCGAGCGACACTTCGAGACGATCCTGGCCAACTACCTGCAGTTGGTGCGGGCGACGGTGCACCGCTACCAGTACGCCGAGCCGCCCCTCTTCGAGCACAACACGCGGCGGCTGATCAGCTGCCTGGCGCGCACGCTCGATTCGCCGCACGACCCCGAGGTCATGGCTTTCCTCGACGATTTCTCGCGCCAGCGCGTCGGCAGCGGGATGCAGATGGGCGAGATCCTGGAGGCGATGTTCCTCTACGACGACGTCATCCTGCCGCTAATCATCGACGAGTTCGAGGCGTCGGACGAGCGCACCGAGTTGATCCTTGATCTGCAGCGCTCCGTACAGGTTATGGGCCTACGCTTTGCCGAGACGTTCGTCGCGCTGCAGATGGCCATCTTCGAGCAGCAGCGGCTGGCCGTCCTCGAGCTGTCCACGCCGGTCCTGCGCATCTGGGAGGGCATCGTCACGCTGCCGCTGATCGGCACGATCGATAGCTACCGCGCCAAGCGGATCATGGAGGAGCTGCTGCGTGTGGTCTCCGAGGAGCAGGCGGACATCGTGCTGATCGACATCACCGGCGTGCCGGTGGTCGACACCAACGTCGCCGATCACCTGATCCGCACGATCAAGGCGGTCGAGTTGCTGGGCGCCGAGTGTCTCGTCGTGGGCATCGGGCCGGAGTTGGCGCAGACGGTCGTCGCGCTGGGCGTCGACCTGAGCAACGTCTCGCCGCACGCGGACATGGGCGACGGCCTGACCGAGGCCTTCCGCCGGCGTGGGCTGGCCGTCGTGCCACGCTCGGCCGCGGCGGCGGCGGGGCTCGTCTAGGCGGGCCCGTGGCAGGCCCGCAGCCGGGCTGGCGCATTGACAGCAGCGGCGCGCGTGGTACCTTGGCGCACAGGAATCCATGGCTCGGTTCCACCCCCGTCACCGACCACGGGCTACGGCCCCCGGTGTAACGCTGCCACCGCGCCAGGGCACGAGGCCCTGGTCCAGTCGTGCTTGCGCGGGACGAGCTGGGCCGCGGTGGAGAGCGCTGGATGATTGAAGTCCGGGACCTCGTCAAGACGTACGGTAATCGTGTCGCCGTGGACTCGATATCCTTCGATGTGGCCAAGGGTGAGATCCTCGGCTTCCTGGGGCCGAACGGCGCGGGCAAGACGACCACGATGCGGGTCCTGACCTGCTTCCTGCCGGCGACCAGCGGCCAGGCCAGCGTCGCCGGTTACGACATCTACGAGCAGAGCCTCGAAGTGCGTCGGCACATCGGCTATCTGCCGGAGAATGTGCCGCTCTACCTCGACCTCTCGGTCATCGACTACCTGCGCTACATGGGCTCGCTCAAGGGCCTGTCGCGCGCGGAGCTGCCCGCCCGGCTGGACTACGTGTTCGAGGCCTGCGGCCTGGGCCACCGACGCAACGACATCGTCGGCCACCTCTCGCGCGGCTACCGCCAGCGCGTCGGCCTGGCCCAAGCGCTGATCCACGGCCCGGAGGTTCTCGTCCTCGACGAGCCGACCGCCAGCCTGGACCCGGTCCAGATCCGCGAGGTCCGCGAGACCATCCGCGCGCTGGCCGGCGAGCACACCATCATTCTGAGCACGCACATCCTGCCGGAGGTCGAGCTGACCTGCGACCGGGTCCTGATGATCAACCACGGCCGCATCATCGCCGACGACACGCCGGCGGGGCTGCGCTCGCGGGCCGGTGAGCGCGGGCTGAGCCTGGGCCTGACCGCCCGTGGCCCGCGCGAGGGGCTGCTGAGCGCGTTGCGCGCGGTGCCCGGTGTCAGCGGCGTGAGCGTCGCGGGCGGCACGGAGGCCGAGGGCTACGAGCTGCAGGTCAACGCCAAGTCGGACCTGCGCGAGGACCTGGCCAAGGCCGTGGTACAAGGCGGGTACGGGCTGCTGATGCTGGGCCAGGTCCAGCGCAGCCTGGAGGATATCTTCGTTGAGTTGACCGCGGTGGACCCGATCCATGAAGCGGCCGAGCACCCGGCGCCGGCGCGGGAAGCGGAGGAGGTCGTCTGATGCGGAACATCTGGACCATCGCCTGGCGCGAGTTCAAGGCCTACTACACCGGGCCGGTGGGCTACGTCGTCCTCGGCTCCTGGATCGCCTTCGCCGGCTGGGTCTTCTACCTGATCCTCTCCGGCCAGCAGGTCATCCCCGACCTCGAACCGTTGTTCCAGAACTGCACGCTCCTGCTGGTCATGATGCTGCCGCTGCTGACGATGCGGCTGTTCGCCGGCGAGCGCGGCGGGGACCAGGGCGTCGGCACGATCGAGCTGCTGCTGACCTCGCCGGTCACCGAGTGGCAGCTGGTCCTGGGCAAGTACCTCGCGGCGCTGCTGTATGTTTTCACGCTGCTGCTCAGCACGCTGGTCTACGCCTTCGCCTTCGAGATCATGGGCGACCTGGAGTGGCGCAAGACGCTCAGCGGCTATGTGGGCTTTATGCTCTTCAGCGGCTACGTGCTGGGGCTGGGCCTGTTCTTCAGCGCGCTGACCAACTCGCAGATCGTCGCCGCGGTGACGACGATTGTCGCCAGCCTGCTGATCTGGCTGGCCATGTTCTTCCAGCAGTCGACCACCGGCTGGCAGAAGGTCGTCGCCTGGTTCTCGATGCTCTCGCACCACGAGGACTTCTGGCGCGGGGTGATCTCGCTGCAGCAGGTCGCCTGGTACCTCTCGGCGATCTTCGTGTTCCTCTACGCGACCAAGCTGGCCGTGGCCTCGAGCCGCTGGCGCTAAGGGCCCAAGGAAGCTAGACCGATGTCTGAAACGCACACTCCCGAACGCCGCATCCCCGCCAGCTTCTGGCTCGGCCTGGTCGGTGCGATCGCTGCTCTGCTAGGGCTGCTCGCGCTGGTCTGGTTCAAGGTCGAGAACAAGGAACTGACCGCCGCGCAGAACTGGGCGCTGCTGGCCGTGGTCATCGTCGGCCTGCTGGTCTGGGCCTGGGTCAACCGCGCCGAGCTGGCGACGATGCTGACCAGCCGCGGCGCCGCGCTGAACACCAACGCGCTCCTCTCGCTGCTGGCCGTCGCGGCGATCGCCTTCGTCCTCAACTACTGGCTGATCCCGCGCCACCTCGGCCGCTACAAGCTGGACCTGACCGCCGGCCACTACTACACGCTCTCCGAGCAGACCAAGAACGTCGTCGGCGCGATCACCGCGGCCGACCCGATCGAGCTGGTCGCCTTCATCCCCGAGGATAGCTACCGCCAGCTCGGCGGCGACGTGCGCGCTCTCGAGCTGAACCGCAAACGCCTCGAGGAGTACGGTCGGCTGAGCGGCAACCTGTCGGTCAAGACGCTCGACCCCAACATCGCCACCGAGGCGCGCCAGATCCGCGAGGAATCCAGCCTGCCCAGTCTGCCGCAGCTAGGCGCCATCGTCCGCTTCAAGAAGGACCCGACCGCCCTCGAGACCATCCAGGGCCTCGATGAGAGCCAGATCACCCAGGGCCTGTCCAAGCTGCTCGACAGCAAGGGCGTCAAGCGCAAGGTCTACTTCCTGACCGGCCACGGCGAGATGCCGTTGACCCAGGTGGCGCCCGAGCCGGGCAAGCCGCTGAGCGGCATCAACCTCGCCGCCTATAAGAACGACCTCGAGCAGAACCGCTACGAGGTCGCCGAGCAGCCGCTGATCGCCACCGGCGTGCCGGCCGACTGCGACGTGCTGGTCAGCATCGGCGCGCGGACCGCCTTCAGCGAGGCCGAGATCACCGCGCTGCGGACCTACCTCAAGGACGGCGGCCGCTTCCTGGTCGCGCTCGACCCCGAAGGGCAGAGTGGCCTCGAGGGGCTGCTGGCCGAGTACGGCATTGACTGGCAGGCCAACGTCGTCCAGGACTCGCAGTTCAGCCTGCAGCCGGGCACCGACCTCTTCGTCTCGCTGACCTACGGCACCCACGAGCTGGTGCGCGGCCTGGAGCGCTACCCGGCGATCTTTGACCGCGCGGGCTACTTCAAGCGCGGCGCGGTGCCCACCGGTGTCGATTACTTCGACCTGATGCGCAGCTCGACCGGCGCAAAGGCGCAGGTCCGCGCGGCGACCGCCGTGCCCGGCGCGACCGAGCCGGCGCCCGCGCCGGGCGAGGCCAGCGGGCCGTTTGACCTGCTGGTTGCCGTCAGCACCCAGGACAAGCCGGAGACTGCCGAGGACGAGAAGGCTGACGACAAGAAGGCCGAGGAGGCCCCCGCCGCCGACGAGCCGCGCACGCGCATCGTCGCGGTCAGTTCGCCGTCGTTCTTCGGGCTCACGATGCCGGGGGCGGCCAACACCGTCATCGCGGTCGACGCGGTCAACTGGCTCGCCGACAACACCAAGGACCTGGGCATCAAGCCGCTCAACCCGTGGGAGCGGGAGCAGGAGCGGATGATCCAGATGACCACGGCGACCCGCAACAAGGTGCTCCTGTTCACCTTCCTGTTGCCGCTGTTGCTGGTCATCGCCGCGGGCCTGGTGGTCGGCGTGGCGCGCTCGCGGAGGTAGTCACGGTGAAGCTGCGCAACACGCTCGCGCTGATCGCGGTCGCGGTCCTGCTCGGGCTCTACGTTTGGAAGTACGAGCAGGGCGAGATCCCCGACGAGACCGCTGACCGCGCCGTGCTGGCGCTGGCCGGCTTCAAGAACGCCGAGGACGTCGTCGAGATCACCGTCAACCGCGGCCAGGGCCCGCTGACCCTCCAGCGCATCCCGCGCACCGAGGAGCAGAAGACGGCCGCCCGCGACCTGGGCCAGGGCGAGGGCGAGGACGACTGGAAGCTGCTTGCGCCGCTCGACAGCGCGGCCGACAAGAACACCGCCAACGCCTTCGTCCGCAGCGTGCTGACCGCCAAGGCCACCGCCCACTACGACGCGGAGAAGGCCAAGCAGATGACGGCCGAGGACCTGGGCTTCGGCACCTCGGTCACCTCGCTCGTCCTGCGCAACGCGGCGGGCGAAGAGCGCAAGATCACCTTCGGCAACCCGACCATCAACGACGACAGCATGTGGTCGCAAGTGCAGGGCAGTGAAGACCTCTACCTGTTCTCGCGCATGTTCGTCGACGACACGCTGGCCCAGCAGAAGGTCGGCGACCTGCGCGACAAGACGCTCCTGGCCGTCGGCGCGAACGAAGTCCGCACGGTCAAGCTCGACTACCCGGCGGGCAGCCTGGAGCTCGAGCGCGGCGAGGCGGACCGCTGGCAGCTGAAGCTGGCCGACCGCACGCTGCCGGCCGACCGCGACGCCGTCGACAACCTGCTGGCCAGCCTGGTCGGCGCGCGGATCGACGAGTTCGTCGCCGAGAAGACCGATTCCCCGGCCAGCTTTGGCCTGGACAAGCCGCGGGTGACGATCACGCTCGGCGCTGGGGCGAAGGGTGAGCTGGGCCTCAGCCTCGGCTCCTCGACCTTCGAGACGGAGGCCGCGGCGGACCCGATGAACCAGGGCCAGCCGCCGCAGCCGACCGAGAAGGTCTACGTCCAGCGCAAGGGCGACACGGAGGTCCTGCAGGTCGCCGGCTCGCTGTACGGCGCGCTGGTCAAGACGCCGGAGGACTTCCGCGACAAGACCATCCTCGCCGTCGACCCGCTGGCGGTGACCAAGGTCGCCTACTCGCTGGGTGACAAGTCGGTCGAGTTGGTCCGCGAGCAGGCGCCCGCCGCCGGCTCGACGGTCGTCGACGACACGAGCGGTTGGAAGCTGGTCAAGCCCGTCGAGCTGCCCGCCGACCCGGCCCGCGTCGGGCGGCTGCTGGACAACCTGCGCAGCCTGCGCGCCAGCAGCTTCATCGACGAGCCGGGCGACCTGGCGCAGTACGGCCTGGCTAACCCGCTGACCAAGATCACCATCGAGCAGGGCGAGACCAAGCTGCCGACGCTGCTGATTGGCAAGGCGTCGAGCGAAGGCCTGGGCACGTTCATGAAGTTGAGCGACCAGCCGCTGGTCTACCGCGCGAACGCCGCGCTGCTGGGTGACCTGGAGGTCAAGCCCGAGCGGCTGCGCGTGGCGACGGTGCTGAACCTCGACCGCACGCTGTTCCGCACGATTGAGCTGCGCTCGAAGGGCCGCGACACGATCACCCTTAGCGCCAAGGGCGCCAGCGACTGGGAGTACACCGTCGGCGAGCCCGGCGCGGAGAAGAAGCCCGAGACCAAGCCGGCCGACGCCGGGCGGGTCATGGGGCTGCTGACCGCCCTCGAGCGGGTCCGCGGCGACGAGTGGGTGACCGACGTGCCCGACGCCGACCTGGCCAAGTACGGCCTGGCCGACCCCGCCGTGACGGTGACCGTGACGACCAACGACGGCCAGACGCACAAGCTGCTGATCGGCGACGACCCCAACGCCGACTCGCTGGCCGCGTATGCCAAGGTCGAGGGCCAGCCGCTGATCGTGCGCAATGACGATGGTTCCTGGCTGCAGCGTTTCGCGCGGAGCGAGGCCGATCTCGAGCCGCTGCCCGAAATGCCGATGGGTGGGATGCCGATGGGCATGCCGCCGATGTAGACTGGGGCCGGAGGCGACGAACCGATGGCGGACCAGAGACGAGCAGCCGAACTAGCGCAGGCGACCGCGATCGCCCGGCGCGCGGGTGACGCGATCCTGCGCCTGGCGGCGGATCCCGAGGCGCTCGTCCGCGAGAAGAAGGCCGACCAGTCCTGGGTCACCGCCGCCGACCGCGCCAGCGAGCGGATGATCCGCGCCGAGCTCGAGGCCGCCTTCCCCGGCGACAGCATCATCGGCGAGGAGATGGGCTGCCGCGGCCTGCCCACCGCCGACCGGCTGTGGGTCATCGACCCGATCGACGGGACCACCAACTTCGTCCACGGCCTGCCCATCTGGTGCGTCGCAGTCGGCCTGCTCGAAGCCGGCCAGCCGACGGTCGGCGTGCTCTACATGCCGGCAACCAATGACATGTACGCCGGCGCGGTGGACCACGGGGCCTGGCTCAACGACGCGCCGATGCACGTCTGGAACGAACGCGGCCCGTGGACCAAGACCGACCCCGTCGGCTTCTCGCCGAACCTGCTGCATCGCCGGCCGCGCTTCCCCGCCTCCGTCCGGCCGCGCATCCTCGGCAGCTCGCAGATGCACTTCGGCTACGTCGCGCGCGGCACGTTCCGCGCGGGCATGTGGCGCGGCGACTACCTCTGGGACCTGGTCGCTGGCGCGGCGCTGGTGCGCGCCGCGGGTGGGGTGGTCGTCGATCTGGGCGGCCACGAGCCCGACTTTGGCTGCCTGACCGACGGCCGCCGCTGCGACGGTGGCATCATCGCCTGCGGCCCGCACAGCCTGCACGTCGTGCTGGAGGCCGCCCGCTCGATGACCAGGGCGGAGGGGTGAGCCGCGCGCGACCCAGCCGCCAGGCGGAGCAGCCGGGCAGCGCCTATGAGCTGCTCTGGCGCCTGGAGCGCAGCTACCGCCCGTACGGCTGGCTGCTCGTCTTCTCCGGACTGGTCGGCTTCGGCATCGTCTTCACCATCGGCGACCCGTGGCTCGTGCTGTTGGCCGGCGCGGCGCTGGCCGGCGGCATATGGCTGCTGCGCAACGACCCGCGCGAGTACCTCGCCCTCCAGCCGCGCACCCGCCGCCTGCAGCTCCTGCGCAGCTACGGCCGCCGGCGCAAGGTCCGCCGCGAGTACGACCTGCGCGAGTTCAGCCGTCTGGAGACCGCGCAGTACGACAGCGGGCCGAAGGGCCGGCGCTGCATGATCCTGCTCTGGCGCGACGACGGCTCCGTCGAGAAGGTCGACGACCGGATCCACGACGCCGAGCTGGTCCGGCTGTGCGGCGAACTGGCCGAGGAGGCCGAGCTCGACTATCTCGACAAAGGCCGCATCGATGTGTCAAGCTAACAGCGGGAGTCGATGATGGTCTATCGCACCGCACCCTTGCTCGCCGCGCTGCTCGTCCTCGGTGGCGCCTCGGCCGCCGAGCCGGCCCAGCCGTACGCCGACCAGCCGGCCCGGGCGATGGTCCGCCGCGGCGGGCTGCCGAACGTCATGGCCAAGCTGAACGCCGGCGAGCCCGTGCGCATCGCCTACTTCGGCGGCAGCATCACCGCCCAGGCGGGCTGGCGCGTGTTCAGCTTCGAGTGGTTTGGCCAGCAGTGGCCCGCGGCCGAGCTGACCCAGATCGACGCGACCATCGGCGGCACCAACAGCGAGCACGGCGTCTACCGCTACCAGCAGGACGTCCTGTCGAAGGACCCGGACCTGGTCTTCGTCGAGTTCGCGGTCAACGACGGCGGCGGCCAGCCCAACAACATCTTTCGCGCGATGGAGGGCATCGTTCGCCAGACCTGGGCCCAGGACCCAACGATCGACCTCTGCTTCGTCTACACCTTCCGCACCGGCTACGAGAACCAGCTGCGCGAGGGCCTGAACCCGCCCGCCGCCTCGGCCCACGAGATGCTCGCCGAGTGGTACGGCATCCCCTCGGTCAACGTCGCGCTGCCGGTGGTCCAGATGGCCGAGGCCGGCGAGCTGCTCTACACGCCGGTCGAGGTCGACGGCCAGCGCCAGCCGGTACCCGAGGGCGTGGTCCTCTTCTCCGACGACGGCGTCCACCCGCACCCCGAGGGCGGTCACCGGGTCTACATGGCGCTCCTGGCCGAGGCACTCGACGCCTGGCGCGCGGGCGACGCACCCGGCCCGCACGTCCTGCGCGACCCGTTCATCGCCGACCACTGGCAGGCGGCCAAGCTCGTGCCCCTGCGCGCTGCGATGCTCGGCGGCGAGTGGCGCCAGCTGCCGACCGACGGCGGCCTGGGCGGTGCCTTCAACTCGCGGCTGCCCGAGATCTGGGCCACCAACCAGCCCGGCGCGAGCCTGACCTTCTCCTTCGTCGGCACCACGGCCAAACTGTACGACCTGCTCGGCCCCGATGGCGGCCAAGTCGACATCACCCTCGACGGCCAAACCCGCGGTCCCGTCGCCCGCTTCGACAGCTACTGCACCTACTGGCGCCTAGCCAACCTGGAGCTGGCCCGCGACCTCGAGCCCGTCCGCCACACCGTGACCATCACCCTCCGCGCCGACCAACCCGACCGCGCCATCGTCACCGACCGCGAACGCGACAAGCCAGACTTCGACCCCGCCAAGTACGACGGCACCAACCTCTGGGTCGGCTCGATCATGATCCTGGGTGATGTGGTGGAGTAAGGGCGGCCAGCCTGTATCGCCGTCGCTTCGGCGGCAGCGCCGCGGCACGTCTAAGGTCAATGTGGCGCGGGCTGCCAGCCCGCGCCACAGGGGGAGGATATGGTTGCGGGCTTGGAGCCCGCGCCATAGGGGGCTGGGCGGTCGGCGGTGGTGCCGGGTTTGGTGGTTACGGGGGGTGGTGGTAGAATGGGGGTTCGCCACTCGTCGGAGGTGGCGGGCGATTTGGAGCGGACGATGAAGGCGGAAATCCATCCTAAGTATGTTGAGGCGACGGTGACCTGCGCCTGCGGCAATACGTTCACGACCAGCAGCACCAAGCCGGCGATCCGCGTCGATATCTGCAGCGCGTGCCATCCGTTCTATACGGGCCGCCAGAACATCATCGACACCGAGGGGCGCGTCGAGCGGTTCCGCAGCAAGTACGCGAAGGCCCAGGGTCAGCCCGCGGGCGGCCGCCGGCGCTGATTACCGCGATGACAGACCGGCGCCCGGAGCACGCCGACGGCGGGGCGCTGCCTTCGTCCTCGCCGCGCATGCCCTATGGCGGGCAGGCGGTTATCGAGGGCGTGATGATTCGCGGCCCGCGCTACGCCGCCCTGGCCTGCCGTCTGCCCCAGCCCGACGGCCAGCCGGGTATCGACACCGGCATCGACCTGCGCACCGAAGCCATCCGCTCGCCGTACGTCAAACGCCCGTGGCTGCGCAAGGTCCCCCTCGTCCGCGGCGTGGTCTCGCTCTATGAGATGCTGACCGTCGGCCTGCGCGCGCTCGAACGCTCGGCCAACCTGGCGCTGCCCGCGCAGCTGGCCGTCCCGCACCTGCCGCTGATCACCATGGCCGGCGATGACGAGCCGGTCGCGCCGCCGCCGGCGGCGGATGCGGCGGGCGCGCTCAATGGGCCGCTGCTCTGGGGCACGATCGCGGTCTCGTTCAGCATCGGCCTCGCCCTGTTCGTCTTCCTGCCCCATGCGATCGGCGCCTGGCTGACCAAGCTGATCGGCTCGGACAGTGCCTGGGTGCTGAACCTGATCGAGGGTGGGGTACGGCTGGCGATCTTCGTCGCCTACGTCGGGCTGATCGGGCTAATGAAGGACATCCAGCGCGTGTTCGCCTACCACGGCGCGGAGCACAAGGTGGTCAACGCGTGGGAGGCGCGGCCGCTGGGCGATGAGTCGCCGATCACGCTGGCCGAGGCGCTGCCGTTCAGCGTCATCCACCCGCGCTGCGGGACCAACTTCGCGTTCATCGTGATCTTCATGAGCATCCTCATCTTCGCCCTGCTGCCCAACCCCGATAGCCTCTGGTTGCGGCTGGGCTGGCGGATGCTCATTCTGCCGCTGGTCGTGGCGCTGAGCTTCGAGTTGCTGCGGCTGGTCGGCCGGTTCCGCAACGCGCGGCTGCTGGGGCTGATGGTCCTGCCGGGCATGCTGATGCAGCGGCTGACCACCCGCGCGCCGAGCGAGGACATGGTCCGCGTCGCGCTGACCAGCCTCGACGCGGTGCGCGCGGCGGAGGAAGAGGGCGAGGTGCGCTCGGAGCGCCTGGACGCGCTGGGCGCCGCGCCGCTGGCGGGTGGGCTGCAGCAGGCACGGGAGGTGCCGGCGTGACGGATCTGGAGCTGCGCCTCGAGGCGCTGAAGAACCGGTTTGATGAGCTGAACGCGGAGTTGGAGCGGCCCGAGGTCTACTCGAACGCCAACCGCCTGCGCGAGGTGGGGCGCGAGCGAGCCGGGCTCGAGGAGATCGTCGGCGTCTACGCGCAGTTCCGCCAGCAGGCCGAGGCGCTGGCCCAGGCGCGCGAGCTGCTGAGCGACCCGGACATGCGCGAGCTGGCCGAGCTGGAGATCGCCGAGCTGGAGCCGAGCCAGGCCGAGCTGCAGCAGCGGCTGCAGGTGCTCTTGCTGCCGAAGGACCCGGCCGACGAGAAGAGCGTGATCGTCGAGATCCGCGCCGGCACGGGCGGCGAGGAGGCCGCGCTGTTCGCCGCCGACCTGGTCCGCATGTACACCCATTTCGCCCAGCACCGCGGGTGGAAGACCGAGCTGCTGGAGAGCGAGCCGACCGACCAGGGCGGCTACAAGCGCGTCACCTTCGCGATCAACGGCGCGGGCGCGTACAGCCTGCTGAAGTACGAGGCCGGCTCGCACCGCGTGCAGCGCGTGCCGAAGACCGAGAGCGGCGGCCGCATCCACACCTCCGCGGCGACGGTGGCGGTGCTGCCGGAGGCCGACGAGATCGACGTCGAACTGAACGAGAACGACCTGCGTTGGGAGTACTTCCTGAGCCAGGGCGCCGGCGGCCAGAACGTGCAGAAGAACGAGACGGCGGTGCGGCTGATCCACGTGCCGACCGACATCCGCATCGAGTGCCAGGACGAGCGCAGCCAGCGCCAGAACAAGGAAAAGGCCCTGCGCGTGCTGCGCAGCCGCCTGTACGAGCTGGAGCGCGAGCGGCAGATTGCCGAGCGCAACGCGCAGCGCGCGTCGATGGTCGGCTCGGGCGACCGCAGCGAGAAGATTCGCACCTACAACTGGCCCCAGGACCGCGTCACCGACCACCGCGTCGGCGTCACGCTGTACCAGCTGGGGGCGGTGCTCGATGGCGGCCTGGAGGAGTTCATCCAGGCGCTGACCCAGGCCGAGCAGGCCGAGCGCCTGGCGATGCTGGCCGCCGGCGGCTAAGGCCCGCAGGAATCGCGCCCGCGGGCGCTAACGCCACGGCCGGAGAGCGCCATGGCGGAGCCGCTGCGGATTGGGTTTGTCGGGGTCGGGGGGATGGGCCAGTGCGCCCACCTGCGTAACTACGCTGCCTTGCCCGAGTGTCGGGTCGTCGCCCTGGCCGAGCTGCGGCCGGAGCTGGGCCGGCGGGTCGCCGCGCGCTACGGGGTGCCGGCGGTCTACCGCGAGGCCGAGGCGATGCTCGACGCCGAACAGCTCGATGCCCTGGTCGTGCCACAGCCCTTCGACCGCCACGGCCAGATCCTGCCCGCCCTCTACGGCCGCGGCCTGCCGATCCTGACCGAGAAGCCGCTGGCCGCCTCGGTGCCCGTGGGCGAGCGGCTGGTGGCGCAGCTGGACGCGGCCGGCGGCTGGCAGCAGGTGGGCTACCACAAGCGCTCGGACCCGGCGACGATGGCGGCGCGCGCGGAGATCGACCGGCTGCGGGCGAGCGGCGAGCTCGGCGCGCTACGGTACGTGCGCCTGTCGATGCCGCCAGGCGACTGGGTCGCGGCGGGCTTCACGGACCTGCTGCACAGCGACGAGCCGCTGGGCGACCTGGTGCGCGACGAGGCGCCGGCGGACCTCTCGGCCGAGGGCTACGGCGCCTACACCGCCTTCGTCAACTACTACATCCACCAGGTCAACCTGCTGCGCCACCTGCTGGGCGAGCCGTACGAAGTGACCTGGGCCGACCCGTCCGAGGTGCTGTTCTGCGCGCACTCGGCCTCCGGCGTGCTCGGCGTGATCGAGATGGCCGCCTACCGCACGACCATCGACTGGCATGAGTCGGCGCTGGTCGCCTTCGAGCGCGGCTGGCTGCGGCTAGACCTGCCCGCGCCGCTAGCCAACGGGCGACCGGGTCAGCTGACCCTCTTCGCCGACCCCGGCGACCGCCCGCCGACGACGACCAGCCCGAGCCTGCCCTGGGTCCACGCGATGCGCCAGCAGGCGGCCAACTACCTGGCCGCGGTGCGCGGCGAGCGGCCGCCGATCTGCGAGGCGCACGAGGCGCTAGAGGACCTGCGGGTGGCGCGGGCGTACCTGCGGCTGCTGCGCGGCGAGTGACGGGCGCGGCGTTTGGGGCATACTGAGCTTAGAGAGGAGCGATGCTTACCCGCGGACAGAATCCGGCGGTCGAGACGGCCGCTCTGATGCACTTCTTCGGCGCGGTGATGACGGTCTTCGTGACCGCCGTGCTGTGCCAGGTCTGGACCTACAACGAAGTGCTGACGGCGACGTCGATCATGGGCGTCGGGTTGACGTTGGCTTTGGTGCGCGGGGCAGCGGCGATTCAGTTGGTCTACGGCCGTCGGTGGGCGCAGGCCGCTCTGGTCGTCTTTGACGTCCTGGGCCTGGCCTTGGGGTTGGTCTTCCTCGGCCTAGCGATCTTCTTCCTGCCCTACCACCTGCACTGCCTGAACCTGCTGCTGGGCGGCGGGAACGACCCCGGCGACGGCGAGACGGTACAGGTCGTGCAGTTTGGTCGCGAGTGGTAGCCGCTAGCCGTCGCTGCGTTGGGTCTGGACGACCGCGCCGTCCGTGGGCTGCGCGGCGCCCTCGGCCGTGACCGGCTTGGCGGCCAGGCTGCGGGCCGGCGTGGCCGCGGCGATGACGGGCGCCTGAGGCTCGCTGACGTCGACGTAGCGCGCGGCGCCGGTCTGCTCGCGGCGGATGGCGCGGTAGACGGCCAGTTTCGTGCTCAGCTGGCTGGCCTGGCCCAAGCGCACGGTGTCGCCGTTGGCCAGGCGCACGCTGACCGAGCCACCGTCGCCGTAGGCGATCAGGCGCGGCTCGATTTCGAGCGCGCGGCTGACCACCTCGGCGACCTCGGCGCTGAGCCGGAGGCTGTCGGTCGGGATGGTCGGCGCGTCAACGGGGCCGCTGGTGGGAATGCCCTGCAGGGCGAGAAGGGCCCGCGGGGGCGAGGGATAGTAGCGCATGCCGTGGCCCTGGGCATCGACGCTGAGCCAACCTTCGTTGCTGTAGGCAGCGGCGACGGGCTGGCGGCCGGTGACCTGGACGACGATCTCGCGCGGCCAGCGGTGGACCAGGCGCGCCGAGCGGACCTCGGGCACGTCGGCGAGCAGTGGCTGCACCTGCTCGTCAATCTCGGGCAAGTCAAACATCGAGCGGCCCAGGTGCGGGAGCATGAGGGCGCGGACGCTCTCCTGGCCGGTCACGGGGCAGCCGGTGACGCGGATGCTGCCGACCGCGACATAGGGCAGGGCGCGGAGCTCGGACCAATAAGCCCAGGTCAGGGCGCCGGCCACGGCTGACAGGCAAAGCAGGTAGCAGAAGTGACGCAGGCGCGCCGCCTGGCGGACCCGTTGGTTCTTCTTGGCCCGCTGCTCGCGCGCCAGCCGCTGCGCCTCTTGGGGCGTCAGATGGCGCGGCCGGCCCAAAGCTCGTGCTGCCACGGCGACTTACCTCCGTCCCTTCGAGTCATTTGGGGACCACCCAGTTTCGCGCGGGGTCTCCGGCTCGGTGGTGTAGCAGCTCAAGTTCAGTAGCAGCCCGACCGCCGTCAGACTGACCAGCAGCGAGGTGCCGCCGTAAGAGATGAACGGTAGACCCACGCCGGTCTGGGGGAAGAGGCCGCTGGTGACGCCGATGTTGTACAGCCCCTGGCCAACTAGGCCGGTCGTCAACCCGACGGCCAGCAGCCGGCCCAGCGCGTCTGGGCGACCCGCGGCCACGCGCATGCCGGCCCCGCCCAGCAGCAACAGCAGCGTCAGCAGCGTTAGGGTGCCGAGCAGGCCGGTCTCCTCGCCGATGATCGCGAAGATGGAGTCCGAGTGGCATTCGGGCAGCCAGTCGAACTTCTCGATGCTGCGACCGAGCCCGCGGCCCGACAGCCCACCGCGCGAGAGGGCCGTGCCGGCGCGGATGATCTGCATGCCGCTGCCCTCGGGGTCCTCCAGCGGGTTGATGAAGCTGGTCAGGCGCTCCACCTGGTAGGGCTTGAGAATCAACGTGCCGCAGAGACCGAGGGCGAGGACCAGGCCGATGATGGTCCAGTTGCGGCCCGACAGGCCGGCGACGAAGAGGATGGCCGTCACAGACAGCGCGAGCATGGCGGTGCCGCCGAGGTGTGGCTGCATGAGGACCATCGCCATTACCCCGCCCACGGTCAGCAGGCGTGGGACGAGCCATTGGCGGTCGTTGAGCTGCCCCCGCGCGTGGGCGATCTGCTGGGCGAGGAAGACGACCAGCGTGATCTTGGCGAACTCGCTGGGTTGGATGGTCAGTGGGCCGATGGTCAGCCAGCGGTGGGCGAAGGTGCTGCTGGACGAGCCGAGCCCGGTGTAGGTCAGTCCTAGCAGCACGATGGTGACGATGACTCCTGCCCAGCCGAGGCGCGTCGAGCGCAGGGCGTCGGGCGAGAGCAGCACGGCGCCGACCAGCAGCAGCATGCCGACGATCGCGAACCCCGCGTGCTTGAGGGCGAAGACGCCCTGGCGGCGGGCGTTGTTGAGCAGGCTGGGGGTGGGGGATTCCTCGGCGGCCTGGTGCAGGTTCTCGACCTGCCACTGCTCGGCCGAGCGGGCGGCGGCGCGCGGGTAGCTGGCCGAATAGACCCAGACCAAGCCGATAGCGGTCAGCGTGACGGCGAGGAAGAAGATGAGGTAATCGGGCTTGTGTCGCGTCATGCGCGCACCTCCAGGCCAGTCAACACGGACTCCAGTTCGTAAACGCGGGAGGCCTTGAGCAGGGCGAGGTCGCCGTCGCGCAGTTCGCGCGCGAGCCACTCGGCCACCGCCGGCACGTCGGGCAGCGCGATGACCTTGGCCCGGCCGCCGGCCGCGCCCTCGGCGATCTCGGCGGCCGCGGGGCCGACGCAGACCAGCAGGTCGACGACCTGACCAGCGGCGGCACCGAGGCGCAGGTGCTCGACGGTGCTGGTCGCGCCGAGCTCGGCCATGCCGCCCAGCACGGCGATGCGGCGCCCGGTGGTCGGCTCGGCGGCGAGGATGCCCAGTGCCGCGGCGACCGACTCCGGCGCCGCGTTGTAGGCGTCGTTGATCAGCCGCGCGCCGTTGGCCAGCGTCAGCACCTCGCCGCGCATGGCCAGCCGCGCGGGCTGCGAGAGGGCGTCGCCGATGTCGGTCGCGGTGAAGCCCAGCGCGTGCCCGATCGCCGCGGCGGCCAGGGCGTTGGCGACCATATGCGGGCCGGGCAGCGGCAGGCGCACCTCGACCGGCGGGCCGCCGGCGAT
>DHNJ01000155.1:0-8375 GCA_002409445.1 Armatimonadetes bacterium UBA5419 | reverse complement strand
GGGCCGCCGGCGATGGTCAGCACGAACCGCGAGCCGCTCAGCCCTTGGAGCCGCACGTCGCTGCCGCGCACCTCGGCCAGGCGGACGGACTCGGCGCTCTGGCCGAACCAGACGATGCGCCCGCTGTGCCGCGGCGCGAGGCTGCGCGAGTGCGGGTCGTCGGCGTTCAACAGCGCCGTGCCGTCGCGGCCCAGGCAGTCGAGCAGTTCGCCCTTGGCCTCGGCGATGGCCTGGCGCGAGCCGAGCACGCCGAGGTGCGAGTGGCCGATGTTGGTGATCAGGCCGAGGGCGGGGCGCACCAGCTCGCACAGTTCGGCGATCTGGCCCGGGCCGCGCATGCCCATCTCCTGGATCGCCGCCCAGTGCTCTGGGCCGAGGCGCAGGAGGGTGGCGGGCACGCCGACCTCGTTGTTGAAGCTGTCTTGGTTGGCGATGATCGGCCCGCGGCGGCTGAGGATCTGCGCGGCCAGTTCCTTGGTGCTGGTCTTGCCCAGCGAGCCGGTGATGCCGACCATGACCAGCGCGGGGAAGCGCGCGCGCCACCAGGCGCCGACCTGTCCGTAGGCCGCGCGCGGGTCGAGCACCTCGAGCACGGCGCTGCCAGCGGGCGGCTCCAGGCCGCGGGCGGCAAGGGCGCCCGGCGCGGCGAAGATGACCTGCGCGCCGCGTTGCCAGGCGCCGGCGACGAAGTCGTGGCCGTCGTGCTGTAGGCCGACGACCGGCACGAACAGGTCGCCCGGCCCCGCCTGCCGCGAGTCCGTCACCAGCCGCTCGACCGGCAGGTCGAGCGGTCCGCGCAGCTGCGCGCCGACGATCTTAGCCAGCTCGCCGCTGGTCGCGATCATAGCCCGCGGCCTCCAAGGTGCTCGTGGGCGACCTCGCGGTCGTCGAAGTGGTGCTTCTCGGTGCCGAGGATCTGGTAGTCCTCGTGGCCCTTGCCCAGGATCAGCACGGTGTCACCGGTCTGGGCCAGGTCGATGGCCAGGCGGATGGCTTCCGCGCGATCGGGTTCGGTGTGGACCTCGGCGAGGCCGGCGGGAATGCCCGCCTCGATCTCGGCGATGATGGCGTCGGGGTCCTCGGTGCGTGGATTGTCGGAGGTGACGACGATGACGTCGCTGCGCTCGGCGGCGATCCGGCCCATCTGCGGGCGCTTGCCGCGATCACGGTCGCCGCCGCAGCCGAAGACGGTGATGATCCGGCCGGGGGTCAGACCGCGAAGCGCGGAGGTCGCCTGGTGGACGGCGTCGGGCGTGTGGGCGTAGTCGACCAGCACGGTGAAGTCCTGGCCGCAGCGCACCGGCTCGAGCCGCCCTGGCGCCCCGGCGCAACCGGCCAGGCCGGCGCGGATGGCCTCGAGCGGCAGCTCCAGCGCCAGCGCGACGCCGATCACGCCCAGGGCGTTGGCGATGTTGTACTCGCCCAGCACGAGCAGATCCTGGCGCCACTCGCCCGCTGGCGTAACGACGCGGACGTGGCTGCCATGCGCGTCGTACACGGGCTCGACGCCGCGCACCACCGCCTCTGGCCCGAAGCCGTAGGAAATGGCCTCTGGCCCGAGCTGGGCGAGCAGCCGGCGGCCGTAGGGGTCATCGATGTTGATCACGGCCCGCGGCGCCTGGCCCCAGTCGTCGGGGGCAAACAGGCGGCATTTGGCAGCGAAGTAGTCCTCGAGGTCGGGGTGGTAGTCGAGGTGGTCCTGGGTCAGGTTGGTGAACAGGGCGGCGGTGAAGTGGGTTGCGCCGACGCGGTACTGGTGCAGGGCGTGGGAGCTGACCTCGATCACAGCGTCATGGACGCCGTAGATCAGGCAGTCGGCCCAGAGTCGCTGCAGGGTGACCGGGTCGGGGGTAGTCATGCCGGGCTCGCGCTGACGATCGGCCAGGCGGGTCTCGATCGTGCCGACGACCGCACTGCGCCGGCCCATGTGGCGCCAGATGGCCTCGAGTAGATAGCTAGACGTGGTCTTGCCGTTGGTCCCAGTGATGCCGACCAGGCGCATCTGGCGGCTCGGGTCGCCCAGCAGCCGGCCGGCTAGGCGCGGCAGCAGCCAGCGCGTGTCGTCGACAACGAGCACCGGCACCGCCAGGTCGGGCAGCGGCCGTGTGGCGGCGACCGCGCTGGCACCGGCGGCCACCGCGGCGGGGGCGAAGTCGTGGCCGTCGTGGACGAAGCCCGCGCGATCGCCGCGGGGGAGGGCGACGAACAGCGTGCCCGGCGCGCAGCGCCGCGAGTCCGCGGTGACCGCGGTGATCTCAACGTCGGCGAAGCTCGGGTCAACCGAGGCGAAGCCATCAAGCAACGTGCTGAGGGTCATTCCGCGTCCTCCTCGGTGGTTGGGGAGGTCGTGGTGTCGGCCTCGGGTTCGGCCTCGGACGCCGGTTCGGGCCGCGCGGCGGCGAGTGCGGCGGCGGCGGCCTCTGAGGCCTTGGCTTGGGCTTCGGCGGCGCCGGGGTTGGCGGGTTGGCCGAGGTACTGCAAGCTGCGCTCGATGATGGTGCGCAGGGCTGGTCCACAGGTCACGCCGCCCCAGCGCGGGCCGCGGCGCGGCTCACAAACGGAGACCAGGACCATCAGTCGCGGTTGCTCGTGCGGCCCGTAGCCGGTCATCGAGACGACGCGGCTGTCGCCCGTGCCATAGGCGACCGAGGTGCCCGTCTTGCCGCCCAGGTCGTACAGCGCGCTGGCGGCAATCTTGCCGGTGCCCTTCGGGTCGGCGATCACCCCGCGCAACATCTCCTTGACCGCGTCGGCAGTGTCCGACGACATGACCTGCGGCCCGCCATCGGTCGGCGCCTCGCTGACCAGTCGGCCCTCGCGATCGACAAGCCGGCGGATCAGGTGCAGGTCGGGCAGGCGGCCACCGTTGAGCAACGCGCTGTAGGCGCGCACGAGGCCGATGGACGAAACCTGGATGCCCTTGCCGTAGCTGACTGTCGCGGTCTTGAGCAGACCCCAGCGCCCCTCGTTGTTGTTCACGAAGATAGCGCCGAGGCTCTCCTGGCTGGCCAGGCCGATGCCCGTGCGCTCGAACAGGCCGTAGCGGCGTAGCTGCGGCTCCAGCTTGGCCTGGCCCATGCGCTGGGCGATCTGCATCATGACCACGTTACAGCTGTCGCGCACGCCGCCGTAGGTCGTCTCCGCGCCGTGATGACGGATGCAGCTGAGCCGGCGGTTGCCAACGACCATGCCGCCGCCGCAGTAGAACGGGTCGTTCGAGGAGGTCAGGCCCTCGTCCATCGCCGCAGCGACGACCAGCGGCTTGAGGATCGAGCCAGGCTCGTACGGCGTGCCGAGGCTGCGGCTCGCGTTGCGTACCGGGCGCTCGGGGTTGGCGATGTCGGCCAGGGCCAGGACCTCGCCGCTGAACGGGTCGACGACGACCGCCAGACCCCAATCAGCGTCGAACTCGGTGACCGCGCCGAGCACCGCCTCTTCGGCATAGCTCTGGATGGTCGCGTCGAGGGTCAGCTCGACGTTGTAGCCGTGGCGCGGCTCGACGCGCGTGAGCCGCTCTTGGAGGATCGGCCGGCCGCGCGGGTCGACGGTCACCTCGTGCCAGCCGGACTGGCCAGAGAGTAGGTAGTTGTAGGTCAGCTCAAGCCCGCCGGTGCCTTGCTCGTCGGGGTCGACCGCGCCGAGCAGGCTGCGGCCGAGCTCGCCCTGGGGGTACTCGCGCGTCGACTCGCGGACGACGCTGGCGTACTCGATCTCCTCGGCCGCCAGGCGCGCGCGGATCGCCTCGCCCAGGAGGGCGGGGACCTCGCGCTTGAGCGACAGCGAATAGACCTTTAGGCGGCGCGCGATGGTGCTAACCGACGGCTTGGTCGCGCCGGCCCAGAGCGGCTCGAGCGCGTCCCAGACCGCGGTGCGGATCTCGGGCGAGCCCGAGAGGCTGCCCGGTTCCAGCGCCGCGTCGACGGGGTTGAGGTAAACCGTTTGGCCCGGCGTAGCTTCCTGGGTCTCGATGCTGATGCCCTCGACGCCGAGGCGTTCGACCTGCTCGACCAGGGTCGGTTCCACCTCATCGAGCAGGACCACACGCTGCAGCGGCTCGGCCAGGAGGTTGGCCAGCTCCTCGGGCGGTAGGCCCAGGATCAGGGCCAGGCGCGTGCGGACCTCGGGGTCGGTGGAAATCTGGGTCGGGTGGGCGACGATGGTCCGCCGCACCGTGGCGACGTCGTCGGTGACGCTGAGGATGCCGGCGTCGAACAGTGGCCGCAGGGCGGCGACGGTCGCCGGATCGACATCCGTGCGCAGGCGCGCGCGGCGCAGGCGCTTGGCCAACAGCGGCTCGAGCTTCTCGGGCGGCTCGTCGAGGATCGGCGAGAGGCGGGCCGCGGCAGCGGCCGGGTCGACGACGACCTGCGGGTTGCAGTAGATGCTGGCGCTATCGATGTTGCGTGCCAGGACGCGGCCGTTACGGTCGCGTAGTTCGCCCTTGGCCGGTAGCAGCGTCGTGCGCTGGGTGTAGCGGATGCCTGTCGGGTTGAAGTAGCGGTCACGGGCGACGAATTGCACCCAGGTCAGCCGTGCGGCGAGGACCAGCACCACAACCAGCAAGGCGCGGCGCAACCAGTTCAGACGGCTGATCGATCCGCCTCTCATCGTCGCCTCCTACCACCGCCCACGGCCGTCAATCGCGGCGACCTGGCGCGGCACCGGCTGGTAGACCGGGCGCTCGCTGGTGCGCACAGCATCGTCAACTTCGCCCGCGGGCAGCTGGATCAGGCCGAGGCGGGGCGCCTCGCGCTCGACCCGCTCGCGCCGCGTCAGCCGCGCGATCTCGCCGCGCGAGCGCTGCAGCTCCGCCTCGGCGGTAGCGATCTTGCGGTCCAGTTCGCCGATGCGGGTGCCATGCGCGGTGAGCTGGGCGAACGCGGTGAGGTAGATGACCGCGAGCAGCGAGAGCGCGCTCAACGCCAGGCCGCCGGCGGCTAGCGGGCGGAGCAACTCCCAGCGTTCGGCCGGGGTCAGCGACGGGCGTCCACGCCGCGGCCCGTGGGGTAGCGGCTCGGGGAGGGCGCGCGCGGCGCTGCCGTGTTGGTACTCGGGGCGGGGGTAGGGCGTGCTCATGCGGCGGACCTCGCGGGGTTGGCGAGCAGGACCCGCAGCCGCGCCGAGCGCGCGCCGGGGTTGGCGGCGCATTCGTCGGGGCTGGGGGCCAGGGGGCGTCGGGTCAGAAGGCTGAAGCCGGCGGGAGTGCCGTCGTCGGCGGCGCGGCTGAGGGCGCGGAAGGCGCGCTTGACGCGGCCGTCCTCACCGCTGTGATAGGTCAGAATCGCCAGCCGGCCGCCCGGCGCGAGCAGCGCGGGCAGCTCGGCGAGCGCGGTGTCGAGCGCTTCGTACAGGCGGTTGACGGCGATGCGCAGGGCCTGGAAGGTGCGCGTGGCGATGTGGATGCGGCCGTGGCGCGCGCCGGCGGGATAGGCGCGGCGGATGACCTCGACCAGCTGCTCGGTGGTCGTCAGTGGCGCCTGCGCGCGGGCGGCGACGATGCCACGGGCGATGCGCGGGGCGAACCGCTCGTCGCCGTAGTCGCGGAGGATGCGGGTCAGCTCGGCCTCGTCGGCGCCGGCCAGGAGATCGGCGGCGGTCTCGGCGCCGGCGGGGTCGAGGCGGCTGTCAAGCGGGCCGCCGGCCTGGAAGCTGAACCGCGGTGAGATGAGCTGGTCGCGGCTGACGCCCAAGTCGAGCAGAATGCCCTGGACCCCGCCCGGCACCTGCTGCCGGACGACGGGCGCCAGGTCGGCGAAACTGCCCTGCACCAAGGTCACCGCACTCATCTCCTCACCAAGCCAGGCCTCGACCCGGGTCAGGGCCTCGCTATCCAAATCACAACCGATGGCCCGCCCGCCGGGCTGGACCGCGCGGAGTAGCGCGCGCAGGTGGCCGCCCTGGCCCACGGTGCCATCGACCACCGTGTCGCCCGGGCTCAGCGCCAACGCCTCGAGGCATTCGGCGACCATCACCGGGCGATGCTCGCCAGCCGAGCCGGTCACGAACCGCTGCCGGCCGCGGCCCGGTTGGCCCGTTCCATCTCCTCGCGCAGCGTGGTGAAACGGAGGGCCGCCTCCTCGCTGTCCATCATCTCGGCCCAGGCCTCGTAGCTGGCCGCCGACCAAACCTCCAGGTGGTCACCCATGCCCAGCACCACGACCGCCTCTTCGACGCCGGCCCAAGTGCGCAGCCGAGGCGGCACCAGGACGCGGCCGGCCTTGTCCAAGCGGACCTCCTGGGCGCGGGCGACGGTGTTGCGCATCAGGCTCAGCGCATCCTGCGTGACCGGCTCGTGCGGAAACAAGCGCGCCCGGAAAGCATCGAAGGCAGAGGCTTCATAAACGAGCAGATGGCGCTCAGGAGGCATGGATGGACAGATGACCAGGTCGTCCCCGAGACGGCGACGCAGAGCCAGCGGGACGGTAATCCGCCCAGCTTGGTCCGCGCTGACCTCGAAGGTCCCGATCACGAGCTGCTCCTCCTAGCTCCATTCGGCTAGCCGGGAATCCCATTCGCTCCCATCTAGCCCCATCGAGCCCCACTGTAGCCATTACGGGTAGGGCGTGTCAAGCATTTGGGTCGGGCTTGCAGCGCGGATCGGCACGAATCGGCGGGCGGCAAAGTGCGTGGGCCTGATTTGTACGGCCAAGGCCGATGGTTGAGCCACTTTGGGCGGTGATGCGGGGCGGGAGGCAAAAGTTTGTTCGCCTCGGGCGGGTGGTGGTGGCCTGCGCGAGCCGCATGGATACGTGACTCGGGCTCGGATCGGATTTAGCGTTGTGCGCCGGAGGGGCGCTTAGCGGCGGAGGAGGCTGGTGGCGCGGTCGAGGTAGGCCCAGACGGCCATGCCGCTGAGCAGCAGGGCGAGGCAGGTGCCGACCAGCCAGGCGACTCGGTGACGTTCGCTCATGGGGGCAGCGTAGCGCCTGCGCGGGGCGGCCGTCAAGGAGGAGCGGCGGCGCTGGGCGCGAAGCGGCCGCCGGAGGAGACCGTCATGTCCGAGTTGACTGCCGACGCCATCGCTCGCCTGAAGCCGGGCCGCGCGATGGATGCTGCCGTGGCCGAACACGTCATGGGCTGGCAGCCCGACCCGCTCGACCCGGCGCCCGCGCCACGCTACTCCGCCGACGATGCCCTGGCCGCACAGGTCCTCGATCACCTGGCCAAGTTCGTGCCGGCGACGAGCGTCCTCGACGAGCGTCCCCTGCGCGACGGCCACCGCGTTGACGTGACTGACCGCGAGTCGCAGACGATCCTGATCGAGGCCGTCGGCCCAAGCCGCGCGGCGGCGGTGGCGCGCTTTGCGCTGCTGTTCGTGCTCCATCACCCCGAGGCGGGAGGCTAGCGCCGTGGCGGAAGTGCTGCTGTCGATTTGGTACGACACCGAGGACTACGTCTGCCCCGCGAGCGACGACGCTGCGCTGCGCATCGCCCAGGCCCATGCGGCCGCCGGCGTGCGGGCGACGTTCAAGGTCGTCGGGGAGAAGGCGCGGGTGCTGGCCGAACGCGGACGCACCGACGTCATCGCTGCGCTCGCCGCGCACGACGTCGGCTACCACAGCGACCGCCACAGCGCGCACCCGGTGGTCACCGAGTACTGCGAGCCGCTGCCCTGGCCGCAGGGCGTCGACCTCTGGCGCCGCCTGGAGACCGACGGCTACCGCGACGTTGCCGCGATCTTCGACTGCCAGCCGACGACTTATGGCCAGGCGGGCGCCTCCTGGGCCGCGCAGACCTACCCGGTCCTGCGCGAGTGGGGCGTGCGCAGCTACATCGACGACGGGCCGTGGGTCGGGCTGGACGGCAAGCCGTTCTACTTCATGGGCCTGCTGCACACCCTGGGCATCGGGTACAGCCTGCGCCATGACCCGCGCGACCCGGACTCAGTCGACGGCGCGCTGGCGCGGCTCCGCGAGGCGGTCGAGACGATGCGCGCGGCCGGCGGCGGGCTGATGCAGATCTACTACCACCCCTGCGAGTGGGCGACCAACGAGTTCTGGGATGGCGTGAACTTCGCTCGCGGCCAGAACCCGCCCGCACGCTGGCAGAACGACGGCTACCGACCCCGCGTGGTCTACGACTATGAGCCGCCGCGGCAGCCCAGCGCCGCCGAACTGGCCGCGCGCTACGAGGCGCTCGACCGTTGGCTGGCCGGTGTCGCGACTAGCGGCGCGCGCAGCGTGACCTGTCGCGAACTGCCCGAACTGTACCCCGACACCGCCATCGACGCCGAGCACAGCCTCGACGATCTGCTCGATGCGACGGCCGACTGGGACGGCAGCGTCGACTACGTGCGGCTGCCCGCGGGCTGGCTAACGGCGGCGGAGACGCTGCTGTTGGCCGCGCGCTGAAAGAAGCGGGGGCAGCCTCGGCGA